>NZ_JBFBBN010000056.1:0-65803 GCF_040682715.1 Amycolatopsis sp. NPDC051128 | reverse complement strand
GTCGCTCTTCCCCTTTTGGCGGCGTTTCTGCCGGTTCGGTCGGTTGACCTCCACGACGTGCACGTTCTCGGTGAGCAGGTAGCGGGTCAGCCGAACGCCACATTGGGGCGCATGAGAGCCCGGGTCAGCGCGGGGCCAGGCCGCGCACCTGCTCGAACGGATCGTCGCCCGTCGGGAGCAGCGCGATGACCGGCGTCGTCAATCCGTTGTCCACATAGGACCGCACCTGTTCCCGGCACGACTCGACGCTGCCGTGGATCACCAGCTCGTCGACGACCGAGTCCGGGATCACCTGGTTGGCTTTCTGCCGGTCGCCCGCCGCCCAGGCTTCGTGCATCGGGGCCAGCGCTTCGCCGCGGCCGAGCCAGTCGTGGAACGCCGCGTACACCGGGACCGTCAGGTAGCTCGAGATCAGCATCCGGCCCAGCCCGCGCGCGGCCTCCGCGTCCTCGGTGGGGCAGACGAAGATCCGGGCCGCCAGCTCGACGTCCGGGCCGATCTCGGCGCGCACGCGCGGCACGTCCGTGGCCGCCAGCCAGTTCGTGATCGCGCCGTCCGCTTCCCGCGCCGCCAGGCGCAGCATGCCCGGCCGCAGGGCCGCCAGCATGATCGACGGCGGCGGGTCGGCCGGGCGCTCCAGCCGGAACTTCGAAACCGAGAACGTCTCGTACTTCTCGGTGACCTTCTCCCCCGTCAGCGCCGACCGCAGGAACCGCAGCGTGTCCCGCGAACGCGCGAACGGCTCCGAGAACGCGGCGGCGTTCCAGCTCTCGACGATCACCGGGGACGACGCGCCGATGCCGAGGACGAACCGGCCGGGCGCGAGTTCCGCCACGGTCGCCGCCTGCATCGCCAGCAGTCCGGGGCCGCGTGTGTACACCGGGACGATCGCGGTGCCCAGCCGCAGCTGCGGCGCCCACTGCGACGCCAGCACGAGCGGCGTGAACGCGTCCGCGCCCGCCGTCTCGGCCGTCCACGCGTCGGTGTAGCCCAGGTCGGGCAGCTGCTCGACCAGTTCGCGGTGCGCGGTCAGCGGCACGCCCGTCAACGGGATCGTGATGCCCCAGCGAGTCATGCGTTCTCCTTTTGAACGGCGGACAGCTCGCGCAGCAGCCAGTCGACCTGCGTGCGCATCAGGTTCTCCGCGACCTCTTCGGCCTGCGGCGTCATGTGGGTGGCGCCCGCCAGCGGCAGGAAGACGTGCGGCCGGCCCTTCGCCAGCAGCGCCGACGACAGCCGCAGCGCGTGCGCGACGAACACGTTGTCGTCGGCCAGCCCGTGCACGATCAGCAGCGCGCGGCTCAGCTCGGCGGCGCTCTCGATCAGCGAGTTGTGCGCGTAGCTGTCCGGTTCGTCCTGCGGCTTGCCCAGGTAGCGCTCCGTGTAGTGGGTGTCGTACAGGGACCAGTCGGTGACCGGCGCGCCCGCGACGGCCGCGTGGAAGACGTCCGGCCGCCGCAGCACGGCCAGCGCGGACAGGTAACCGCCGTACGACCAGCCGCGGATCGCGACGCGCTCGACGTCCAGCTCGGGGAACCGGGCCGCCGCGGCCCGCAGCGCGTCGACCTGGTCCTGCAAGGTCACGTCGGCGAGGCGCCCGGCGATCTCGCGCTCCCACACCGCGCCGCGGCCGGGGGTGCCGCGGCCATCCGCGACGAGCACCGCGAAGCCCTGGTCGGCCAGCCACTGGGACGTCAGGAACGCGTTGCGGCTCTGGAGCACGCGCTGGGCGTGCGGCCCGCCGTACGGGTCGAGCAGCACCGGCAGCCTGCCTTCGCTCGGCTCGTACCCCCGCGGCAGGAGCAGCGCCGCACGGAGGCCGCGCTCCCCCAGCGTCAGCCAGGTCAGGTTCGGCACGATGTCCGGGTCCACAGTGGACGTCGTGATCGTCGCGACCGGCGCGCCGTCCCGCAGCACCGAGACGCGCGGGCCACTGTGGTCCAGGCTCCACGACGAGAGCACGGTGACCGCGGCCGAGCCCGCCCCGATGTGAACGCCGTCAACAGTGGACAGGCGGCGCACCGAAGCACCTTCCGTCCGGAAGACGTGGATCTGCGTCGGGTCGGCCTCGGACGCGCTGAAGAGGATCTCGTCGCCGACGTCGAGCACGGCCCGCAGCTGCAGCCCGGCCGGGGTGACGGCCTCGCCGCCGACGAACAGCCGGTGGTCGCCGTCGACCATGCCTTCGGTGACGAGCCTGCCGTCGGGGGTCCAGGCCGGGACGCCGCCGACGATGTCGATCCAGTGCTGGTCGACCGCCGTGTGGAGCACCGACGTCGAGCCGTCGGCGACGTCGAGGGCGAGCACGTCCATCCGCTTCTGGTCGCGCGGCTGCACGGCCAGCAGCGGCGCGCCGCCCGCCGACCAGTGCACCGAGGCGAGGTACTCCCAGTCACCGGGCGCGACGTCCACGCGGGAGCCGTCCAGGCCGAGCACGGCGAGGGAGACGAGCGCGTTCGTGGTCCCCGCGGCCGGGTAGGCGACGACGTTCGCCGGGTTCTGCGGGTTGGCGGGGTCGGCGATGGTCCAGCGCGGGACGGGGCCGCGGTCGGAGCGCTCGGCCAGGACGCTCCGGCCGTCCGGGGCCCACCAGTAGCCGCGGGTGCGGTCCATCTCCTCGGCGGCGATGAACTCGGCCAGGCCCCAGGCGATGTCCTCGCCGTCCTCTCCGGCCAGCACGCGGTCGTCGCCGGTGGCCAGCTCCAGCACGTGCAGCCGCCGGTTCTGCACGTAGGCGACGTGCGTGCCGGTGGGGTCCGGCCGCGGGTCGATCACCGCGCCGTCGACGCGCAGCGTCACCTCGCCGGTGGCCAGGTCGAGCGTGTAGAGCTTGCCCGACAGCGAGAACGCCGCGACGGTGAAGGCCGCGTCGACGCCGTAGTGGACCACGCCGCCGCCGGTTTCGCGGGCCCGTTCGCGCCGCGCCCGCTCCTCGGCGGGCAGCTCCTCCTCGCCGGGCAGCAGCTCGGCGGCGTCGACGAGCTTCGTCTCGGCGCCGGTCGCCGGATCGGCCGACCAGAGGCTGTGCCGGGGGTCGGTGCCCGACTCCGCGCGCAGGAACAGCACGCGGGAGCCGTCCGGGGCGACCCGGAACTCCTTCGGCGCGCCGAGGGTGAAGCGCTGGGTACGGGCCTGCTTGCGGAGGAACGGGAGGTCGTCGGCTTCGGTCACGCCCGCACTCTTTCAGACGGTCAGCCCGGTGCGCCAACACCCTTCAGCTTCTTCAGTTCCGCGTCGACGTCGTAGCCCGGCTCCGGGAACTCGGGGCCCAGCTCGGCGAGGGTTTCGATGAGCAGCTCGGCGACCGCCCAGTTGCGGTACCACTTGTGGTCGGCGGGCACCGCGTACCAGGGCGCGCCGGCGGTCGACGTCCGCTTGAAGATGTCGGCGTAGGCCTCCTGGTAGGCCGGCCAGTGCGCCCGCGCCTCGAGGTCGCCGGGGTTGTACTTCCAGTACTTCTCGGGGGTTTCGAGCCTCGCCTTGAGCCGCTTGAGCTGCTCCTCCGGCGAGATGTGCAGGAACACCTTGACGACGGTCGTGCCCGCCCCGGCCAGGTCCTCCTCGAACGCGACGAGCTCGGCGTACCGGCGGCGCCGCTCGGCCGCCGTGAGCAGCCCGGAGACCCGCGGGACCAGGATGTCCTCGTAGTGCGAACGGTCGAAGACGCCGATCTGGCCGGGCGCGGGCAGCTGCTTGCGGATCCGCCACAGGTAGTGGTGGCGCCGCTCGGCCGCGGTGGGCTGCTTGAACCCCGCGTAGCGGACGCCCATCGGGTTCACCAGGCCGAGCACGTGCGACACCGTGCCGCCCTTGCCGGAGGTGTCCATGCCCTGCAGCACCAGCAGGACGCGGCGCTGCCCGCCACCGACGCCCTCGGCGTAGAGCGCCTCTTGCAGCGCGGAGAGCCGCGTCCCGGCGCTCTCGAGCTTGGCCAGCGCCTTGGGCTTCTTGCCGGGCCCGACCGGGGTCGAGCCGGGGTCCGGCAGCTCCCCGTCGATGCGCAGCGCGTCCCGGACCCGGCTTCCTGCGTCCTTCTCGGCCATCCGCGAAGGTTAACGACTCGAGCGGCGGTTTTCGCGGCGAAGAGCCGCGATTCGGTGGATTCGAGGACCGCGTCCACCGCTCCGCAGCGATCAGAGGGTCAAGACCGTGTACTGCGCAACGAACAACGGGTGAAAGCAACGATTCCCGGCTGAATTCTGCGTGTTCTGCCTCTAACCTGAACACATGACGACGTTCGCCGGCCGGGAGACCGCCGCCAGCTTCATCGAGCTCGACGAGCGCTGGAGCACGCACAACTACCACCCGCTGCCCGTCGTGATCGCCGAAGCCTCGGGCGCGACGGTGACCGACGTCGAAGGTCGGTCCTACCTGGACTTCCTGTCCGGGTACTCGGCGCTGAACTTCGGCCACCGCCACCCGGACCTGATCGCCGCCGCCGTGGCGCAGCTCGGCCGCGTCACGCTGACGTCGCGGGCGTTCCACCACGACCAGCTCGGGCTCTTCTGCCGCGAACTGGCCGAGCTGACCGGCACCGAGCTGGTGCTACCGATGAACTCCGGCGCCGAAGCGGTGGAGTCCGCGGTCAAGGTGGCCCGCAAGTGGGCACACCGGGTCAAGGGCGTGCCGGACGGCACCGCCGAGATCATCGTCGCCGGGTCCAACTTCCACGGCCGGACCACCACGATCGTGTCGTTCTCCACCGACGAGACCGCCCGCGCCGACTTCGGCCCGTTCACCCCGGGCTTCGTCACCGTCAAGTACGGCGACGCGGCCGCGTTGCGCGACGCGATCACCCCGCGCACGGCGGCCGTGCTCCTCGAGCCGGTGCAGGGCGAGGCCGGCGTCGTCGTGCCGCCGGAGGGCTACTTCGCCGACGTCCGCGCCGCGTGCGACGAGCACGACGTGCTGCTGGTCGCCGACGAGATCCAGTCCGGGCTGGCCCGCACCGGCACCGTGCTGGCGCTCGACCACGAAGGTGTCCGCGCCGACCTCTACACCCTCGGCAAGGCCCTCGGCGGCGGCATCCTGCCGGTGTCGGCGGTGGCCGGCCGCCGGGACGTGCTGGGCGTGCTGAAGCCGGGCGAGCACGGGTCGACGTTCGGCGGCAACCCCCTGGCCTGCGCGGTCGGGCGCGCGGTCGTCCGCCTGCTGAAGACGGGCGAGTTCCAGCAGCGCTCCACGGAACTGGGCGCCCACCTGCACGCGCGGCTGACGGCGCTGGTCGGCAACGGGCTGTCCGAGGTCCGCGGCCGCGGCCTGTGGGCGGGCATCGACATCGCTCCCGGCGGCCCGGAGGGGCGCGCGGCGTCCGAGGCGCTCGCCGCCCGCGGCGTGCTGTGCAAGGAGACGCACGAACGCACCCTGCGCGTCGCCCCGCCGCTGGTGATCACCCGCGAGGAGCTGGACCGCGGCATCGACGCGATCGCCGAGGTGATCCGCCCCTGAAACCACCGGATGCCGCCGGGTGAGCCTCCCGCCCCGGCGGCATCCGGGAGCACAACCTCCCCTCCGGACGTTGGGCCGGTATGGGATCAGGGGAATGGGTGGAACGGCCGCTCGCCGGCGCCGAAAGCGTGACGCCGGCGGAGCTGTACGAACAGGGGAAGCGCCTCCGCGAGAAGACGCCGGCCACCGTGCACGACCACGCGGCCGCCGGCGCCGACCGGCCGAGTCCGAAGCAGTACTTCGACGCCACCGACGCCGGACGGCTGCCCGAGCTGACCGAGCTCCGCCGTGAACGGATGCGGGCGTCGCCGTTCACCTTCTTCCGCGGCGCCGCCGGGCTGATGGGCGCCGACCTCGCCGGCACGCCGTCGTCCGGGGTCACCGCGCAGCTGTGCGGAGACGCGCACGCGGCGAACTTCGGGCTCTACGGCACGCCCGAGGGCAAGATCGTGATGGACATCAACGACTTCGACGAGACCGTGCCGGGCCCGTGGGAATGGGACCTCAAGCGGCTCGCGGCCAGCCTCGTGCTCGCCGGCCGCGAAGGCGGCATCGGTGAGTCCGGCTGCCGCGAAGCCGCCGAAGACGCCGTGAAGTCCTACCGGCGGACCATCCGCGCGCTCGCCGACCTGCCGTTCCTGCGGTCGTGGAACGCGCTGCCGGACTCGTCGGTGCTGTCGCAGGCGCGGGCGGACGAACTGATCGACGACTTCGCCGACGCGGCCGAGAAGGCCCGCAAGAACGACAGCGCGAAGGTCTCGGCCAAGTGGACCGAGCGCGTCGACGACCACCGGACCGGCCTGGCGCGGCACCGGTTCGTCGAGGACCCGCCGGTGCTCACCCACGTCGACGAGGCGACCGCGGAGGCCGTCGCCACCGGACTGACGTCCTATGTGGACACCCTGCGCGAGTCGCGGCGCACGCTGATCGCGCGGTACCGGCTCGCCGACGTCGCCTTCCGCGTGGTCGGCACGGGCAGCGTCGGGCTGCGCAGCTACGTCGCCCTGCTGCACGGCAACGACGACGAAGACCTGGTGCTGCAGGTGAAGCAGGCGCAGGCGCCCGCGCTGGCGCCGTACCTGGGCCTGCCCGCGGCCGGCCACGAAGGCCGCCGGATCGTCGACGGCGCCCGGCTCGTGCAGGCCGAGACGGACATCCTGCTCGGCTGGACCACCATCGGCGGGCTCCCGTTCATCGTCCGGCAGTTCCGGAACCTCAAGGGCGACCTGAACCCGGCGGAACTGGAAAAGGACCACCTCGACGACTACGGCAGGCTGGCCGGGGCCCTGCTCGCCCGCGCCCACACGCGGTCGCTGCACCCGAAGCTCCTCTCCGGCTACTTCGCCGACGACTCCGAGCTCGACGAGGCGATCGGCGCGTATGCCGTCCGCTACGCCGACCGAACGGAGGCCGACCACGCCGCCTTCTCGCGTAGCTGACCGGACAAGATCACGGTCAGCCCTGGAGAACGGCTTCCCGCCGTGCTAGATGTGCGTGATCAACTGGCGGTGAAGGAGGCGGCGTGGCGGATCTGAAGCGGCGGTCGGTGCTCGCGGGGGTGGCGGGCGCGGCCCTGGCGGCGTCGGCGGCTCCCCCTGCGGCGGCCGCGGGCACGGCGGCGGCCGCGGGTCCGGTGCGGCGCCGGGCGTTCCGCCTCGGCGTCAACTACACGCCGTCGACGCGCTGGTTCCACATGTGGGAAGACTGGCGCGAGGCCGACCTGCGCCGCGACCTCGACGACATCGCCGCGCTCGGGCTCGACCACATCCGGATCATGCTGCTGTGGTCGGCGTTCCAGCCGGAGCCGCACCTGGTCAGCGGCGAGAAGCTCGACCGGCTGGAGCAGTTCCTCGGCTACGCGGACGCCGCCGGGCTCGACGTCGAGGTGACGGTGTTCAACGGCCACATCTCGGCCCGCTACTGGACGCCGAACTGGCTGCAAACCTCGCCGAAGCCGGTGAACTGGTTCACCGACCCGGCGGCGCTGGACGCGCAGCACACGCTGCTGCGGGCGCTCGCCGCGCGGATCGGGCGGCACCCGCGGTTCCTCGGCTTCGACCTGTCGAACGAGCCGTACTACTACTGGGACGACTTCGCCGGGCTGTTCGTGCTGCCCGCGCAGGCCGACGCGTGGGCCCATGCCCTGTGCGCGACGGCGGAGGAGGTCGCGCCGGGCAAGGCGCACACCGTCGGCTGCGACCGGGCCCCGTGGGACGACGGGCGGCACTTCACCCGGAGGGGCCTGGCCGACGCCGGGAACGTGGTGGCGATCCACCCGTGGACGTCCTTCTCCGGCACGCTCAAGACCGACCCGCTCGGCGCGGTCGCGACGCACAACGCGGAGCGGCTCATCCAGGTGGCGCAGGCGTACGCGACGGACCCGGCGCGCATGGTCTGGATCCAGGAGGACGGCGCGGCGCCGTCGATCCACTTCAGCGACGCGACCCGCCCGCGGTACGGCGAATGGCTGTCCCGCTCGATCCGCAACGCGGCGAGTTCCGCGCACACGCTGGGCTTCACGTGGTGGTGCTCCCACGACGTGAACCCCTCGCTGGTGCCGAACCTGAACCCCCTGGAGTACGACCTGGGGCTGTACACGAACGACCGTCGCTTGAAGCCCGCGGGACAGGCGTTGAAGGACCTGGTGGCGGAATTCGACCGGACCCCGCCGAAGCCCGCGCCGCGCACGACGGCGATCGTGCTCCCGGACCTCTTCCCGACCTGGGGCAACGACCGGTTCTTCGCCTTGGCCGCCGAGGGGAAGCGGGTGGCGTTCGTGCTGCAGAGCCGCGCTGGGGACGCGGACCACCTGAAGCGGCGCGGGATCACGGAACTCATCGGGCTGCTTTGACCAGCTCCACGACGTCCGCGGCGCAGCCCCAGGAGAGAGTGATCCCCGCTCCCCCGTGGCCGTAGCAGTGCACGACGTCACCCTTCCGCTCCAGCCGCACCACCGGCCGGAACGGGCGCAGGCCCACCACGGACCGCAGGACCTCCGCCTCCGCCAGCGCCGGGACCAGCTCGCGGCAGCGGCGCACGATGTCCGCCGTCACGCCCGGGTTCGGGTCGGTGTCGCCGCGGCCCGGCTCTTCCGTGCCGCCGCACACGACGTGGCCGCCGTGCGGGATGACGTACGTCAGGCCGGGGCCCCGCTCGTCGACCACGAACTCCGTCAGGCCCGGGTCCGTCAGGTGCGCGACCTGGCCGCCGACCGGGACCATCGAGCCGTCGCCCGCCAGGCGGCCCGCGCCGAGGCCCGCCGCGTTCACCACCAGGTCCGCGTCCAGGCCCGTCAACGACGCCAGCGACCGGTACTCGACCCGCACGCCGCGCGCTTCGACCTGCGAGAGGAGCCACGTCAGGTACACCGGCGTGTCGACCAGGGCCGTCGTGAAGACCAGTTGGTCGTCGGCGCGGACCGCGTCGGCCATCGCCGGCAGCCACTGTGGCTCCGGTTCCCCCTGGGCCAGCAGGATCCGGCCGCGCCGGAACCGGACGCCGGGCGCCTCCTGCTCCCGCAGCACGCCGAGGGTCGCCGCGGTCCACCGCACGATCCGCTTGTCCGGGCGGCGCACCGGCGGGTACAGCAGCCCGCCGGCCACCGCCGAGGTCGACTCCCCCGGGCCGGCCGCCGCGACGACCGTGACGTCGTGTCCCGCGCCGGCCAGCCGGTACGCGCAGCTCAGGCCGATGATCCCGGCCCCCGCCACTGTGATCCGCATGCGTTCCTCCGTACGAAACCCGCTTCCCCGCATCGTGGCAGACGGGTGCGCCACGAGATCACGGCTACCCTCTCGCGAGTGAGGACGATCCGGGTGCCGGCCGCGGTCTGCGGGCTGCTCGCGCTGCTGCTGGGGCTGCCGTTCGCCGGCGGGACCGCCCCCGGCTCCGTCGACAGCGCCGCCGCGGGGGCCGTCGCGCACCTGAGCCCGGGCGCGCTCCGGGCACTGGTGCTGCCGACCGAGCCGTACGTCGTGCTCGCGCTGAGCGTCCTCGCCGTCGTCCTGTGCCTGCGCGCCGGACGCCGGGTCGACGCCGGGCTCGCGCTCGCCGCGCCGCTGCTGGCGATCCTGCTGACGGGCTGGCTGCTGAAGCCGCTGTACGACCGGTGGAAGAACGGCACCCTCGTCTACCCGAGCGGGCACACGGTCAGCCTGGTCGCGGTGCTCACGGTGCTCGTGCTCGTCACGCGGCGCATCATCATGGTCGTGCTCGGTGTCCTGGCACTGGTGGCGGCCGCGGCCGGGCTGGTCGGCCTCGGCTACCACTACCTCACCGACGTCGCGGGCGGAACGCTCTTCGCGGTCGCCGTCGTGCTGTTCACGTGGTCGGTGCCGCGTCGCGAGCCAGCGCCGTCAACCGGCTGACCGCGCGCAGGTACTTCTTGCGGTAGCCGCCGTTCACCATCTCCTCGGTGAACAGCGACGGCAGCGGCTCGCCGGAGACGACCACCGGGACGGCCCGGTCGTAGAGCCGGTCGGCGAAGGCGACCAGCCGCAGCGCCACGTTCTGGTCCGGCGCCGGGCGGACGCCGCGCAGGTGCACCCGGGTGACACCGTCGAGCAGCCGCCCGTAGCGCGACGGGTGCAGCTCCGCCAGGTGGGCGCACAACGCGTCGAAGTCGTCCACAGTGGACCCTCCGTGTGCCGCGGCGGACTCTTCGAGGACGGCTTCGGGGACGGGCGGCGGCGCGTCCGGCAGGCCGCGGTGGCGGTAGTCCGGGCCGTCGACGCGGACGACGCCGAACCGGGCCGACAGCGTCTGGATCTCGCGCAGGAAGTCCTCGGCGGCGAACCGGCCCTCCCCCAGCTTCTCCGGCAGGGTGTTCGACGTCGCGGCGATGTGCACGCCGGCGTCCATGAGCTCCTGGAGCAGGCGGGTGACCAGGGTGGTGTCGCCCGGGTCGTCGAGCTCGAACTCGTCGATCGCCAGGATCCGGTGCTCCGACAGCCGCCGCACCGCTTCGGGGAAGCCCAGCGCGCCGACGAGGTGGGTCAGCTCGACGAACGTGCCGTAGGCCTTGGGCGACGGCGCCGCGTGCCACGTCGAGGCGAGCAGGTGGGTCTTGCCGACGCCGAACCCGCCGTCGAGGTAGAGCCCCATCGGCCCGGACGGCGCCGCCGGGCCGCCGAAGAGCCGGAAGCGCTTCTTTTCCCGGCGGGCGCCGACCTTCGCGGCGAACGCCGAGCACGCCTCGACCGCGGCGGCCTGGCTGGGCTCGTCCGGGTTCGGCAGGTAGGTCTCGAACCGCACGGCGCCGAAGCGCGGCGGCGGCACCAGCGCGGTGACGAGTTCGTCGGCGCCGAGTTCGGGTCGGCGGTCGGTCAGGTGCGCGGGCATGGTCGCAGAGCCTATCCGCGCCACGGGCACCGGTGAGCGGGCAGATGCCCCGGTAGAGACGTGCTTCACGCTCGTGCTGGGATGGTTTCGTGCGAAGCGTGTGGCCACCGGGTGAAGCGGACCTCGAAGCGATCTACGCCTATCCGGAGAGACTCACCCGGCCCTGGGTGCAGGTCAACTTCGTCGCCTCCGCAGACGGCGCCGTCGAGATCGACGCGACGTCGGCGGGCCTGTCGCACGCCGCCGACCGGGAGGTCTTCCTCCTCGGCCGCGACCTCGCCGACGTCGTCCTGGTCGGCGCCGGGACCGCCCGCGCCGAGAACTACCGCGGGGTCGTCGCGAGCGCGAAACGCCTGGACCGCCGCCGCCGTCTCGGCCTCGCCGGCGTCCCGCCGATCGCCGTCGTGACCCGCACCGGAGACCTCGACCCGGCGTCGCCGCTGTTCACGGACACGCACGTGCCGCCGATCGTCGTCACCACGACCACCGCGGACGCCGGCGGGCTCGACGCCGAGGTCATCCGGGCCGGGGACGACGACGTCGATCTCCGGAAGGCCCTGAACCTGCTCGCGGAGAGGGGACTGCGGCGGGTCGACTGCGAAGGCGGGCCCGCGCTGTTCGCCGGCCTGATCGCCGAAGACCTGGTCGACCAGCTGTGCCTGACCGTCGCGCCGCTGCTCGCGGGCGGCGGCGCCGGGCGGATCGCCGCCGGGACGCCATCGGTGCCGCGCCGGATGGACCTCGCGTCGATCCTCGTCGAGGACGGCTACACGTTCCTGCGCTACCGGCGACACGTCTGAACGCGTGCACCGAAGCGGGAACATGCGCAGAATGCGGGCATGCCCCTACCGCTGCAGCCGCCGCTGAAGCCGATGCTCGCCAAGCCCGCGAAGGCCATCCCGGACTCCGGCGGCCTGCTGTTCGAACCGAAGTGGGACGGCTTCCGCTGCATCGTCTTCCGTGACGTTCGAGGGCGCCGGCCTCGACGGCGTCATCGGCAAACCGCTGGACGAGCCGTACACCCCCGGCAAGCGCGTGATGCTCAAGTACAAGCACCTGCGCACCGCGGACTGCGTGCTGGCCGGGCTGCGCTGGCACGTCGACGGCGCCCCCGGCGAGCTCGTCGGCTCGTTCCTGCTCGGCCTGCACGACGAAAAGGGCGTGCTCCACCACGTCGGCACCGTCGGGTCGTTCCCCAAGGAACGCCGTCGCGAGCTGGCCGAAGAGCTGGCGCCGCTGATCACCGGCGGCGAGGACCACCCGTGGGGCGGCCTTGCCACCGGCGAGGCCCAGCGGATCCCCGGCGGCATCACCCGCTGGCGCGCCACCGAGCACGAATGGGTGCCGCTGCGGCCCGAGCGCGTCGTCGAGGTCGCTTACGAGAACACCGAAGGCGGCATGCCGTCGCGGTTCCGGCACAACGCGCGGTTCGTGCGGTGGCGGCCGGACCGCGAACCCGCGTCGTGCGGCTACGGCCAGCTCGAGGAGCCGGTCCGCTACGACCTCGACGCCGTGTTCCGCGGCCAGGTGGTGCGGACCCGCTAACCCTCGTCCCACACCGGCCGTGGAAAGCTCGGCGGTGCCCTTCCCTTGATCGACGTGAGGACCCCGCCCGTGCGCCGCCGCCGTTCCCGTCTCCTGGTCGCGCTGCTCGCCGTCGCCGCCGCCGCGGGCTGCGCCGCGGGGCCGTCGGTCCGCCCGGCGCTGGTCGAGAACGACGGCAAGACGACCGGCGGCGCCCCGGCCGGCACGCCGTCGGTGCCGCTGCCGCCGCTGGCCGAACCGCAGTCGCCGTCGCTGAAGTGGGCCGACTGCGACGACGACACCCGGCAGCGGATCGGCACCCCCGGCGTCCCGGACAGCCTCCACTTCACCTGCGCCCGCGTCACCGCGCCGCTCGACGCCCCCGGCGAGGCGCGGCGTTCGGTGGTCCGCCTGCTGGCGCTGAAGGTCGGCACCGGGCCGGTGCCGCTGGTCGTGGTCAACGACGTCGACGGCGAACCGGGCACGGTCCACGCCGCGCGGCTGGCCGCGACACTGCCGCCGGTGTTCCTGGAGAAGTTCTCGCTGATCGGCGTGGACCGGCGCGGCACCGGGCTTTCGGGCGCCGTCCAGTGCGTGCCGTCCGGCATCCGGCCCGGCCTCATCGACGCCGACCCGGCGCAGGGCGACCTCCAGGACGTGCTGGACGCCGCCCGCAAGGCCGGCCAGCAGTGCGCCATCGAGCTGGACGACTCCCAGACCGCGCTGGACAGCTGGCGCGGCGCGGGCGATCTCGACGAGCTGCGGAAGGCGCTGGGGATGGATCGGCTGAACGCGCTCGGCCGCGGCGACGGCTCGAAGGTGCTGGCCGAGTACGCCGTGCGCTTCCCCGGCCAGGTCGGACGCATGGTGCTCGACGGCGTCCCCGACCCGGGCGCGGACACCGCCGCGGTGCTCGACGCGGTCGCCGCCGGCGCCCAGTCCACCCTGGACGCCTTCGCCACGGACTGCGCGGCCCGCGGCTGTTCGCTCGGCGACCCGAAAGCGGCGCTGACGGCGCTGACGGACCAGCTGCGCCGCACCCCGCCGTCGACCGGCGACGGCGTCGTGTTCGGGCCGGGGATCGCGACGTTCGCCGTCTACTCGGGACTGGCGCAGCGCTCCCGGTGGCCGGAGCTGGCGGACGCGATCGCCGCGGCCCGCGCGGGGAACATCGGGCCGCTGGCCGGGTTCGCCGCGCCGGTGCTGCACGACACGCGCGCCCAGCCGTCCCGGATCGACGTCACGATCGCCACCCGCTGCAACGACAGCCAGACCCGGCTCTCGGCCGACCAGCTCGACCAGGTCGTGGCCGGAATGCGCGCCAAATACCCGCAGTTCGGCGCGGTCATCGCCCAGCAGCTGGCTTGGTGCGGCCCCTGGCCGGTGCGCACCGAGCCGCTGCCGGCGCCGGGCGCGCCGGGCGCACCGCCGATCCTGGTCGCGGCCACCGCGGCCGACCCGGTCACGCCCCAGCTGGGCAGCACTCGCGCGGCCGACCAGATGCCGTCCGCGGTGACCATCACCTGGCAGGGCGCGGGCCACGGCGCGGTCGGGGCCTCGCCGTGCGTCACCGACGCGGCCCGCGCGTTCCTGCTGGACGGCAAGATCCCCGCCGACGGCACCCTCTGCCCCGCGTAACCCGCGTGATCCGGCCCGGAACTCGCGTGATCAGAGCCGGAACTCGCGTGATTGAAGCCGTAACTCACGAGATCCGGCCCCAATCACGCGAGTTACGTGCTCAATCACGCGAGATCCGGGTTACTGGCGGTAGGACTCGACTTCGGAGATCGGGCGGGCTTCCGCCTCGTCCGGGTTCTCGTGGAACTCCGTTTTCGCGCGGCGCTGCCGGAGCAGGTCCCAGCACTGGTCGAGCTGCTGCTCGACCGCGGTGAGCCGGTCGCGGTCGCCGCCGTTCAGCCCCACGCCGACCGACCGCGACCGGAGCTCGTGCTCCTCCGCGATCAGCTCGTCGATCCGGCCCAGGATCTCGCCGTCGGCCATCGTGTCTCCTCCTCGTCGCCGGGTTGCGCTCGGGGAGACGCTACCCCGGCCCCGGGAATTCCCGCCGCCCTCGCTTCGTTGACCTGGGCATGAGCACCGTTGAGCTGACCGCCGAGAACTTCGACCAGACGCTAAACGACCACGAGTTCGTCCTGATCGACTTCTGGGCGAGCTGGTGCGGGCCGTGTCGCCAGTTCGCGCCGGTCTACGAAAAGGCGTCCGAGAAGCACGACGACATCGTGTTCGCGAGCGTCGACACCGAAGCGCAGCAGCAGCTCGCGGCCGCCTTCGACGTCCGCTCCATCCCGACGCTGGCCATCATCCGCGACAAGACGCTGATCTACGCCCAGCCCGGCGCGCTCCCCGAGCCCGCCCTCGAAGACCTCATCAAGCAGGCTCGTGAGGTCGACATGGCCGAGGTCAAGCGCAAGGCCGCCGAGGCAGAGGCCGAACAGGCCTGACCCCAAAGCCGTGACTGTCGCATTGAGGGACTTCAAGTCCCTCAATGCGACATTCACGGCTTTCAGGAGCGGGTGGCGAGCCCGCGCAGGAAGAACGCGAGGTTCGCCGGGCGCTCGGCCAGCCGGCGCATGAAGTAGCCGTACCACTCGTCGCCGTAGGGCACGTAGACGCGCATCCGCGAGCCCGACGCCGCGATCCGCGCCTGCTCCTCCGGCCGGATGCCGTAGAGCATCTGGAACTCGTGGTCATCGGCCGAGCGCTCGTTCTCGATCGCCAGCGCGCCGGCGATCTCGATCATCCGCGGGTCGTGCGACGCCACCATCGGATACCCCCGGCCCGCCATCAGGACGCGCAGGCAGCGGACGTACGACCGGTCCACTTCGGACTTCTCGGTGAAGGCCACCGAGTCCGGCTCGGCGTACGCGCCCTTGCACAGCCGCACCCGCGACCCGGGCCCGGCCAGCTCGCGGCAGTCCTGCTCGGTGCGCCGCAGGTAGGCCTGCAGCACCGCGCCCACCCACGGGTACTCGCCGCGCAGCTCGCGCAGGATGCCGAGCGTCGAGTCCGTGGTGGTGTGGTCCTCCATGTCCAGCGTCACGGTGGCGCCGACCGCCTCGGCCGCCGCGCAGATCTTCCGCGCGTTCTCCAGCGCGACGTCCTCGCCGTCCGACGGCAGGAACTGCCCGACGGCCGACAGCTTCACCGACACATCGGCACCGGAAGCGAGCCCTTCCGCCGCCAGCGCGGTCAGCACCGCCTCGTAGGCCCGGACGGTCGCCGACGCCTGTGCGGCGTCGGTGGTGTGCTCACCCAGGTGGTCGAGGGTGATCCGGCGCCCGTCCGCGGCCAGTTCCCCGGCCACGCGGACGGCGTCGGCGGTACCGGACCCGGCCACGAACCGGCGCACCACGGACCGCGTGGCGGGCACGGCTTCGACGAGCGCCCGGATCTTCCGGGACCGGGCGGCGGCGAGCAACGGGGTACGCAGCATGACGAACTCCCTCAGCCCTGGTGCGGATAACGGACGCTGGTCGGCGGGACGAAGGTCTCCTTGATGGAGCGGGGGCTCGTCCAGCGCTGCAGGTTGAAGATCGACCCCGCCTTGTCGTTGGTGCCCGAGGCCCGCGCCCCGCCGAACGGCTGCTGGCCGACGACGGCGCCGGTCGGCTTGTCGTTGACGTAGAAGTTGCCCGCGGCGAACTTCAGCCCCTCGGCCGCCTTCGCGACGGCGGTGCGGTCGTTCGCGATGATCGCGCCGGTCAGCGCGTACGCGGCCGTCTCGTCGACGAGCTTGAGCACGGCGTCGAAGTCGCCGTCTTCGTAGACGTGCACCGACAGGATCGGGCCGAAGTACTCGGTGGAGAAGATCTCGTGCTTCGGGTTGTCCGAGACGAGGATCGTCGGCTGGACGAAGAAGCCGTCGGTGTCGTCGGTGGTGCCGCCGGTCAGGACTTCCACCGACGCATCGGAAGCGACGCGGGCGAACAGCTCCGTGTGCTTGGTGAACGCGCGCCGGTCGATCACGGCGCCGCCGAAGTGCGACAGGTCGGTGACGTCGCCGTAGGACAGCGCCTCGGTCTCGGCGACGAGGCCGTCCTTCAGCTCGTTCCAGACGCTGCGCGGGACGTACGCGCGCGAAGCGGCGGAGCACTTCTGGCCCTGGTACTCGAAAGCGCCGCGGACCAGCGCCGTGCGCAGGACGTCGACGTCGGCCGACGCGTGCGCGAGCACGAAGTCCTTGCCACCGGTCTCGCCGACCAGTCGCGGGTAGCCGCGGTAGCCCGCGATGTTCGCGCCGACGGTGCCCCACAGGTGCTGGAACGTCGCGGTCGAGCCGGTGAAGTGGATGCCGGCCAGATCGCGGTGGGTGAGGGCGACCTCGGAGACGGCCTTGCCGTCGCCCGGCAGCAGGTTGATCACGCCCGGCGGCAGCCCGGCCTCTTCGAGCAGCCGCATGGTCAGGTGCGCGGCGAACGACTGCGTCGGCGACGGCTTCCACAGCACCGTGTTGCCCATCAGCGCGGGCGCGGTCGGCAGGTTGCCGGCGATCGCGGTGAAGTTGAACGGCGTGATCGCGTACACGAAGCCCTCGAGGGGCCGGTGCTCCATCCGGTTCCACACGCCCGGCGAGCTGACCGGCTGCTCGGCCAGCACGCGGCGGCCGAACTCGACGTTGAAGCGCCAGAAGTCGGCGAGCTCGCAGGCGGCGTCGATCTCGGCCTGGGTGGCGGTCTTGGACTGGCCGAGCATGGTGGCGGCGTTCAGGATGGCGCGCCACTTGCCGGTCAGCAGGTCGGCGGCGCGCAGCAGGATCGCCGCGCGGTCGTCGTAGGACAGCGCGCGCCACTCCGGCGCGGCCTTCGCGGCGGCCGCGATGGCGTCGGTGGCGTCCTGCTGGGTCGCGCTGCGGATGGTGCCGATGACGTGCCGGTGGTTGTGCGGCTGGACGACGTCGATCTTCTCGCCACCGCCCGGGCGCTGCTCGCCCCCGATGGTGACCGTGAGGTCGACGGGTTCCGCCTGGCCCAGCCGCTTCAGCGCACCCTCGAGCTCGGCGCGCTCGGCGCTGCCCGGCGCGTACGTCAGCACCGGCTCGTTCTTCGGGGCGGGGGTCTGGGTCACGGCGTCCACGGCGGCTCCTCTGCCTCTCCTGCAATGTCCGGATGCCCCGAACGGTAACTCCGGACACACTCCGGCGGCTTGTCCGAACAG
This sequence comes from Amycolatopsis sp. NPDC051128, assembly GCF_040682715.1. Taxonomy (NCBI): domain Bacteria; kingdom Bacillati; phylum Actinomycetota; class Actinomycetes; order Pseudonocardiales; family Pseudonocardiaceae; genus Amycolatopsis; species Amycolatopsis sp. NPDC051128. The sequence goes on along the minus strand of NZ_JBFBBN010000056.1, from coordinate 48,316 downwards.
CTAAAATCGCCCCTATGAGCTTGTCCGATCGGCTAACGCGAAGGTGACCACCGAGACGTCGTTGCGGCACGTGCTGGCGACGCTCGGCGAACCGCTGGTCGAGGTCGTGGTGGCGCCGCACGGCCTGGGCGTCCCGGTCACCGACGTCGTCATCCTCGACCCCGAAGACCCCCTCGAGGCCTCCCCCGGCGACCTGGTGCTGGTGATCGGCGCGCGCGGCCGGGCGGCGGCGCCCGCCATCCGCGCGGCCGGGCGCGGCGGCGCGGCCGCGGTGGCGGTCAAGGGCGCGACGGGCGCCGACGTCGCCGCCGACGCGGGCGTCGCGCTGCTCACCGTCGGCGCCGAAGCGCGCTGGGAGCAGGTGGAGTCGCTGGCCCGCGGGGTCGTCGAGGCGGCCCGCGCGGGCGGCGAGGCGGCCGGCGGCGAAGTGCTCGGCGACCTGTTCGCCATGGCCCAGACGATCGCGACGCTCACCGGCGGGCTGGTCAGCATCGAGGACACGGCCAACCGCGTGCTCGCGTATTCGCGGGCGGGCGACGAGGTCGACGAGCTGCGGCGGCTGTCGATCCTCGGCCGCGAAGGCCCGGAACGCTACCTCGCGATGCTCCGCGAATGGGGCGTCTACCAACGGCTTCGCGCGGGCGAAGGGATCGTGCGGATCGACGAGCGGCCCGAGCTCGGCATCCGGCGGCGGATCGCCGCGGGCATCCACGCCGGCAAGCAGCCGCTCGGCACGATCTGGGTCCAGGAAGGCGCGCAGCCGCTCACCGAACGGGCCGAACTGGCCCTGCTCGGCGCGAGCCGCACCCTGGCCCCGCGGTTGATCCGCGCCCGCACGCTGCCCAGCCCCGAGCTGCGGCTGCGGGAGGACCTCCTCGCCAGCCTCCTCGAAGGCCGGCTGGACGCGGAGTCCGTCGCGGACGACATCGGCGCCGATCCGGCGCGGCCGGCGCAGGTGCTGGCGTTTTCGCTGGAGCGCCCGGACAACCGGCAGCTGCGACGCGCCGAGCTGGTGCACCTCATCGCCGTGCACACGGCGGCCTACCGGCGCAGCGCGCTGGTGAGCGTGATCGGCGGCCGCGTCTACGCGCTGCTGCCCGACCTGCCCGAGCATTCCGACGCGGCCGTGCTGGCGCTGGCTCGCGAGATCGTGGGCGCCGCGCGGCGGCACCTGGACGTCCCGGTCCGGGCGGCGCTCGGCGGCGTCGTGCCGCGCCTGTCGGACGCGGCCGCCTCCCGCGGCGACGCCGACCGCGTCCTCGCGGCGATGGCGCGCGGGCACTGGCCCGCCGACGTCGCCTCGCTGGCCGACGTCCGCGCCGACGTGCTGCTGTCGGAGGTCTTGGCTTTCCTGGGCGGGCAGCCGCGCATCCGCGACCCTCGGCTGACGTCGCTCGTGGAGCACGACGCCGAGCACGGCCGCATCCTCGTCCCGGCGGTGCTGGCCTGGCTGGACGCGTTCGGCGACGTCCGGGCGGCGGCGCGGGCGCTGAACATCCACCCCAACACCGTGCGCTACCGCGTCCGGCGCGCCGGCGAAGTGTCCGGAGTGGACTTCGGCGACCCGGCGCAGCGCCTTCTTACTCAGCTGCAGCTGAAGCTCTGATCCTGCTAGCTTCGCCGGGTGGATCTCTTTTCCCGCACGTGGGCGGCGTTGCGCGCCGCGGTCGCTTCCCTTTCCGACGAAGACTTCGCGAAGCCGTCCGGCTGCCGGGGGTGGCTGGTCCGGGACCTGGTCTGCCACCTGGTCATCGACGCCCAGGACGTCCTGATCACGCTGGTGACCCCGGCTTCGGCCGAGCCGACGCACGACGCGATCACGTACTGGGCGGTCGCTTCGACGCCGCCGGCCGGGGATGACCCCCTCGACGCGCTGATCGTCCGGCTGGCCGCGGCGTACGAAGACCCGGCACTGCTGAAGTTCCACCTCGACGACGTCGGGGCCGCGGCCGGGCGCGCCGCCGACCTGGCCGACCCGGGAACGCGCGTCAGCACGCAGGACATGGTCCTCACCGCGGGCGACTACCTCTCCGCGTACGTGCTGGAGTGGACGTTGCACCACCTTGACCTGGTGGTTTCCTTGCCTGGCGCTGCTTCGCCGCCGGCGGAGGGGCTGGCTCGGACGCGCGCGATGCTGGAGAAGATCGCCGGGGCGGCGTTCCCGGAGTCGTTCTCCGACACCGACGTCCTCCTGGTCGCGACGGGCCGTCGGCCGCCGACGGAGGCCGAGACGGCGGAGCTGGGCGCGTTGGCCGCGCGGCTGCCGTTCGTGCTCGGATGAGCTACGCGGGCACGGGAAGCCGCCCCAGTTCCGCGAGCGCCGCGAACGAATCGAGGCGCGCGGACTGGTCGTAGGCGGCCGTCGTCACGAGGACTTCGTCGGCCGCCGCGGCCGAGACGAGCTTTCCCAGCCGGTCTTCCACTTCGGCGGGCGTGCCGGAGATCTGGCCGTCCAAGGTCTCTTCGAGCCGCCGTCGCTCGCGGTCGGTCATCGGCGACGCCAGGACCTCCCCGGGCGGCGCCAGCGGCGGGAAGACGCCGTGGGACCGCGAATACACCGTCGCCCAGGCCTCCGAGACGAGCAGCCGTCGCGCGTCCGCCGCCGAGTCCGCCACGGCGATCGCCGTCGACACCACGACGTATGGCTCCCGCGCCCACCCGGACGGCCGGAACCCGTTCCGGTAGCGCGTCACGGCTTCGGACAGCGCGCGTTCCCCGCGCACCGGCGCGATCACCAGCGGCAGCCCGAGTTCCGCGGCGAGGTCCGCGCCGGAGCCGGTGGCCAGCAGGAACGGCGGCACGCGCAGACCCTCGGCGGGGTAGGCGTGGACGCCCGGGTAGCCGTGCTCACCGGTGAAGAACCCGAGCAGTTCGCGCACCTGCGCGCCGAAGTCGTCGGCGGCGTCCTTGCCGTGCCCGAGCGCCGCGCGCACCCCACCGGTGAAGCCGACCGAACGGCCGAGTCCCATGTCGATCCGGCCGGGGTGAAGCGCTTCCAGGACGCCGAACTGTTCCGCGACGACCAGCGGCCGGTGGTTCGGCAGCATCACCCCGCCGGTGCCGACGCGGACGCGGACGCGGCTCGTCGCGCCCGCGACGGCGGCGGCGAGCACGGCCGGCGCGGACCCGGCGACCCCGGGGACGCTGTGGTGCGCGGACACCCAGAACCGGTGGTAGCCCAGCGCTTCGACGGCGGCGGCGAACGCGACGGTGTCCCGCAGCGCCCGCGCGGTTCCGCCGTCGCGCCGCACCGGTGAACGATCGAGTACGGAAAGCCTCACACGGGATGGAACGCGCGGCGGGCGACGGGATTCCCGTCAGGGGCGCCAGCGTTCGCTGTAGTCCGGATGGTCGGCGTAGGGCAGCCCCAGCAGGCGCAGCGTCAGACACCAGTTGGAGCCGGCCTCGTCGGCGGGCACGTGGCAGGTCTCACACCAGTATTCGCTGCCGTAGAGCGGAAAACCCGGGACCTTCTCCGACACCGTGGTGCGGTGGGCGAGCAGAAGCCGCCGGGTGGCCTCGATCTCGTTGATCATCTGGTTGACCACGTCGAGTTCGAGATCGGTCAGCCCGCGGATCCGCTGCTCCACGGCGACCTTCGTCTCGCCGCGGTTCATCGTCTCGCCGGCCTTCGCCTTGTTGACGGCCTGCATGATCAACGCCTGCCGCGCGCCGACGCGCGCGGCGAGGAAAGCGATCAGGTCGTCCACGAAAGCCTCCTCCTCGAACCGGCCCCCGGCCGTCTCCGGGGATTCGTCGATCCGGGAACGCACGTTACGCCGTCATCGACCTTGATCGTGACAACGAAGTCGGCTGTGCAACATTTGTGACCAGGAAGGCGACAGCGCGCGTCCGCATGATCACTCCGCGTTCTCGGGGCGGGCTTTGCTCGGCTGGACGCGCTTCGGTTCACCAGGCATTTTCGGATAGTCCGGCGGGTAAGGGAGCTCACCGAGACCGTGGTCACGCGCGTCGCGTTCGTACCATTCCAGTGCCGTCTCCAGGCCGAACGGCTCTTCGTCCATCCGCGCGTGGAGGTCGCCGTGCTCGGCGAGGAACGCCGGGACCGTCAGCACGTCGAAGTCGTCCGCGTCCACCTGGCCCAGCAGCTCCCACGTCAACGGCGTCGACACCGTCGCGCGCGGGGTGCCGCGGACCGACCAGCTGGAGGCGACCGTCCGGTCGCGGGCCGCCTGGTTGTAGTCGAGGAACACCCGGCCACCGCGTTCCTCCTTCCACCACGAGATCGTCGCCTTGTCCGGGATCCGCCGCCCGACCTCGCGGCCGAGGGCGATCACCGCGTGCCGGACCGCGACGAAGTCCCACTCCGGCCGGATCCGCACCAGCACGTGCACCCCGCGCCCGCCGGAGGTCTTCGGGTAGCCGGTCAGCCCCGCGTCCGCCAGCACCTCGCGGACCACCAGCGCGACCTCGACCGCGTCGGCGAACCCGGCCCGGTCCGGCGGGTCGACGTCGATGCGCAGCTCGTCCGGGTGGTCGACGTCGGGACGGCGCACCGGCCACGGATGGAAGTCGAACGTGCCCAGGTTGGCCGCCCAGGCGAACACGGCGGGCTCGGTCGGGCACACCTCGGCGGCCTTGCGACCCGACGGGAAGGTGATCTCGGCGGTTTCGACCCACTCCGGCGCGCCCTTCGGCACGCGCTTGGCGTAGAACCACTCGCCCTCGACGCCGTCGACGTAACGCTTCAGCGTGGTCGGCCGCTCGCCGATCGCGCGCAGCAGCGGCCCGCCGACGGCGATGTAGTGCTCGACGACCTGCCGCTTGGTGATGCCGCGCTCGGGGAAGTACACCTTGTCCGGGCTCGAGACGCGGACCGTGCGCCCGCCCACCTCGTATTCGACCGGGTCACCGTGCTTGGGCATGCGGCCACGCTAGCGGTGATCGCGCCACCCGGCCTCCGCGAGAACACCGGCGCTGTAGGCTGGCGTGGGTGTCCGGCCGCACCAAGCTGATCGTCGCGCTCGCCATGCTCGCCGCCTTCGCGGTGGCCGCGGTGCTGCTGCCGATCCCCGGTCCGGCCGAGCTGCGGGCCTGGGCGGCGGCCACCGGCCCCGCCACCCCGCTCGTGCTGTTCGTCGCGTACTCGCTGCTCACCGTGGCGCCGATCCCGCGGACGGTGTTCAACCTGGCCGCCGGCCTGCTCGTCGGCACCACAGCCGGGATCGCGATCGGCCTGGCCGCCACGACCATCGCGGCCGGCCTGTCCTTCGGGCTGGCCCGCCTGCTCGGCCGCGATCTGGTCACCCGGCACCTGCACCGCTCGGCCGTCAAGGCGGCCGACGACCGGCTCGCCGGCGGCGGCGTCCTCGCGATCACCTCGCTGCGCCTGATCCCGGTGGTGCCGTTCGCGCCGTTCAGCTACCTCTGCGGCGTGTCGTCCGTCCGGCCGGCCCCGTACCTGGCCGGTACGCTGCTCGGAAGCGTGCCCGGCACCGTCGCCGTGGTCGTCCTGGGTGACGCCTTGACCGGCGACACGCCGCCCGCGCTGCTCGTCTGCTATGGCCTGTTCGCGCTGGCCGGGACGATCGGGCTGGTCAGGGTGTTCCGGAAACGGGTACCGGCGGCACCGGTACCCGAACCGGAGCCCGCCGGACCGGCTGGCTGACGCGAACAGGACAGGGCCGACCGCTACACTCGATCGGGTGCGCGAAGCGGAAACGCGCTGAGCAGGGCCACCATCACCGGGAATTTCGTCAGGAGCAGTCGCCATCGACACCGGTCAGCTGATCGCGGGGCACTACCGCCTCGTCGAGCACATTGGTAGCGGTGCCATGGGAGTGGTGTGGCGCGCGACCGACGTGCGCCTCGAGCGCACCGTCGCGATCAAGCAGATCCTCCCCCAGCCGGGCGTCTCCGAGACCGAACGCGACAACATGCGCCAGCGCGCGATGCGCGAGGCGAAGAACGCGGCCCGGTTCCAGCACCCGAACGCGATCGTGGTGTTCGACATCGCCGAGCACAACGGCGACCCGTGCCTGGTGATGGAGTACCTGAACGGGCCCAGCCTCTCCACGATCCTCGCCGAGGAGGGCACGCTCCCGCTCGGCCGGGTCGCCCGGCTCGGCGAGCAGGTGGCCTCCGCGCTGGTGGCCGCGCATCGCGCGGGGATCGTGCACCGCGACGTCAAGCCGGGCAACATCCTCATCGACGAGACCGGCACCGCGAAGATCACCGACTTCGGTATCTCCCGCGCGGCCGGCGACATGACGCTGACGGCGACGGGCCTGATCGGCGGCACGCCCGCCTACCTGGCGCCCGAGCTGGCGCGCGGCGCCGACCCGGTGCCCAGCTCCGACGTCTTCGCCCTCGGCGCGACCCTCTACCAGGCGATCGAGGGCACCACGCCGTACGGCAACACCACGAACCAGCTCGCGCTGCTCTACGCGGCCGCGAACGGCCAGATCAACCCGCCGGTCCAGGCCGGGGCGGCGACCGCGCTGCTGATGAGCCTGCTGCGCAGCGAGCCGGCCGAGCGGCCGAGCATGGCCGAGGCCCGCGAGCGGCTGGCCGCGCTGGCCCGGACCGAGCCGGGCGGCATGACGGCGTCGCCGCCGCTGCTCTCCGGCGGCGCGGGCCGCCGTCCCGCCGCACCCGCCGACGGTGGCGAACGCCCGCCGTGGCAGCGGACCGACCAGTCCCCGCCGTCGTCACCGCCGGCGGGCACGCCGGTGGCCGCGGGCAAGGCGGCGTCGAACCCGCCGCGCCCGACCGCGGCGTTCACGCCGATGCGGTCCCCGGCCGCCCCGCCGAACACACCGCCCAGACCGATGCCCGCGGCCGCGCCGTCGGCCAGGGCGCCCCAGTACTCTTCGAACGCCCCGAAGCCGGACAACAAGCGCAAGTTCGCGCTGTTCGCCGGGGGCGGCGCCGCGCTCGTCGTGGTCGCGGTGATCGTGTTCCTGGTGCTGAACTCCGGTGGTGGTGGCAGCCCGGGCGGCACCACGAACGCGCAGTCGGCGGGCAACCAGCCGACCGCGGGCCAGAGCAGCACGCCCCAGACGACACGCTCGAGCAACTCGGCCGTGGCCGCCGATCTGGGCAAGACCAAGGCCGAAGGCAGGATCACCGCGATCGGGGCCGCCGGCCAGCAGCTGGTCGACTTCTTCAACGCCCCGGCCGCGAACTGGAACATGCTGACACCGGCCGCCCAAGCGGTCTACGGCGACGAACAGCAGTTCCAGCAGTACTGGGCGGACAACAAGAAGAACGTCGGCTCGTTCAACACCGCGCGCGCGGACGAGGGCGTGGCCGACGACGGCTCGGTGCAGATGTATCTCAACATCATGAACGGCCGTCACAAGTTCCGGATGGTGATCGTCGGCGGGCAGACGCTCATCGACGCGAACACCAAGATCGACTCCCTGTCCTCCGGCTCGGGCAACTGAGACGTAACGCGCCGCTGGTGGGCTGACGGGCGCGAATGGCCTACCGTGGAGGCATGGCCGACAACGGAGCTTCGCTGCCGGGCCAGAATCCTCGCTTCCACGAGGACCTGGTCGGCCTCGACCCGTACGACCCGGAGGCCCGCGCGTTCGCCGAGCACCTGGACCGGATCGAACGCTGCGGACCCAACTACACCATCGAGGCCGCCCTGGACGGCGTGGCCGACTTCGCCGATTCCAGCAACCGCCTCGGCGGGCTGCGGTACTGGGTGGCGGCCCTGATCGTGGTGCTCATCGTGCTCGGGGTGATCGTCGCCGCATGGGACATCGTGGTGCACGCCCTGGCGTGGCTCGCGGCGTAACGTGGAACGGGTGAAAGGTATGAAACCCGTTGTCGGCGCCACCCCGCGTGTCGTGAAGTCCGAGCAGGAATGGCGGGCGGAGCTGAGCCCGGAGGAGTACGCCGTGCTCCGCCAGGCCGGCACCGAACGGCCGTTCACCGGTGAGTACACCGACACCAAGTCCACCGGTGTCTACGCGTGCCGCGCGTGCGGTGCCGAGCTGTTCCGGAGCGACACGAAGTTCGAGAGCCACTGCGGCTGGCCGTCCTTCTACGACCCGGCCGACTCCGACGCCGTGCTGCTGCGCGAGGACCGGACTATGGGCATGAAGCGGATCGAGGTGCTGTGCGGCTCCTGCCACAGCCACCTCGGCCACGTCTTCGAGGGCGAGGGCTACCCGACCCCGACCGACCAGCGTTACTGCATCAACTCGATCTCGCTCAAACTGGTGCCCGAGTCGTAAAACCCTCAGCCTAAATCCTCCTTAAGGGGAGCAACCGCCGCCCTTCCTCGGACGTAATCTCCGCACACGGACGAGGGAGGGCGGACTAATGACCGACACCTGGGGCATTCCCGGACCGGTTTTCGCGGGCCTCTACCTGGGGCTCCTGCTTCTCACGGCGCTGTTCGCCGTCGTGCGCGCCGCGCTGCTGGCGCGGGGCGACGCCGGCGGCGCGCCCGAACGGGCCGAAGAACTCGCGCTGCTGACCGGCGGGCGCACGCGCGTCGGCGAGGTCGTCGTCGCCCGGCTGCTGGAACGGCAGATCGTCCGGATGGACGGCGCCGGCCGCCTGCACCGCGTCCGGGTCACGGCGCCGGACGACCTGGGCCAGGCCGCGCTGTCCCGGATCGGCCAAACCGACACCTCGGTCGACCGGGTCGCCGCCGAGGTGTGGCACCACCCGTCGGTGACGGACCTGGAGACCGGGCTGGTGGCTCGCGGCCTGCTCACCGACGTGCGGAAACTGCGTCTGACCTCGGTACTCACCGCGGTGACGTACTGGGCGCTGGCCGTCATCGGCGTGGTCCGGCTGATCGCCGGCTCGGCCACCGGGCACCCGGTCGGCTTCCTGGTGGGACTGCTGGTGCTGAACGCGGTGGCGGCCGTCTTCACCACGGTCCGGGCCGCGAAGGCGCCGCAGGTGAAGGCCACCGTCACCGGCCGGGCGGCCGCCGAAGAAGCGCGCCGCGCCGGGACTCTGGTGGCCGGTCCGGCCGGCGCCGTCGCGTCGGACGGCCTGGGCGGCCACCCCGACCAGGACGTCCGGCTGGCCGTCAGCCGCGCCACGCAGCAGCCGACGGTCCGCCACCACCGCTCCGCCCGCTCGCGCTGGACGGGCGCCGGGGGCGGCGCCGCGGTCGGCTACTACGGCGGCAGCTCCTGCAGCAGCGGCGGCGGCAGCTCGTGCGGCGGCGGGGGCGGCAGCTCGTGCGGCGGTGGGGGTGGCGGGGGTGGCGGGGGCTGCGGCGGTTGAAACGCCGACGCGACCAGTCACGTCTCACAGCTACGGTAACGCGACTCATGAGGGGAGGCGGGCGATGGGCGACCCGTGGGGCATCTCCGGACCGGATTTCGTGGTCTTCTATATCCCTCCCGGAGACGCTGGACGCGCTGCGCCGGCGCGGTCTGCCGGTGCTGCCCCACGCCGTCTCGCTGTCCCTCGGCGGGGCCGAGCCGCTCGACACCGGGCGCGTCCAGCACCTCGCGGAGGTCGCGCGGGCCCTGGACGCGCCGCTGGTCAGCGACCACGTGTGCTTCGTGCGCGCGGGCGGGCTCGACTCGGGGCACCTGATGCCGCTGCCCCGCACCCGGGAGGCCCTCGACGTGCTCGTGACCAACGTCCGGCTAGCGCAGTCCATTGTGGACGTCCCGTTCGCGCTGGAGAACATCGCCGCGGTGCTGGACTGGCCGGACGCCGAGCTCACCGAGGAGCAGTTCCTCACCGAGCTGACCGAACGCACGGACTGCCTGCTGATCATCGACGTCGCCAACCTCTACGCCAACGCCCGCAACATCGGCACCGACCCGGTGGCGTTCCTCGACGGCATCCCGTGGGAACGGCTGGCGTACGTGCACATGGCGGGCGGCGTCGAGCGCGACGGCGTCTACCACGACACGCACGCGCACCCGGTGCTGCCGGAGGTCCTGGACCTGCTGGCCGAGCTGCGCCGCCGGACCGACCCGCCGGGCGTGCTCCTCGAACGCGACGACGACTACCCGGCCGACGACGAGCTCGCGGCCGAGCTGGCGGCCCTGCGCGCGGCGGTGACGGCTTGAGCCGGGAACGGCTGGCCCGGCGGCAGGCAGAGCTGCTGCACGCGCTCCTGGCGGACGGCCCGGCTCCGGACGGCTTCGACCCTTCCCGGCTCCGGGTGGAGGCGAATGTCCTGCGCCGCAAGCACGGCCGGGTGCTGGCCTACCAGCGGCCGGAGCTGGCGGAGACGCTCGGCGAGCGGTTCGGGCCGCTGTTCACGGAGTTCAACGCGGAGCGGCCGAAGAAGGACACCGAGCGATCGGGGGCCTACGCGGACGCGTTCGTGACATGGCTGATCGAGGCCGGCCACCTGCCGAAGCCAAGGCGAGGGCTGCTGACTCGCCTCCGGCTCCGCTGACGACACTCTGCCCACAGCCCGGCCGAGATGTGGACAACCGAGCCTGACCTGCGGCTTTTCCGGCCTTTCGTCGGGCGTCCCCGATACACTGGACACGGGGACGCCCCCCTGGGAGGGCGGGGGTGCGTCAGGGCGTCCAGGTCGGTTTGTCGACTCCGGGCAGCCGGGTCCCGAAGTCCCAGTGCGGCTGCGCGCCCGGCAGCCCACCGGCCATCCGGACCCGCGTCAGCCGGCCGTACCCACTGTCCGCTTCCTCCATCAGGTCGCTGTAGTCGACAGCAGCCGAAGCAGGCTCCTTGCGCCCCAACGAATCCAGCCAGCGGCCCGTCCCCGCCAGTGACAGCCGGACCCGCCAGGTGCCGCCGTCGGTGACCTGGCGGCGCAACGCCGTCATGACCGCCGCCGCGGTGAGCCAGCCCGTGCCGTGGTCGAGGGCCTGGACCGGCAGCGGCGCGGGGTCACCATCGGCGCCCCAGGCGATGCCGTTCGCCATCTGGACCAGGCTGTCGAACCCGCGCCGCCGCGCCCACGGCCCCGCCCAGCCGTACGCGCTCAGGTCGGCGATCACCAACCCCGGCCGCAGCTCGGCCAGCTCCGAAGGGCCGAAGCCGATCCGCTCCAGCGCGCCCGGCCGGAACGACTGCACCAGCACGTCGGCCCGGCTGATCAGCTTCTTGAGCCGCGCGCGGCCGCCCTCGGTGTCCAGCGCGACGAACGCGGATCGCTTGCCCTGCCCAGTGTCCCGCACCAGCGCTTCGACGCGCGGCAGGTGCGCGGCCCCGACGTGCAGGACGTCGGCGCCGTGCGCGGCGAGCACCCGCCCGGCCACCGGCCCGGCGAGCACGTGCGTCAGCTCCAGGATCCGGACCCCGCCCAGCGGACGGTCCGAGTAGAACAACGTGCGCTTCGGCGCCGGCGCGACCGGCGCCAGGTCCACCAAAGGCAGCGAAGCCACCGCCTGGCCCTGCGGGTGCGCCGCCCAGTCCTCCGGCGAGCGCAGCTGGGCGGCCGCTCCCCCGGCGCTGACGACGGCGTGCTCGATCTCGCGCGCGGTTCGCCCGGCGACCGCCTTCGCGACCGCGGCGCGACTCCCGGGCACGCCGAGGCCCCAGCACACCGCCGATTCGTGCCGCGGGTAGTTGCAGTGCAGGCGCACCCAGCCGTCGGCCGCGCGGTAGTCGCCCGACAGCGGCGCCCAAACCGGCTCGGCGCCGGCGCCGTCGACCCGCAGCAGCTGTTCGCTGTGGAACGCCGCCGCCGCGTGCCGGGTGTCCGCCGTGACCACGCCGGGCTCGATCCCGCGCAGCTTCAGCATCTCCCCGGCCGCCAGCGTCGCCGCCGCGACCGAAGCCGTCGCGGCGGCCGCCACCCGGTACGGGCCGGGCAGCACGTCTTCGGCGCCGGTCAGCTCGACCGGTCCCGGCGTCTCCCCGGTGAGGGTGTGCCAGACGCCGTCCAGGATCTCGGGCACTACGGCAGCGCCGCGACGAGCTCGGCGGGCGGCACGCGGGTGCCGGTGTAGAACGGGATCTCTTCGCGCACGTGCAGGCGCGCTTCGGTGCCGCGCAGGTGACGCATCAGGTCGACGATCCGGTGCAGCTCGTCGGCCTCGAAGGCGAGGATCCACTCGTAGTCGCCCAGCGCGAACGACGCGACGGTGTTGGCGCGCACGTCCGGGTAGTCGCGGGCCTCCTTGCCGTGGTCGGCGAGCATCTTGCGGCGCTCGGCGTCCGGCAGCAGGTACCACTCGTAGGACCGCACGAACGGGTAGACGCAGATGTACTTGCGGGCCTCTTCGCCGGCCAGGAAGGCGGGGATGTGGCTCTTGTTGAACTCGGCGGGCCGGTGCAGCGCGGTCTGGCTCCAGACCGGCGTGGACGCGCGGCCGAGCGGCGTCCGGCGGAACCCGGCGTAGGCGGCCTGGACCTGCTCGATCTCCTCGGCGTGCCACCAGATCATGTAGTCGGCGTCGGCGCGTAGCGCGGCCAGGTCGTAGACACCGCGGACGACGACGCCCTTGGCCTCGAGCCCGTCGAGGTACTCCGTGGTCTCGCGGCCGGCGGTCCCGCGGTCCTCGCCCAGCCTGCCGGGTTCGATCCGGAAGACCGACCAGGTGGTGTAGCGGATGGTGTCGTTGAGCTCGTTGTAGTTGACCCGCGCCATGGCCCCATCCTGTCACCGCCTCGCCGCGGCCGCCGCCACGGGTCGGGTGACAGCACTCACGAAGAGAAGCAGGCGGCACTCACTCCGTCAGGTGCGCCGCGATCCGTTGCGCGGCGGCCTCCGCGGTCGCCACACAGGCGGGCAGGCCGACGCCGCGCAGGGCCGCCCCCGCGATCGCCAAGCCCGGCACCTCGGCCACCGCCTTCTCGATCCGCTCCACCCGCTCGAGGTGCCCGGCGCCGTACTGCGGCAGCCCGCCACCCCACCGCGTCACGAGCGTCTCCACCGGTGCCGCCGTCACGCCCGTCAGCCGGGCGAGGTCGTCGCGGACCACGCGGACCAGTTCGACGTCGTCGGCCTGCAGCGCGCCCAGCTCGCCGAACCGCCCGACCGAGCCGCGGACCAGTACCGGGCCCGTGCCGTAGTGCGCCCACTTGCGCGAAGAGAACGTGAACGCCTTCGCCGCGTACGGCTTCCCCGCGGAGTCCCGTTCACCCTGGCCGATCAGGATTCCCGAGGCGTCGGGCAGCCACGTGCCGGGCGGCAGCGCGAGCGCGACGACGGCCATCGACGCCAGCTCCACCTCGCCGAACGCCACCGAAGCCGCGGGGACGAGGCCGGCGAGCAGCCGGCGGGCCGAGGGCGCGGGCACCGCGAGCACCACCGCGTCGGCGTCCACCATGTTGTCCGCCGGGGCGTGCGCGGTCGGCGCCGCGCCGATCCGCAGCCGCCAGCCCGCGCCGTTCCGTTCGATGTCGCAGACCGGCAACCCGGTCCGCAGCTCGGCGCCGGACAGCTCGGCCAGCCGGTCGGCCACCGTGCCCAGGCCACCGCGCACCGTGCCGAACACCGGCGCCGTCCCCGGCGAAGCGGGCAGCTGGGCGGCGGCCGCCGCGGTCAGCGAACCCGCGCCCGCGGCCAGCGCCGCCGTGAGGCCGGGCATGGTCGCGCGCAGGCCGAGCCCGTCCGCTCCCCCGGCGTAGACGCCGCCGAGCAGCGGGTCGACCAGGCGGTCCACCAGCTCGTCCCCGAAGCGCTCGCGCAGCAGCGGCCCGAGCGGCAGGTCACCGCCCGGCAGCCGCAGCTCCGGCAGCGAAGGCTCGGCCTCGACGGCCCGGCGGCCCGCTTCCGACAGCACTCCGGCGACCGATTCCGCCGACGCCGGGACGCCCATCACCGTGCCCGGCGGCAGGCCGGTGACGGCGCCGCCGGCGTGGATCTTCGCGCGGGCCTTCGTCGGGTTCACGACGTCGAGCCCCAGCTCCCCGGCCAAGGCGAGCATCTCGGGGCGGCGGACGAGGAACGCCTCCGCGCCGACGTCGTAGGGCACGCCGGCCAGCTCGACCGTGCGCAGCTTCCCGCCGGGCGTCCGGGTCTTCTCGAACACGACGATCTCGCACGCGGCGCCGAGCAGCCGTCGCAGCCGGTACGCCGTGGTCAGTCCGGAAACGCCGCCGCCGACGACCGCGACGCGCTTCACAGCTCGTGCACCAGCCCGGCCACGCGGGTCAGCACGTCCGGGTCGACGCCCGGCAGCACGCCGTGGCCGAGGTTGAAGATGTGGCCGTCGGCCGCGCGGCCCTCTTCGACGATGCGGCGGACTTCGGCTTCGAGCACCGGCCACGACGCGTGCAGCAGCGCCGGGTCGAGGTTGCCCTGCACGACCGCGCGGCCGCCGAGGCGGCGCACAGCTTCGTCGAGGGGGATCCGCCAGTCGACGCCGACGACGTCGGCGCCCGCGTCGCGCATCGCGACGAGCAGCTCGCCGGTGCCGACGCCGAAGTGGATCCGCGGCACGCCGTAGGCGGCGACGCCGTCGAAGACCTTCGCCGAGTGCGGCAGGACGAACTCGCGGTAGTCCCGCTCGGACAGCGCGCCGGCCCAGGAGTCGAACAGCTGGACGGCGTCGACGCCGGCGTCCAGCTGCGCCCGCAGGAACGTCAGGGCGATGTCGGCCAGCCGGCCGGCCAGCTCGTGCCACAGCGCCGGCTCCGAGTGCATCAGCGCCTTGGTGTGCTCGTGGTTGCGGCTCGGGCCGCCTTCGATCAGGTAGCTGGCCAGCGTGAACGGCGCGCCGGCGAAGCCGATCAGCGGGGTTTGCCCGAGCCGTTCGACCAGCAGCCGGACGCCGTCGGCGACCGGCGAGACCTGCTCGGCGGCCAGCTCCGGCAGCGCTTTCACGGCGGCGAGGTCGCGCACCGGCTTCTCGACCACCGGGCCGGTGCCCGGGACGATGTCGATGTCGACCCCGGCGGCCTTGAGCGGCACCACGATGTCGCTGTACAGGATCGCCGCGTCGACCCCGTGCCGCCGGACCGGCTGCAGCGTGATCTCGGCGAGCATCTCGGGGTCGAAGCAGGAGTCGAGCATCGGCACGCCCTCGCGCAGCGCGCGGTACTCGGGCAGCGAGCGGCCGGCCTGGCGCATGAACCAGACCGGCGTGCGCGCCGGGCGGCCGCCGCGCGCGGCGACCAGGAAGGGGGCTTCGGGCAGCGCGCGGCGGCCCGGCGAGGGGGCCTGCGGTGGCTGGGGCGTGGTCGGAGACATCGTGGTCAATCGTGCCACGAGCCCGCCTGGGCCGTTCTCTCGGCGCGCCTGCGCCCGCAACAGGGCGTGCCCGCCCTAAGGTCGATGCGTGACCGCGATGACGCCAGTGCCCGAACTCTTCCGCGAAGCAGTCGCGGCGCTGCAGTCCGTCCGGCCCCGCCGTGAGGTGCTGCTGGAGCCCATGCGCCCGCCGCAGCGGCTCGCGCCGTGGTCGTACGCGGTCAGCTGTGAGGTGTCCGGGCCCGCCGACGTCCTGGCCTCGGGCCGGCTCGTCCTGCTGCACGACCCGGACGGCCAGGACGGCTGGGACGGCGTGCTGCGCCTCGTCATGTACGTGCGCGCGGAGCTGGACCGGGAACTGGCGACCGACCCGTTCCTGCCGGCGGTCGGCTGGTCGTGGCTCACCGACGCCCTGGAGACGTCCGGGGCGAACTGGAAGGCACTGGGCGGCACCGTGACCGAGACGTCGTCGGCCCGGTTCGGCGACATCTCCGGCCCGGCCCGCACCGACGACCTCGAAGTGCGCGCGTCGTGGACGCCCACCGACGCCGCCCTGCTGCCGCACGGGCAGGCCTTCTGCCAGGTCATGGCCAGCGTCGTCGGCCTCCCGCCGGTCGGCGTGACGCTCTTCGGGCAGCGCCAGGGCTCCTGAGCCGCCGCCGGCCGGGCGACCGTCGGCAACGAAACGGCAACGGCGCACCGCCGTCGCCCGTCGCCGGGCCGGCCACTTGTACGAATGTGAGCAAAATTCACGTCCACTGAACGCCGTCCAAGCCCTGAAACGGCCCAGGACGGCGGCAGGGCGCTCCCGGGCACCCGCACCCACCCCGGCGCCCGCGAGGTTCCCGAGGACGTTTCACGTCTCCCCGGAGCGCCCCCGTTAGTGACGTGAAGCCGTCACGCACCGCAACAAGATCAACTGGTCGTCGCGGGGCGGCCGGCCTCCGCGCAGGACACGGACAGTCACCGTGGCGGCCGCGAAGCGCCCGCGAAAGCCGCTCCACGAAGTTGACCATGTCCCGGACGGGGCCGCGTTCCGCGAGCCCCAGGCGGCCATCCGGCCCCTCGGCACTAGGCGCACCGGAAGCTGCACACCCCATCTGCACGGCCATTTGGACGCCGATAACTTCTTAGCATCGTGTTCGCTGGGCTATCCGTTAGCAACCGGCCGTGTAGTAGCCCGATCGTGTTACTACGAACCCACTGAGTGACTGTTCGTTTGAGATAGATACCCATTCGATCCCCCCGCAACGGCCTCAGGGCGGCTACAGTGCCTTCGACGACACCACTTTCGGTCTAAAGCTGGCGCGGCTGAACGGCCGAAGGTCCCGGTGCCGGTCGGGGGGCACGACCGACTCCAGGGAGGTAGTGACGTGGCTACCGTCGGCATTTCTCAGGCCGTCCGATCCACGCCAGCCGGCGCGTTGCCGGCGAGCATGGTTCCGCACCCGCGGGAAGAGCTCTTTTCCGTGTTGGTGGTCGATGACCACCCGCTGTTGAGGGAGGCAATCGCAGCAAGACTCGCACAGATGGGCGCGGGTACCGTTCACGAAGCCGCCACGGTGGCCGAAGCGAGGGCGCGAGCACAGGCCACTGGCCCGTGCGACCTGGCGATCCTCGATCTCGGACTGCCGGACGGCAGCGGCATCGAACTGGTTACGGAACTCCGTAGCCACGGGTGGCCGCGCGTGGTGGTCCTCGCATCCTCGGACGACCCGTACGCGGTCCGCTCGGCCTTCCAGGCCGGGGCCCAGGCGTACCTGCTGAAGTCCGCGTCGCCGGTCGTCGTGACCGATGGCGTGCGGCGTGTGCTCGAAGGCGGCGTGTACGCCGACCCGAGCGTGGCTCCGGTGCTGGCCACCGGAACCCGCGTCGCGGGCACCGACAACACTCCGCGCGAGCTGTCCGCTCGCGAGGTGGAGGTGCTCCAGCTGGTCGCCGACGGGCAGTCCAACAAGGAGATCGGCGAGGAGCTTTCGCTCTCCGCTCTCACTGTCAAGTCCCACCTGTCCCGGATCGGGCGCAAGCTCGGCACGGGCGACCGGGCTCAGATGGTGGCGCTGGCCATGCGTGCCGGCGTGATCCGCTGACACAAGCGAACAACCCTGCGGGGCGGGCGAACCAGGCGCGGTACGCCCGTCCCGTAGGGTCGCACACCATGGGAAGCACAGAGGCCGAGGACACCGGGATGGAGATCGAGTCCACGGGTGGCCCTGTGCTGCTACGCGAACCCGCCGAGGGCACGCCCCCGGTGATCACGGACCCGGCCGCACTGGCCGAGGCCTGCGCCAGACTCGCCGCGGGCACCGGCGCGGTCGCCGTCGACACCGAACGCGCGTCCGGCTACCGGTACTGGCCCAAGGCCTACCTCGTGCAGCTGCGCCGCGAGGGTTCCGGCACGGTGCTGATCGACCCGATCGCGCTGGCCGACGACCTCGCCCCGCTGCGCGAAGTCCTCAACTCCCTGGAATGGGTGCTGCACGCCGCCTCCCAGGACCTCCCCTGCCTCGCCGAGCTCGACCTGCGCCCGGCGACGCTGTTCGACACCGAGCTGGCCGGCCGGCTGGCGGGCTACGAACGCGTCGCGCTGGGGACGCTCGTCGAGCTGCTGCTCGGCTACACCCTCGAAAAGGGGCACAGCGCGGCCGACTGGTCGAAGCGGCCGCTGCCGGTCGACTGGCTGAACTACGCCGCCCTCGACGTCGAGCTGCTCATCCAGCTGCGCGAAAAGCTGGAAGCGGAGCTGGGCGCCCAGGGCAAGCTCGAGTGGGCGCGGCAGGAATTCGAAGCCGTCCGCACGGCGCCGCCGCCCGCGCCGCGGGCCGAGCCGTGGCGCCGGACGTCCGGCGTGCACAAGATCCGCAGCCCGCGCGGCCTCGCGGCGGTCCGCGAGCTGTGGCAGGCGCGCGACGAGCTGGCCCGCAAACGCGACCGCGCGCCGAGCCGGATCCTCCCGGACAGCGCGATCATCAACGCCGTCACGGCCGACCCGAAGACGGTCGAGGAGCTGCAGGCGCTGCCCGTGTTCAGCGGGCGGGTCCAGCGGAAGTACACGGGAAACTGGCTGCGGCACCTGCAGGCGGCGAAAGCGCTGCCGGCGAGCGAACTGCCGACACCGTCGCAGTCCACGGACGGCCCGCCACCGGTGAACCGCTGGGCCGACAAGGACCCGGACGCGGCAGCCCGGCTGTCGGCGGCGCGGGCGGCCCTGGCGGCGATCGCGGAGGACCGCCGGCTGCCGGTGGAGAACCTGCTGCTGCCGGACCTGGTCCGCCGCACGTGCTGGCGGCCGCCGGCCGAGACCGACGAGGACTCGGTCGCGGAGGTGCTGCAAGCGGGCGGGGCTCGGCCCTGGCAGGTAGAGCTGACGGTCACGGCGCTGAGCAAAGCCCTGCAGACCACGGCTTCCTGACCCCATGCGCCCCAATGTGGCGTTGGTTGCGTCCAACGCACCGAACGCCACATTGGGTGCGCTGGACGCACCGAACGCCACATTGGGGCGTATGGGAACCGGCTAGTCGGTGAGCGCCGCCAGCAGGGCGTGCGCCTCGGCTCGCAGTTCGTCCGACGGCTCCGGGAGCCCGGCCAGCCGGACCACGCCATCGGCGCCCTCCCGCACGTGGGCCTCGACGTCCAGCGCCGGGTCGTCGCGGCGGATCACCGCGATGCTCTCCACGAGCCCGAACACCAGGTCCGTCCGGATCGCCACCGCCTCCGGCGCGATGCCCGCCGCCGCCACCAAGCTGCCGTACGCCGCCTTCAGTTCCGCGCGCTCGGCGCGGAACCGGGCCAGGTTGGGGGAGCCGACTTCGGGCAGCAGGTACAGCGCGCCCAGGTTGTGGCGGGCGCCGCCGAGGAGGCGGATGTCCGCGTACGCCAGGGCCCACAGCCGGACCGACGTCGCGGACGAGTCCGCGACGAGCCGGGCGGCCAGTGCCAGCGACGGGCGGACCGTCTCGGCCAGCAGCGCCGCGAGGATGTCTTCCTTGGCCGGGAAATGGTAGTAGAGCGACGCCTGGCGCAGCCCCGCGCGTTCGGCGATCGACCGCGTCGTCGTCGCCGCGTAACCGGCTCCGGTGAACAATTCCCCCGCCGCGTCGAGCACCGCCTGGCGCGCGTCCGGCCGGTTCGCCGCCGCCCCGCTCGCCCTCGGCCTGCCGACCCCCGAACCTTTGACCACGGCCGTGATCTTGCCAGGCCGGGGGCCGGGACATCCGCACGGAGGTGCCGTTACACCCGGATGTCGCCGTTGACGGGCTGTCGACGCGGCCGTTAACGGATCGCTAACGCGGCGGAGATCACCGCGTCGCGCTCCCGGCCTAATTTCTGTCAAGCGATCGAAACCAGGTCAGGAGCCCGCATGCCCCCCTCGTCCGACGATCTCGCCGTCTTCGGCTACCGCCAGGAGCTTCGCCGTTCGCTGGGCGGGTTCTCCGCCTTCGCCGCCGGCTTCTCCTTCGTCTCCATCCTCACCACCGTCTTCCAGCTCTTCGGCTTCGGCTACACCTTCGGCGGCCCGCTCTTCTTCTGGACGTGGCCGGTCGTCCTCGCCGGCCAGCTGCTCGTGGCCCTCACCTTCGCCGAACTCGCCGCGCGCTATCCCCTCGCCGGATCCGTGTACCAGTGGGCGAAGCAGCTCAGCAAAGGCTTCCTCGGCTGGCTCGCCGGCTGGATGATGCTGCTCGGCTGCGTCGTCGCCCTCGCGGCCGCCGCGATCGCGCTGCAGATCGTGCTGCCGTCGGTGTGGGACGGCTTCCAGCTCGTCGGCGGCGACCCGTCGGTGACGTCGCCGTCCGGCGCGGCCAACGCCGTGCTGCTCGGCACGCTGCTGCTCGTCTTCACCACCGCGGTGAACGCCGGCGGCGTCCGGTTGATGGCGCGGATCAACGACGTCGGCGTCGCGGCCGAACTGCTCGGCGTCGTGGTGCTCGTGATCGGGCTCGGGCTCTTCGCGGTGCGGGGTCCCCAGGTGGTGCTGCACGACACCCCCGGCACGAGCGCCGGGCTGGGCGGCGTGTTCGCTTCGGCGCTCATGGCGGCGTACGTCCTCTACGGCTTCGACACCGCCGCGTCGGTGGCGGAGGAGACGAAGGACGCGCGAAAGGCGGCGCCGCGGGCGGTGCTGCGCGCCGTGCTGGTGTCCGGGATCGGCGGGCTGGCCGTGGTGGTCACCGCGCTGATGGCCGCGCCGAGCCTGACCGACGGGCAGCTCGCCGGCCACGGCCTGCCGTACGTGATCACCGCCGTCTTCGGCGACACCCTCGGCCGGATCTTCCTCGCCGACGTCGCGGTCGCCGTCGTCGTCTGCACCCTCACCATCCAGACCGGCACGATCCGGCTGATCTTCGCGATGGCCCGCGACGGCGCGCTGCCCGCGTCCGCCCGCCTGGCCGGGGTCAGCCCGCGCACCGGGGCGCCGGTCGCGCCCGCCCTGGTGTCCGGGGCGCTGGCGATCGGGCTGCTGCTGCTCAACGTCGGCAACCCGACGCTGTTCAGCACCGTCACCGGGACGTCGGTGGTGGTCGTCTACCTGGCGTACCTGCTGGTCACGGGACCGCTGCTGATCAAGCGGCTGCGCGGGGAGTTCCCCGCGGAGCCCGGCCGGTTCTCGCTGGGGCGGTGGGGAGTGCCGCTGAACATAGCCGCCGTCCTCTACGGCATCGCCATGATCGTCAACATCGCCTGGCCGCGCGCGGAAATCTACGACCTGTCCGGTTCGGGCTCCCCCTGGATGCTCCTGTTCCCGATAGAGTTCGTCGGCGGCGCACTGGTGGTCGGCTGGCTCTGCCGGCGGCGGCTGCGCCCCGCTCCCGCCCTCGAACCCGCTACCTAGAGAGGACGACCATGAGCACCACCGCGACGACCTACGGCGCCCGGGACCACGCCCGCGCCCAGGCGGGCACCGTCGTCGAAATGATGCCGTCGATCCCGGCGAGCACCTGGCCGTCCGAAGTGCCCGGAGTGGCCGCCGAGGCGCTGACCTGGGCCGAGACCGTCGCCGGTGGCGGGTACACGCACAAGGTGCTGGCCCGCGGCACGCGGCTGCGGCTGACCGACGTCGACGGCGAGGCCTGCGCGCACCTGCTGCTGTTCAACGCCGATGGGCCGTGGGAGCGGCTGAACGTCGCGGACACGGTGAAGGTGCAGTGGAACGCCTACCTCGGCGAGTCGGTGGCGCTGCTGTCGGACCAGGCGCGGGTGCTCGCGACGATCGTCGCGGACACGAGCAAGCGCCACGACGCCCTGTGCGGGACGTCCACTGTGGACGGCAACACCGAGCGCTACGGCAGCGGCGCCCCCGAGGGCCCGTCCCCCGCCGGGCTGCCGCTGTTCACCCTGGCGGCGGCCAAGAACGGGCTGGGGCCGCGTGACCTGCCGCCGAGCCTGTCGTTCTTCCAGGGCGTCCGGGTCGGCACCGACGGCGGCCTGGAGTTCACCGGGTCCGCGGGCGCCGGGAAGAGCGTCGACCTGCGCATCGAGATCCCGTCGATCGTGCTGCTCGCCAACGTCCCCCACCCGGTCGACCCGCGCCCGGGCTACACCGCGGGCAAGCTGGAGGTCCTCGCCTGGCGCGACCGCCCGTCCACCCCGGACAGTCCGGAGTGGACACACACACCCGAAGCACAGCGCGCGTTCGAGAACACCGCCGACTACCTGACCGCCAGGGGGATCGCATGAGCACGGCGTACCAGTCCCAGCTGGAGATCAGCTACGACGTCCCCGCCCGGGCCCCGTTCTCCACGGTGCTGCGCAAGGGCCAGGAGCTGACGATCATCGACCTGGGCGGCAACCAGGCCGTCGACTTCCTCTGCTACGACGCGAACGACACCTCGAAGCGCTACAGCGCGGCGGCGACGATCACGGCGCAGCGGAACATCTTCCTGACCACGGGCAGCGTGCTGCGCACCCAGGAAGGCGCGCCGCTGCTGACGGTCGTCGCCGACACCTGCGGGCGCCACGACACGCTCGGCGGCGCGTGCAGCAAGGAGTCCAACAGCCTCCGCTACGGCCAGCACACGCGGTTCCAGCACGCCTGCGTCGAAAACTTCCTCATCGAAGGCGCGAAGTGGGGGCTGGGCAAGCGCGACCTGGTCAGCAACGTCAACTGGTACATGAACGTGCCGGTCGAGGCGGACGGCACCCTCGGCATCGTCGACGGGATTTCCGCGCCGGGCCTCGAGGTCCGGCTGCGCGCCGAGACCGACGTGCTGGTGCTCGTGTCGAACTGCCCGCAGATCAACAACCCCTGCAACGGCTTCGACCCGACGCCGGTGCGGCTGGTCGTCACCTCCCCCGGAGGCGGCGAGTGAGGCTGCTCGTCGCCAACCGCGGGGAGATCGCGGTCCGGATCCTGCGCAGCGCGAAGGAACTGGGGCTCGAGACCGTCGCGGTGTACTCCGACGCCGATCGCCTCGCCCCGCACGTGCGGCTCGCCGACCGGGCCGTGCGGCTCGGCCCGGCGCCCGCGGCGGAGAGCTACCTGCGGGCCGACGCGATCGTCCGCGCCGCGCTCGACACCAGCTGCGACGCGATCCACCCCGGCTACGGCTTCCTTTCGGAGGACGCGGCGTTCGCGCGGGCGTGCGAAGACGCCAAGATCGCGTTCGCCGGGCCGTCCCCGGAGCACCTGGAGGTGTTCGGCAGCAAGCACACCGCCCGCGAGGCGGCGATCGCGGCGGGCGTGCCGCTGCTGGCCGGCACCGGCCTGCTGTCCGATGTGGACGAAGCACTGGCGCGCGCGGAGAACATCGGCTACCCGGTGATGCTGAAGGCGACCGGCGGCGGGGGCGGGATCGGGATGCGCGCGTGCGCGTCGCCCGCCGAGCTGCGCGCCGCCTGGGAGACCGTGCGCAGCGTCGCGGCCAAGAGCTTCGCCAGCTCCGGCGTCTTCCTGGAACGCCTCGTGAGCCGCGCGCGGCACGTCGAGGTCCAGGTCTTCGGCGACGGCTTCGGCGAGGTGCTCGCCCTGGGCACGCGCGACTGTTCGCTGCAGCGGCGCAACCAGAAGGTCGTCGAGGAGTGCCCGGCGCCGGAGCTGCCCGAAGCCGTCCGGCGGCAGCTGGTCGACTCGGCCGTCGCGCTGTGCTCGTCGGTGCGCTACCGCTCGGCGGGCACCGTCGAATACGTCTACGACCCCGAACGCGGCGAAGCGGCCTTCCTCGAGGTCAACACCCGGTTGCAGGTCGAGCACCCGGTCACCGAAGCGGTCTACGGCGTCGACCTGGTCGCCTGGATGCTGCGGCTCGCGCAGGGCGACCGCGCGATGTTCCGCGCGGTGCCGGTCGCGCGCGGCCACGCCGTCGAAGCGCGGGTGTACGCCGAAGACCCGAGCGCCGGGCACCGGCCGAGCGCGGGCCTCGTCACGCGGGTCACGCTGCCCGGCGACGCCCGCGTCGACACCTGGGTCGAGCCGGGCACCATCGTCACCACCCATTACGACCCGTTGCTGGCCAAGGTGATCTGCACCGGCACCGACCGCGCCGACGCGCTGGACAACCTGCGGGCGGCGCTCGCGGCCACCCGGGTCGACGGTGTGCGGACCAACCTCGGGCAGCTGCGGGCGGCGGCCGCCGACCCCGCGTTCGGCGCCGCGGCGCACGACACGTCGACCCTGGACGACGTCGAGGACGCGGAACCGCGGATCGACGTGGTGCGCGGCGGGACGATGACGACCGTGCAGGACTGGCCGGGCCGCACCGGCTTCTGGCACGTCGGGGTGCCGCCGAGCGGGCCGATGGACGACCTCTCGCTGCGGCTGGGCAACCTCGCCCTCGGCAACCCCGAAGGCGCGCCCGGTCTCGAGTGCACTGTGGACGGCGTCACGCTGCGGTTCTCGCACGCCACCGAGGTGTGCGTCACCGGTGCGCCCACCACCGTATCGGTCGACGGCACCGAGGTTCCGTTGTGGACGCCGTTCGCCGTACCGGCGGGCGCGACGCTGCACGTCGGCGCGTGCACGGCCGGGCTCCGCGACTACGTCCTGGTGCGCGGCGGCGTCGACGTTCCCGGGTTCCTCGGCAGCGCGGCGACGTTCACGCTGGGCCGGTTCGGCGGCCACGGCGGCCGCGCGCTGGCCGCGGGCGACGTCCTGCACCCCGGGCCGGCGCCCGCGGACCCGGTCGTCGGGCCGGTCCCGGAAGCCGACCGGCCGGCCTTCGCCGCCCACTGGACCGTCGGCGCCCTCGAAGGGCCGCACGCGGCGCCGGAGTTCTTCACGCCCGAAGACGTCGACACGTTCTACGCCACCGGCTGGCAGGTGCACTTCAACTCGGCGCGCACCGGGGTCCGGCTGGTCGGGCCGCGGCCCGGATGGGCCCGCGCGGACGGCGGCGAGGCGGGGCTGCACCCGTCGAACATCCACGACACGCCCTACGCGATCGGCGCCGTCGACTACACCGGCGACCTGCCGATCCTGCTCGGCCCGGACGGGCCAAGCCTGGGCGGGTTCGTCTGCCCGGCGACGGTCGCCACCGGCGAGCGGTGGAAGCTCGGCCAGCTGCGGCCGGGCGACACCGTGCGCTTCGTGCCGATCGGCACCGACCACGCGGCGGCGCTGCGGCGGAGTCCCGCCTCGGCGGTGACGGCCACGAGAAGCGCCCGGCACGATGGCGGCGTCCTGGCCCGGCTGTCCTCTTCGGACGAAGAGCCGTCCGTCACCTACCGCCGCAGCGGGGACGACAACCTGCTCGTCGAGTACGGCGAGATGAAGCTCGACCTGGCGCTGCGGATGCGGGTGCACGCGCTCGGGGAAAGACTGGCGGCCGAGGGCGTGCCGGGGATCGTCGACCTGACGCCGGGCATCCGGTCGCTGCAGGTGCACGTCGACCCGGACGCGCTGCCGGTCGGCAAGGCGCTCGGGCTGGTGCGCGAGCTGGAGCGGGACCTGCCGCCGACGCACGACCTCGTGGTGCCGAGCCGCAGCGTCCGGCTGCCGCTGTCGTGGGACGACCCGGCCACGCGCGAGGCGATCGAACGGTACATGACCGGCGTGCGCGACGACGCGCCGTGGTGCCCGTGGAACATCGAGTTCATCCGGCGCGTCAACGGTCTGTCCAGTGTGGACGACGTCTACCGGACGGTGTTCGACGCGGAGTACCTCGTCCTCGGGCTCGGTGACGTCTACCTCGGCGCGCCGGTGGCGACGCCGCTGGACCCGCGGCACCGCCTGGTCACGACGAAGTACAACCCGGCGCGGACCTGGACGGCCGAGAACTCCGTCGGGATCGGCGGCGCCTACCTCTGCATCTACGGCATGGAAGGACCGGGCGGGTACCAGTTCGTCGGGCGGACCGTGCAGGTGTGGAACAGCTGGCGGCCGCACGCGGTGGACCAGCCGTGGCTGCTGCGGTTCTTCGACCGGATCTCCTGGTACCCGGTGTCCGCGGACGAACTGCTGGAGCTGCGGGCGCAGAGCACGTCCGGGAAGCTGGCGCTCGACATCACCGATGGCTCCTTCGCGCTGGCCGACTACCAGAAGTTCCTGGCGGACAACGCCGAGAGCATCGCCGCGTTCCGGGCGACGCAGTCGTCGGCGTTCGAGGCGGAACGGCAGGCGTGGGAAGCGGCCGGCGAGTTCGACCCGAAGCCGGAGCCGGTCACCCGGCCCCCGGCGCGGGTCGAGGCGCCCCCGGGCGGGCACGTCGTGGAGGCGCCGTTCGCGGCGACGGTGTGGCGGGTGGACGTCACGGCGGGCGAGCGCGTCGAGAGCACGCAGTCGCTGGTGACCCTGGAAGCGATGAAGACGGAGGCGCGGATCCCCGCGCCGGCCGGCGGTGAGGTGGTCGAAGTGCTCGTGTCCCCCGGTGACCAGGTGGCGGCCGGAACTCCGCTGGTGGTGCTGCGATGACCGCCGACGCATTCCCTCCCGCGGAGGCGGCATCAAACACCGTCCTCGAGCGCGTGCGGGCCGCCTATCGGCGCATCGAGCAGGTGGACCGGCCCGAGATCTGGATCGACCTCCGGCCCGAAGCCGACGTCCTGGCCGAGGCCGCCGCGTTGGAAGAACGCGGGCTGCCGCTCTTCGGCAAGCTCGTGGCGGTGAAGGGCAACATCGACGTCGCGGGGTTGCCGACGACGGCGGGTTGCCCGGCGTACGCGTACAAGCCGGAGGCCGACGCGCCGGTCGTGGCGCGGCTGCGGGCGGCCGGGGCGCTGGTGCTCGGCACGACCAACCTGGACCAGTTCGCGACCGGGCTGGTCGGGACGCGCAGCCCGTACGGCGCGGTGCGCAACGCGGTCGACCCGGCGTACGTGTCGGGCGGATCCAGTTCCGGTTCGGCGGTGGCCGTCGCCTTGGGGATCGTGGATCTGGCGCTGGGCACCGACACCGCGGGGTCGGGCCGGGTGCCGGCGGCGTTCAACGGGATCGTCGGGCTCAAGCCGACCCCGGGCCTGCTGTCCACCGACGGCGTCGTGCCCGCGTGCGCGAGCATCGACTGCGTCTCGCTGTTCGCGCGGACGGTCGAGGAAGCGTCGTTCGCCCTGACCTGCCTGGCCGAGTCCGCGCAGGTCCACACGGGACGGTTCCGGCTCGGCGTGCCGTCCCCTGACCAGCTGGGCCCGCTGGCTCCCGGCTGGGCCGAAGCGTTCGCCGCGGCGGTCGCGGACTACGCCGCGGCGGGGGCCGAAGTGACCACTGTGGACGTTTCCGCGTACCTGGAGGCGGCCCAGCTGTTGTACGGCGGCGCGTTCGTCGCCGAGCGGTACACCGCGGTCGGCGAGTTCCTGGAGACACACGCGGACGACTGCGACCCGGTGGTGCACGGCATCATCACCGCGGCCAGGGACATCCGGGCCCACCGGCTGTTCGCCGACCAGGCGACCCTGGCGGGGCTGCGGGCCGAGGCGCTGGCCGCGCTGGCCGGCGTCGACGCGCTGCTGTTCCCGACGACGACCGAGCACCCGACCCTGGCCGAGGTGGCCGCCGACCCGGTCGCGGTCAACGCGCGGCTGGGCCGGTTCACCAACTCGACCAACCTGTTCGGGCTGTCGGCCCTCTCCGTCCCGGCGGGCACGGTGGCCGGGCGCCCGTTCGGCGTGATGCTGGTCGGCGCCCCGCACGACGACCTCAAACTGGCCGCGCTCGCCGCCCTGCGGACCGAGCGGATCCCGATCGTCGCGGTCGGCGCCCACCTGCGGGGCCAGCCGCTCAACCACGAACTGACGTCCCGGGGCGGCCGGTTCGTGTCTTCGGTCTCGACCGCGGCCTCGTACCGGTTGTACGCGTTGGACACGGTGCCGCCGAAGCCGGGGCTGGTGCGGGTCGCCGCCGGTGGCGTGTCGATCGCCGCGGAGGTGTGGGAGCTGCCGTCGAAGGGCTTCGGCGAGTTCGTGTCCCGGATCCCGGCCCCGCTGGCGATCGGGAAGGTGGAACTGGCCGACGGCACCCGGGTGTCCGGCTTCCTCTGCGAGCCGGCGGCGACGGAGGGCGCGGAGGACATTTCGGCGAAGGGTGGCTGGCTGGCGCACCTCGGCGCGCGGTGAGCCGGGAGCACGCCGGGTCCCCGGATTCACCCCGATGGCGCACGACTCCGGCGCGTTCGCCGAGTTGCGTAACGATCGGCTGAGGATCTGGACGTCCGGCCGGTAACGAACCTCAAACCGCGTCCCGCACCGGCCGATGTTCCCGGTAGCGATCCCCTCCGGAGGCAGCCATGACGACGGCCACCACATCCCCGCAGACCACGCTCGTCCACTCCTACCTGTTCCTGCGGCGCGCCATCGGGCTGATCGGGCTCGCGCTGCCGTTCGTCCTGATCCTCGGCAAGCAACTCGTCCAGGGCGGCGACCTGATCGGCTCGCTCAGCGGCTATTACTACACCGACCTGCGCGACGTCCTGGTCGGCGCGATGTGCGCCGCCGGGGTCTTCCTGCTCGCCTACTACGGCCACGACTACGTCGACAACATCGCGAGCACCGTCGCCGGGGTGGGCGCGATCGGGCTCGCGCTCTTCCCCACCACTCCCGATCACGACGTATCGGCCTGGGACCGGACGTCCGGGGTCCTGCACCTCGCCTTCGCGGCCGTGTTCTTCCTCTCCCTCGCCTACTTCTGCCTGCGGCTGTTCCCGCACGACGGCGAGCAGCCCCCGGGCACGAGCGTCGTCTACCGCGTCTGCGGCGGCGCGATCCTCGCCTGCCTGGTGCTCATCGCGCTGACGAGCTACCTCCGGCTCGTGCCCGAGCTGCACCCGGCGCTGTGGCTGGAGGCCATCGCCGTGGAGGCGTTCGGCGCCGCCTGGCTCGTGAAGGGACGGACGATGGAGCCCAAGAATGTGCCGTAGCCCACTCCACCGGGCCACACCACTAGTTACCCACGGGTAACAAGGGCTATCGTGCGGTCAACAACGTCTACTTGATGGAGCATTCGTGGCCGCACCAGCAACGCCGCTCGCGCCGACCGCGCGGGGCGTGCGCAATGTCGCCTTCGTCGAGGGGGTCCGCACCCCCTTCGGCAAGGCCGGCGACAAGGGCATGTACGCCGGGACCCGGGCCGACGACCTGGTCGTCAACGCCATCCGCGAGCTGCTGCGGCGGCACCCCGAACTGCCGCCCGAGCGCGTCGACGAGGTGGCCATCGCCGCCACCACGCAGACCGGCGACCAGGGCCTGACCATCGGCCGCACGGCCGCGCTGCTGGCCGGGCTGCCGAAGTCGGTGCCCGGCTTCGCCATCGACCGGATGTGCGCCGGCGCCATGACGGCCGTCACGACCGCCGCGTCCGGCATCGGCTTCGGCGCTTACGACATCGCCATCGCCGGCGGCGTCGAGCACATGGGCCGCCACCCGATGGGCGAGGGCGTCGA
The DNA here is from genome assembly GCF_040682715.1 of Amycolatopsis sp. NPDC051128. Lineage (NCBI taxonomy): Bacteria > Bacillati > Actinomycetota > Actinomycetes > Pseudonocardiales > Pseudonocardiaceae > Amycolatopsis > Amycolatopsis sp. NPDC051128. The sequence continues at coordinate 19,441 of NZ_JBFBBN010000056.1, read as the reverse complement.
CCCGAACCCGCGGATCATCGCCGACAAGCTCGTCGACCCCACCGCCCTGGTGATGGGCCAGACCGCGGAGAACCTGCACGACCGGTTCCCGGCGATCACCAAGCTGCGCACCGACACCTTCGCCGCGCGCAGCCAGGAGAAGTACGCCGAGGCCGTCAAGACCGGCAAGATCGGCCCCGAACTGGTTCCCGTCGCCACCCGCAGCGCCGAACTGGGCTGGGGCCTGGCCACCGAGGACGAGCCGCCGCGGCCGGGCACGACGGTCGAGCAGCTCGCCGGGCTGAAGACGCCGTTCCGCCCGTTCGGCCGGATCACCGCGGGCAACGCGGCCGGCCTCAACGACGGCGCGACCGCGTCGATCCTGGCCGACGAAGAGACCGCCCGCGAACTGGGCCTGCCGGTCGCCATGCGGCTGGTCGGCTACTCCTTCGCCGGCGTCGAGCCCGAGGTCATGGGCATCGGCCCGGTGCCGGCCACCGAGAAGCTGTTCAAGCGCACCGGCCTGTCGATCGACGACATCGGCCTGTTCGAGATCAACGAGGCCTTCGCCGTGCAGGTGCTGGCCTTCCTCGACCACTTCGGCATCGCCGACGACGACCCGCGCGTGAACCAGTGGGGTGGCGCGATCGCCTGCGGCCACCCGCTGGCCTCGTCCGGCGTCCGGCTCATGACGCAGCTCGCGCGCCAGTTCGCCGAGCGGCCCGACGTGCAGTACGGCATGACCACGATGTGCATCGGCATCGGCATGGGCGGCACCGTGATCTGGGAGAACCCGGCCTACAACGGTCTCCAGGGGGCGAAGTAATGACTTTCACCGCTGAAGAAGCGAAGGCCGCGTTCCCGGACGAGGTCGTCACGGTCGCTGTCACGCGCCTGGTCAAGGTGCCCGGGCTCGACAAGCCCGTCGCGCTGGTCACGCTCGACAACGGCCACGACCACACCCGGCCGAACACCTTCGGCCCGCAGGGGCTCGTTTCCCTGAACGCCGCGCTGGACGAGGCCTTCGCCGCCGAGCCGGCCGCGATCGCCGTCACCGGCAAGCCGTTCATCTTCGCCGTCGGCGCGGACCTCTCGGGCGTCGAATCCGTGAGCGACCCGAAGCTGGCGCGCGAGATCGCCCAGACCGGGCACGACGTCTTCCGCCGCCTCACCGAGACGAAGATTCCGACGTTCGGGTTCATCAACGGCGCGGTCATGGGCGGCGGGCTCGAACTCGCCCTGTCCTGCCACTACCGGACGCTGTCGGAGAACACCGCCGCCATCGCGTTCCCCGAGGTCTTCCTCGGCCTGTTCCCGGGCTGGGGCGGCACGCAGCTGCTGCCGAACCTCATCGGCCCGGACGCCGCCGTCACGGTGATCATCGAGAACGCCCTGGCGCAGAACAAGATGCTCAACGTCAAGAAGACGGCGGAGCTGGGCATCGTCGACGCCGTCTTCGGCTCGGCGGACTACCTCGAGCAGTCGCTGCTGTGGCTGGCGAAGGTCGTCAACGGCGAGATCACCCCGGAGCGCCGCGAAATCAACCGCGGTTCCGAGTGGGACGCCGCGATCGCGCGCGCCAAGTCCATTGTGGACGGGCGGACGCACGGCGCGTCGCCGGGCGCGACCAAGGCCGTCGAGCTGCTGGAGCTGGCTCGCGAGAACGACCTCGATCGCGGCTACGCGGCCGAGACCGACGGCCTCGCCGAGCTGCTCATGTCCGACGTCCTGCGCGCCGGGCTGTACTCGTTCAACCTGGTCAACAAGCGCGCCAAGCGCCCGGCCGGCGCGCCGGACAAGTCCTTGGCCCGCAAGGTGAACAAGGTCGGCATCGTCGGCGCCGGCCTGATGGCCAGCCAGCTCGCGCTGCTGTTCGTGCGCCGCCTCAAGGTGCCGGTCGTGCTGACCGACGTCGACCAGGAGCGCGTCGACAAGGGCGTCGGCTACGTCCACGCCGAGATCGACAAGCTGCTGAGCAAGAAGCGCGTCTCCCCGGACGGCGCGAACCGGCTCAAGGCGCTGGTTTCGGGCTCGCTCGACAAGGCCGCGTTCTCCGACGCCGACTTCGTCATCGAAGCCGTCTTCGAGGAGCTGGGCGTCAAACAGCAGGTGTTCGCCGAGCTGGAGCAGCACGTCAAGCCCGAGGCGATCCTCGCGACGAACACCTCGTCGCTGTCCATCACCGCGATGGCGTCGAAGCTGCAGCACCCCGAGCGGGTCGTCGGATTCCACTTCTTCAACCCGGTCGCCGTGCTGCCGCTGCTGGAGATCGTCCGCGGCGAGAAGACCGACGACGCTTCGCTCGCGACGGCGTTCTCGGTCGGCAAGCAGCTGAAGAAGTCCAGTGTGCTGGTCAAGGACGCTTCGGCGTTCGTGGTCAACCGGCTGCTGCTGCGCTTCCTCGGCGAGGTGCTCGTCACCGTCGACGAGGGCACGCCGTTCGAGGTCGCCGACCGGGCGCTCGAACCCCTCGGCCTGCCGATGACGCCGCTGACGCTGATGCAGCTCGTCGGCCCGGCCATCGCGCTGCACGTCGGCGAGACGCTGCACGAGGCGTTCCCGGACCGGTTCACCGTGTCCGAGAACCTCGCGAAGTTCGTCAAGGCGGGCAAGAAGGGCGTGTGGGTTTGGGACTCCCAGGGGAACCAGTCCGCCGACCCCGAGGTCGTCGAGCTGTGGACGCGGGGTGACAAGCCGTCCACTTCGGAGCAGGTACGGGAGCGCGCGCTCGCGGCCATCGCCGAAGAGATCCGGATCATGCTCGACGAGGGCGTGGTCGCCGAGGCGCAGGACATCGACCTGTGCCTGATCCTCGGCGCCGGCTGGCCGTTCTGGAACGGCGGCATCACGCCGTACCTGGACCGCTCCGGCGTCTCCGAGCGGGTCAACGGCAAGCCGTTCCTCGCCCCGGGCGTCGCCTCGGTCCCGGCTTCCTAGTATTCGCCCTCGCGAGGGCACTTCGGCGGCGGCGCGGTGAGTTTCAGCTGCGCCGCCGTCGCGTCGGAGTCGATCACCGTCACCCGCTCGGCGGCCCGGTAGCGGGCGTGCAGCTCCCGCGCCCACGCCTTCAGGTCGGTGCCGGGGACGGCGAGCAGGGACACCGACGGCGGGTCCACGAACACCCGCCGGGCCTTCGGGTCGTCGCGGAAGGACGGCAGCGCGGCCCGCATGTCCTCTTCGGACGAATAGGTCACGACGACCGCCGCACACAGCGTGTGCCCGGCCAGCGGCGCGGGGTTCGTGTCCACCGGCAGCTCGGGCGGCCGGACGAGCGCGGCGATGAAGAACGCGAGCCCGACGCCCGCGGCCAGTGCCAGCGCGATCACCGGCGGCAACACCCGGGTCAGGGGTTTCTCCTCCACACCGAAGATCACAGCACAGTTGGCCGCCGGGACACCGCCCGTTCACCCCGGCGGCTTAGCGTCCCGCCGTGACCACCGATCGACGCCGGTTCCTCAAGGGCGCCGGCCTCGCGGCCGCCGCCGCGAGCGTGCCCCTCCCCGCCCCCGATCCCGACTTCAGCGGCCGGTGCGGCCGTTACCAGTGGCTGGTGGGCGACCACCACACGCACAGCCAGTACTCGTACGACGCGATGTACCGGATCGACCAGATCGCCGCCGGCGGGCGCGCGCACGGCGCGGACTGGATCGTCTTCACCGACCACGGCCACGCCGAGCACGAGAAGGTGTCGGTCGAGCCGACCGAGGCCGACTTCCTCGCCGCCCGGCGGAAGTACCCGGACCTGCTGCTGTGGCACGGGATGGAGTGGAACGTCCCGGGTGCCGAGCACGCGACCGTCTTCTTCCAGGCCGGTTCGGAGCAGGCGGCCAAGCTGCGCGAGTTCGAGCGGGCCTTCGACTGGCGGCTGACGAACTCGGAGGCGTCGAGCCCGGCGAACGAGGCGCTCGCGCTCCGGGCGTTGCGCTGGCTGGCCGCGGAGGAGCAGGCGAAGCGGATCCACGCGCCGGTCGTGCTGATCAACCACCCGCTGCGCAACGGCCGCGTGGCCCCGCACGAGCTGCGGGCCTACCGCGACGCCGCACCGGGCGTCGTCATCGGCATGGAGGGCGCACCCGGCGCGCAGGCGGACGGCTTCCCGAAGCCGCTCGGCAACGGCGGCGCGCGCGGGGGCTACGCGAACAGCCCCGGCCCGAACTCGTGGCCGGGCTTCCCGGCCGAGGCCTACCGGACGCACGGCGGCTGGGACTGGGCGACGGCGAAGGTCGGCGGGCTGTGGGACTCGCTGCTCGCCGAGGGGAAGCCGTGGTGGATCACCACGAACTCCGACTCGCACTACAACCGCGGCGACACGCTGGTCCGCCCGGACGTGCCGGGCGACTGGTACGACACGCACGGCAGGTTCCCCGACCCCCTCGACTCCGGCACGCCGCAGCTGTCCGCGCCGTACGCCGACTTCCACCCCGGCGAGTTCAGCCGGACGTACGTCGGCGTGACGCGGCGCAGCCTCGAAGGCGTCTTGGAAGGCCTGCGAGCCGGCCGGATCTGGCTGTCGCACGGCGGCCTGGCCCAGGAGCTCGAGGTCGAGGCGCATGGCGGCGGCTCCTCGGCGACGCTGGGCGGGCGCCTGCGGGTGCGGCGCGGGTCGGACGTCACGGTCGTGGTGCGTGCCCGGCTGGCGTCGCGGCCGAACGGCGGCGGCTCGGTGCCGCGGCTGGCGCGCCTGGACGTCATCGCGGGCCCGGTGACCGGCCCGGCCGCCGACCGCGACGCGATGACCGCGCCGGGTACCCGGGTCGTGGAGTCGTTCGAGCCCCGCTGGGCGCCGGGACGGCAGGTAGTGTTCCGGCACGCCTTCCGGAACGTCCGGGAGCCCTTCTACGCGCGGGTCCGCGGCTCGAACGGCGATGCCGAGCCCGCGCCGGACGTCGTCGGGCAGGCGAACCCCTTCGAGGACTTGTGGTTGTACGCGAACCCGATTTTCGTGGACCTGTGCTGAACCGACTGTCCCGCCGCCTGCTCGTGCGGTCGATCATGACCGCGTTGCGGTGGCTGCTGCGCCTGCCCTCGCCGGTGCTGCGCGTGCTGGGGGGCCGTCCGGTGGTGGTGGAGGGCCGGCAACCGGTGCCCACCGCGCGGATGCTGATCCGGGTGGCGCGCTTCGCGCCGTTCGACGCACCGCACCGCAACGGCAGCCTCGCGCGGGCGCGCCGAGAGCTGAACCTCGCCGGCGCGCTCGCCGGCGCCGGGATCTGCAAGGGGGTCCGGACGAGCGACCGCACCTGGCCGGGGCCCGGCGGGCCGCTGCCACTGCGGCTGTACGAGCCGGCCGGCCTCCCGGAGCCCGGTCCGGCGCTGGTGTACTTTCACGGCGGCGGGTTCGTGCTCGGCAGCCTCGACACGCACGAAGGCGCGTGCCGGCTGCTCGCCGAGGAGGCCGGGGTGCGGGTCGTGTCGATCGGCTACCGGCTCGCGCCGGAACACCCGTTCCCGGCGGCGGCTTCGGACGCGATCGCGGCGTTCTCCCACGTTCGGGAGAACGCTCCGGGGTTCGGCGCGGATCCGGCGCGGCTCGCGGTCGGCGGGGACAGCAGCGGCGCCAACCTCGCGGCCGTGGTCGCGCACGCGGCCGCCCGCGGCGAGCTGCCCCCGCCGGCGTTCAGCCTCCTGCTGACCCCGGCGACCGACGCGCTCGGCGAGTCGGCGTCGCACCGGCAGTTCGGCTCCGGCTTCCGGCTGGACCGCGACGAATGGGCCTGGTACCGCGACCAGTACCTGCGCGACCCGGCGCAGTACACGGACCCGCGCGCGTCGGTGCTGTACGACGACCACCTGGCGGGCCTCCCGCCGACGTACGTGGCGACGTGCGGCTTCGACCTGCTCCGCGACGAAGGCGAGGCCTACGCGCGAAAGCTGGCTTCGGCGGGAGTCCCGGTGGTGCACCGGCGCCACGAGGGCCAGCTCCACGGCTTCGCGAACCGGGTCGGCATCGACCCGGACGCCCAGCGGGCCATGGTCCACGCGGCCGGCGTCCTCCGAGCGGGCCTCGCCCTCACCCCACCCCGTGACTGAGCACGGATCTCGCGTGATTAAGGGCGGAACTCGCGAGATCCGTCTCCAATCACGCGAGATCCGTCTCCAATCACGCGAGATCCGCCGCTGATCACGGGTGATGCCTGTTGACGCACGGTCAGCGGACCGGGAGGTGGACCGTCACGCCGAGGCCGCCGCCGACGATCGGCTCCGCCGTCACGGTTCCGCCGTGCGCCTGGACCGCCGCCCGGACGATCGACAGGCCCAGGCCCGCGCCCGAGCGGGCCGTGCGGGCCACCCCGGCCCGGCGGAACGGCTCGAACAGTTCCGGCACCGCGGCCGGGTCCACGAGGCCACCGGACGACCGGACCCGCAGCATCGACCACTGCGGCCCCGGCTGGGTGAGGACCTCCAGCCAGCCGCCCTCGACGTTGTGGCGGACCGCGTTCTCCAGCAGGTTGCCCGCGATCCGCTCCAGCAGCGCGGGGTCGCCGAACGCGGGCGCCGGGGCCGTCGTGAACGAAGCGCGGATCCCGCGCTGCTCGGCTTCCAGGCGCGCCGCGCGCCAGGCCCGGTCGACGACCACCGCCAGGTCGACCGGCTCGCGCACCCCGAGCCCGGCGCCGTCGGTGCGGGCCAGCAGCAGCAGCGAGTTGACCAGCTGCCCGGCGCGCTCGGTGGCGTCCCGGACCACCCCGCCCATCCGGCGCAGCTCGGCCGCGTCGGCGTCGTCGTCGGCGAGGGTGACGTCGAGTTCCGTGCGGATCACCGACAACGGCGTCCGCAGCTCGTGGCTCGCGTTCGCGACGAAGTGGCGTTGCGCGTCGAAGGCGGCTTGAAGCCGGTCGAGCATGTCGTCGAAGGTGCCGGCCAGCTCGGCCAGCTCGTCGCGGGAGCGGATCTCGCCGATCCGCTCCCCCATCGACTCGACCGACAGCCGCCGCGCGGTCCCGGTGATCTCGCGCAGCGGCAGCAGCACCCGCGAGGTGAACGTCCAGGCGAGGATCGCCGCGGCCGCCACCACCAGCAGGAACGCCAGCGAACCGAACAGCAGCATCCGGTCGCGGGCGTGCACGCGCAGGTGCTCGGCGAGCGTCGAGGCGTCGACCTCGACGCCGTCGACGACCACCGTGCTGCCCGGCGGCATCCGCGGGACGGCGTCGAGCGAGTCCCGGACCAGCGTCCAGGCCAGCCAGAGCAGCAACAGGCTGACGGCGGCGACCAGCACGGTCGCCAGCAGGGTGATCCGGGCGCGGAGGCTGCGGGTGCCCGGCAGGTTCACGCGCGTGGCGCGCCGGGCTCCGGCACCCGGTACCCGGAGCCGACGACCGTCTCGATGATCCCCGGCTCGCCGAGCTTCTTGCGCAGCGTCATCACGGTGACCCGGACGGTCGTGGTGAACGGGTCGGCGTTCTCGTCCCACACCCGCTCGAGGAGCTCCTCGCTGCTGACCACCGAACCGGCGGCCGAGAGCAGGACCTCCAGGACGCCGAACTCCTTGCGGGTCAGCTCGACCGGCCCGCTCGCGCGGCGGACGGTCCGCTTCGCCGGGTCCAGCTCGACGTCACCGGCGGTGAGCAGCGGCGGCGCGGCCGGCGTGGCCCGGCGGCCCAGCGCCCGCACCCGCGCGACCAGCTCGGGGAAGGCGAACGGCTTGGCGAGGTAGTCGTCGGCGCCCAGCGACAGCCCGTCCACCCGGTCGGACACCGAGCTGCTCGCGGTCAACATCAGCACCCGGGTCAGCTCCCCGGACGCGACGATCTCCTGGCACAGCTCGTCCCCGGACATCCCGGGCAGGTCCCGGTCCAGGAGCACGACGTCGTACCGGGTGACGGCGGCCTTTTCGTGCCCGTCGTCCCCGGTCAGCGCGACGTCCACCGCCATGCCTTCTCGGCGCAGCCCACGGGCGATCGCGTCGGCCAGGGGTTCTTCGTCCTCGACTACCAAAACTCGCACTGAACCACAATCGCATAATTTCCTGAGAGTGCCCTTTAAGGACTGTGTGCGTCGGATGTGGCCCAGCGGAGGGCGAACCACAGCCGCATCCGGGTCTCCGGGTCGGCCAGGTCCACGTCCAGAGCCCGCTCCACCTGGGCGATCCGGTGCCGGACGCTGTTGCGGTGCACGCCGAGCTCCGCCGCCGTCGGCTCCCAGCCGCCGTGGTGGGCCAGCCACGTGCGCAACGTCCGGACCAGCTCCCGGTCCTGCGCCCGGTCCAGCTCGGCCAGCGGTTCGAGGGCTTTCGCCGCGAAGCCCCGGGAAGCGGCCGGGGACAGCAGCGCGTCGAAGTCGAGCGGCCCGCTCCCCGCCACCACCGGACGGCCGAGCGCGGCAGCCCGCGCAAGCAGCAGCTCGACCTCCGCCTCCGACAACCGGGCAGCAGGCGCCGGGGACCCGACGGCCGCCAGCCAGCCGTGCTCGCGCAGGTCCGCCAGCACCTCCGGCGCCGGGCCGGTCCCGGCGACGGCCGTGAACCGCGGCCCGGGGCCGACCTCGACGAGCGGCGTGTCCAGCCGCGCCCGCAGCCAGTCCGGGCGCCGGCTCGCCTCGTCCGGACCGCGCCGGTACGCCGCCCCGGCGACCAGCCGGACGACCTCCGACCCCAGCAACGACCGAGCCGCCTCCCCCGGGGACACCCGGCCGAGCAGCAGGCCGGTGGCCGCCGCGCCCAGCTCGGCCGCGTCCGAGCCCGCGCGGCCGACCAGGCCGAGCAGGGCAGCGCCGACGGCGAGGATCGCCCGCTCGGCGCCGTCGAGCCGCCGGGGCCGGCCGACGACCACCAGGTGCGACGCCGTGGCCTGGGGGGACACCGGCTGGACGGCGACGAACCCGCCGACGAGCTCGGTGGTCGCGCTCCTGATCCCGCTGCCCGCCCGCACGGTCGCCATCAGCTCCCGAACCTCCGGCGGCAGCGGCGAAGGCGCGTCGTGCGCCGAGGCCGGCACGTCCCCGGCACCGACCACGGCGACCCAGGACCGCAGCACCGCCGCCAGCGACGACGTCAGCTCGCCGAGCCCACCGCCCGCGGCGCGCGTCAGCGTCTCGCGCGCCGCCGTGACCCGCCGCTGTTCACGCTGCCCGGCCTCGGTCAGCGCGACCGACACCGCCTGGTTGACCGCCAGGAACGGCGTGCGCGAAGGCACCACCAGCAGCGGCAGCCCGCGCCGCGCGCAAGCCCGGCGCAGGGGCTCCGGCAAGGTCTCGTGCACCTTCGGGGTGAGGCCGAACCCCAGCGCCGTCACGCCGGCGTCGCGCAGGCCGCGCACGTACCGGTCGATCCGCTCCGGCAGGTTGACGCCCGCGGTGAGGATCAGCTCGCCGCCCAGCAGGTAGGGCGCGGGATCCTCCAGCTCGCTCACGTGGGCCCAGCGGACCGGGGCGTCCAGCGCACCCGGCCGCAGCGTTTCGGGGACGACGTCGAGCGCGAGCTCCGGGTTGCCGACCACGTCCCGTAACGGGACATTCACCTCGGTGGACAGTGAATCCGTGCTCGGGGTCATTTCATCCCTACCGATGTCGACATGGGGATGAATGATCCCATGCCGAGGAAGAGGCCGGCGACCCTACGGTGACCCGAAACGACGTGAGGAGGACACCGTGACCGGCGACTACGCGGTGATCGCGCTGTACATCGCGGGGATGCTCGGGGTCGGCTGGTACGGCCTCCGGCTCGCGAAGACGAAGTCCGACTACCTCGTCGCCGGGCGGCGGCTGGGCTGGTTCATGTACTCCGGCACGATGTCGGCCGTCGTCCTCGGCGGCGCGTCGACGGTCGGCGGTGTGAAGCTCGGGTACACCTACGGCATCTCCGGCATGTGGCTGGTCGTCAGCATCGGCGTCGGCATCCTCGTGCTGCACGCCCTGTTCGCGCGGCGGCTGGTGCGGCTGAAGGTCTACACCGTCGGCGAGATGCTCGACCTGCGCTACGGCGGCCGCACCAGCGCGGTGTCCGGCGTCGTCATGTGGGGCTACACCCTCATGCTCACGGTCACCTCGACGCTGGCGTTCGCGACGATCTTCAAGGTGCTGTTCGACCTGCCGAACTGGGCCGGGATCGCGATCGGCGGCTCGATCGTGGTGCTCTACTCGGTGCTCGGCGGCATGTGGTCGATCACGCTCACCGACATCGCCCAGTTCGTCATCAAGACCATCGGCATCCTGGCGATCCTGCTGCCGGTCGCGATCAGCTCCGCCGGCGGCTTCAGCGGCATGAGCGAGAAACTCGACGCGAGCTTCTTCAGCTTCACTTCGATCGGCACCGACACGATCATCACCTACTTCGTGATCTACACCTTCGGCCTGCTGATCGGCCAGGACATCTGGCAGCGCGTGTTCACCGCCCGCACGCCCGCGATCGCGACGTCCGGCGGCATCACCTCCGGCGTCTACTGCCTGGTCTACGGCCTGGCCGGCGCCCTGATCGGCACCGCGGCGCACGCCCTGTACCCCGACATCGCCAGCGCGCAGGACGCCTTCGCGACGATCGTCGAGCGCCTGCTGCCGACCGGCGTCCGCGGCCTGGTCCTGGCCGCCGCACTCTCGGCGATGATGTCGACCGCGAGCGGCGCGCTGATCGCGTGTTCCACCACCACGACGTCGGACCTGCTGACCAAGGTGGGCCTGAAGAAGGGCGGCGAGGTGAGCCGCAACCGACTCGCGACGCTCGTGCTGGGGCTGCTGGCGATCGGCATCGCGATGCTCGTCGACGACGTCGTCGACGCGCTCACCATCGCCTACGACATCCTGGTCGGCGGGCTGCTGGTGGCGATCGTCGGCGCGCTGTTCTGGAAGCGCGGCACGCGGCAGGGCGCGTACGCGTCGATGGTGGCCGGCACGCTCTCGGTCATCGCCTTCATGATCATCGACGGCGTCGACGCCAACACCCCGATTTACTGGGGCCTCGGCGCGAGCCTGGTGGTGTACCTGGCGGTCAGCTTCGCCACGCCACGCACGGACGCCTCGATCCTCTCCGTCTGGACCCGCCGCCTCGACGGCGCCGACACCCGCCGCACCCCCCAACCGTCACTTTCATAGGGAAAGTGACGCTTTTCGAGACTGGAGTGACGCCAGTGAGTGACACGATTGGACCCCTCGACTCGTCGCGCATTCCCCGGTTCGCCGGCTTCGCGACCTTCGCGCGGCTGCCGCGGATCGACCAGGTCGAGCGCGCCGACGTCGCCGTCGTCGGGGTGCCCTTCGACTCCGGGGTGTCCTACCGGCCCGGCGCGCGGTTCGGCCCGGCGGCGGTCCGCGAGGCCAGCCGGCTGCTGCGGCCGTACCACCCGGAGCTGGACGTCTCGCCGTTCGCCGAGAAGCAGGTCGTCGACGCCGGCGACATCGCGGTCAACCCGTTCAACATCGGCGAAGCGATCGAGACACTGCAGCAGGAAGCCGAGGCGCTGACCGCCGATGGCACCCGGCTGGTGACGGTCGGCGGCGACCACACCATCGCGCTGCCGCTGCTGCGCGCCGCGGCGAAGAAGCACGGACCCGTCGCCCTGCTGCACTTCGACGCGCACCTCGACACCTGGGACACCTACTTCGGCGAGCCGTACACCCATGGCACCCCGTTCCGGCGGGCGTCCGAGGAAGGCATCCTCGACACGAGCGCGCTGTCGCACGTCGGCACGCGCGGGCCGTTGTACGGCAAGCGGGACCTCGAAGAAGACCGGCGGCTCGGCTTCGGCATCGTCACCTCCGGCGACGTCCTGCGCCGCGGCGTCGCCGAGACCGTCGACGCGCTGCGGCAGCGCATCGGCGACCGGCCGCTGTACGTCTCCGTCGACATCGACGTGCTCGACCCGGCGCACGCGCCCGGTACCGGCACGCCCGAAGCGGGCGGGATGACCAGCCGGGAGCTGCTGGAAATCCTGCGCGGCCTACGCGACCTCAACCTGGTCGGCGCGGACGTCGTCGAGCTCGCCCCGGCCTACGACCACGCCGAGATCACCGCCATCGCGGCCTCCCACGTCGCCTACGACCTGGTGAGCCTGCTGGCCTTGGGGAAGGGCGAATGACGCGCATCGGTGGCGACGTCGTCGTCGAAACCCTCCGGGCGCTCGGCGCCGACACCGTGTTCGGCCTGCCGGGCCAGCACGCGCTGGGCCTCTTCGAAGCCCTGCGGCGCGCCGAAGACATCCGCGTGATCAGCGGGCGCGTCGAGAACAATCTCGCCTTCGCCGCCGACGGGCACGCCCGCGCGCGGCTCGCGGCGAACCCGGACGGTCCGGTGCCGGTGACGCCGCTCGTGGTCTCCACCGGCCCGGGCGCGTTGCTCACGTTGGCTTCGCTGCAGGAGTCCCGCGAGGCTTCGGTGCCGGTGCTCGGGATTTCCAGCCAGGTCCCGGTCGCCGGACTGGGCGGTGGGCGGCACGGCTACCTGCACGAGCTGCCCGACCAGCAGGCCAGCTTCTCGGGCGTCGTGAAGTCGGTGCACGTCGTGCGGCGCGCGAGCCAGATTCCGTCGGCGCTGCGGGAGGCGTGGACGTCGGCCGCGACCGCGCCCTACGGCCCGGTGTGGGTCGAGATCCCGCAGGATGTGCTGCTCGGCCCGGCCGGGGTCCCGCCGATCACGTCGGCGGCGGCCACTCCCCCGGTTTTGGAGCCCCTGCCGGAGCTGGTCACCGCGGCCGCCGAGCTGCTGGCCGCAGCTTCGAATCCGGTGATCCTGGCGGGCGGCGGGGCGCTGCGGTCCGGCGCGCACGCCGAGCTGACGGCGCTCGCGGAGGCGTTGCGGGCGCCGGTGATCTCGACCTTCGGCGGCAAGGGCGTCTTCGGCTGGGACCACGAGCTGTCCGGGCGGTCGTGGCTGGAGGACTGGCACACCACGGAGTTCCTCGCGGACGCCGACGTGCTGCTCGTGCTCGGGTCCGGGCTCGGCGAGCTGACCGGCAACTACCGCGAGTTCGCCCCGCGCGGCCGGCTGATCCAGGTGGAAGCCGACCTGGGCAAGCTGGAGTCGAACTACCCGGGCCTCGGCATCCACGCCGACGTGAAGCTGACCTTGCAGGCGCTGCTGGAGTGGGTGCCGATGCGGGCGTCCGACGGCCGGGCCGAAAAGGCGGTGTCGGGACTGCTCGCACGCGTCGAGTCGCGTTTGGCCAGCCAGGACCTGGCTACCGAACGGAAGCTGATCGACGACATCCGCGCGGCGCTGCCCGAGGGTACGCAGACGTTCTGGGACATGACGATCGCCGCGTACTGGGCCTGGTCGGCGTGGAACCCCGAGGGCGCGCCGATCCACACGGCGCAGGGCGCGGGCGGGCTGGGCTACGGCCTGCCGGGCGCGCTCGGCGGCGCGGTCGCCGGTGGCCCGGCGCTCGCCGTGTCCGGCGACGGCGGCGCGATGTACGGCATCGCCGAGCTGGCCACCGCGGTGCAGCACGGCCTCGACGTCACGTGGCTGATCGTCGACGACGGCGGTTACGGCATCCTGCGCGAGTACCTCACCGGCGCGTTCGGCACCGCGACGGCCACCGAGCTAGCCCGGCCCGACTTCGTCGCGCTGGCGCGGTCGTTCGGCGTTCCGGCTCGCCTGTCCTCTTTGGACACGGTGGGCGCGGACCTGGCCGAGGCGCTGCGCACGCCCGGCCCGTCCGTCGTCGTCCTGCCCGCGCTGCTCAAGATGTTCGCGCCGACCCACCTGGAGAAGGCATGACGCACGCCCGCACGCTCGACCTGACCGACCCGGCGACCGGCGAGGTGTTCGGCACCAGCGTCGTCGCCGGACAGTCCGATGTGGACGACGCGATGGCGGCCGCCGCACGGGCGTTCGGGGTGTGGCGGCGCAGCACGCCGGCACAGCGGCAGCTGGCGCTGCTGAAGATCGCCGACGCGCTGGAGGCCCGGGCAGCGGAGTTCGCCGACCTCGAAGTGCGGGAGACCGGCAAGATCCGGTCCGTCGTGCTCGAAGAGGAGATCCCGGAGTGCGTGAGCGCGCTGCGGTTCTTCGCCGGGACCGCGCGGCAGCTGGAGGGCACCGCGGCCGGGGAGTACGCGCCCGGCCACACGTCGGTGATCCGCCGCGAGCCGGTCGGCGTCTGCGCGCAGATCGCGCCGTGGAACTATCCGCTGATGATGGCCGTCTGGAAGATCGCGCCGGCGCTCGCCGCGGGCAACACGGTGGTGCTCAAACCCGCCGAGACGACCCCGTCGACGGCCGTGCTGCTGGCCAGGGTCGCGGCGGAGTTCCTGCCTCCGGGCGCGTTCACCGTCCTGTGCGGCGACCGCGACACCGGCCGGGCGCTGGTTCGCCATCCGGTCACCGCGCTGGTCTCGATCACCGGCTCGACGCGGGCGGGCATCGACGTCGCCACCGTGGCGGCCGCCGACCTCAAGCGCACCCACCTCGAGCTGGGCGGCAACGCGCCGCTGCTGGTGTTTCCCGACGCCGACGTCGCTTCGACGGTGGACGGCATCGTGGGCGCGGCGTTCTACAACGCCGGGCAGGACTGCACGGCGGGCAGCCGGGTCCTGGTCCACGCGTCGATCCACGACGACTTCGTCGCTTCGCTGGCGAAGGCCGCCGCGGCGCGGACACCGGGCGTCGATTACGGGCCGTTGAACAGCGCGGCCCAGTTCTCGCGCGTCGAGGGCCTCATCTCGCGGCTGCCGTCGCATGCCCGTATCGAGACGGGCGGCACGCGGTTCGGCTCGCGGGGGTTCTTCCTGTCCCCCACGGTGGTTTCGGGGCTGCGGCAGGACGACGAGATCGTCCAGGAGGAGATCTTCGCGCCCGTACTCACCGTCCAGTCCTTTTCGGACGAATCTTCGGGTGTGGCGCTGGCCAACGGCGTCCCGTACGGACTGGCGTCCTCGGTCTGGACGCGGGACCTGGCCGTGGCCGCACGGGTCTCGGCCGAGCTGGACTTCGGCTGCGTGTGGGTCAACACACACGGGCCGCTGGTCGCCGAGATGCCGCACGGCGGCTTCGGCCACTCCGGGCACGGCAAGGACCTCTCCGCGTACGCCTTCGCCGAGTACACCCGCGTCAAGCACGTGATGACGAGGTTCGCCTGAGAGGACCTCAAACGCCCCAATGTGGCGTTGGTTGCGTCCAGCGCACCGAACGCCACAGTGGGTGCGCTGGACGCACCGAACGCCACATTGGGGCGTTTGAGGCGGGGTGCTCTCAGCGGCGGTTCGCGTCCTTTTCCGAGGTCCGCTCGGAGGCCGAGCCGAGGCGGCCCGAGGCCCACTCCGTCACGCGGCGGGCCACGTCCTGCGCCGTCAGCCCGATCCGGCCCAGGACCTCGTCGCGGGTGCCGTGGTCGTGGAACGACTGCGGCACCGCCAGGTCCCGCAGCGGGACGTCGCACTCGGCGTCGCGGAACGTCGCCGCCAGTGCCGAACCGAAGCCGCCGTGGCGGCCGCTGTCCTCGACCGTCACCACCAGCTTGTGCCGGGACGCCAGCGCGACCAGCTCGGCCGGCACCGGCAGCACCCAGCGCGGGTCGACCACGGTGACGCCGATGCCCTGGTCGGCGAGCCGGTCGGCCGCCGCCAGCCCGAGGGTCGCGAACGCGCCCACCGTCACCAGCAGGACGTCGGCCCCCTCCTTCGGGCGCCGCAGCACGTCCACCGTGCCGATCCGCTCGACCGCGGTGACGTCGGTGCCGACCTTGCCCTTCGAGAACCGCAGCGCGGTCGGCCCTTCGGACACCGCGACGGCCTCGCGCAGCTCTTCGCGCAGCGTGGCCGGGTCGCGCGGGGCGGCGACGCGCATCCCCGGCACCATGCCGAGCAGCGACAGGTCCCACATGCCGTGGTGGCTCGGCCCGTCCGGCCCGGTGATGCCGGCCCGGTCGAGCACCAGCGTCACCGGCTGGCGGTGCAGCGCGACGTCCATCAGCACCTGGTCGAACGCGCGGTTGAGGAACGTCGAGTAGATCGCCACCACCGGGTGCAGCCCGCCCATCGCCAGCCCGGCGGCGGAGGTGACCGCGTGCTGCTCGGCGATGCCGACGTCGTACCAGCGGTCCGGGAACGCCTCGGCGAACTTGTCCAGCCCGGTCGAGCGCAGCATCGCCGCGGTGATCGCGACGACGTCCTCGCGCTCGGCGCCGATCTTCGCCAGCTCGTCGCCGAACACGCCGGTCCAGCTCGGGCCCTTCACCGGCGGCAGGCCGGTCTCCGGGTCGATCGGGTCGGTCTGGTGCATCTGGTCGTGCTCGTTGTTCACCGCGGGCGCGTAGCCGTGACCCTTCTCGGTCACCACGTGCACGATCACCGCGCCGCCGAAGCTGCGCGCGCTGTGGAACGCCTTCTCCAGCGCGACGAGGTCGTGGCCGTCGACCGGGCCGAGGTACTTCAGGCCGAGGTCGGAGAACATCGCCTGCGGGCTCAGGGCGTCCTTCAGCCCGGCCTTCGCGGCGTGCAGCGCGGCGTAGATCGGCCTGCCGACGACCGGGGTGTGCTTGAGGATCTCGCGGCCGCCGTCGAGCAGCCGCTCGTAGCCCGGCTGCAGGCGCAGCGCGGCGAGGTGGTCGGCCAGGCCGCCGATGGTCGGCGAGTACGACCGGCCGTTGTCGTTGATCACGATGACGACCGGGCGGTCCCGGTGCGCGGCGATGTTGTTGAGCGCCTCCCAGCACATGCCGCCGGTGAGGGCGCCGTCGCCGACGACGGCGATCGCGTGCCGCCCGCCGCCGCCCAGCGCGAACGCCTTCGCCAGGCCGTCCACATAGGACAGCCCGGACGAGGCGTGGCTGCTCTCCACCCAGTCGTGCTCACTCTCCGCACGCGACGGGTAGCCGGTGACGCCGCCGGTCTGGCGCAGCAGGTCGAAGCCGTCGGCGCGGCCGGTGACGATCTTGTGCACGTAGGCCTGGTGGCCGACGTCCCAGACGATCGCGTCGCGCGGCGAGTCGAACACGCGGTGCAACGCCAGGGTCAGCTCGACGACGCCGAGGTTCGGCCCCAGGTGCCCGCCCGCCCGCCGGACCTTGTCGACGAGGAAGTCCCGGATCTCGGCGGCCAGTTCGCCGAGGTCCTCGACACTCATGCGCTTCAGGTCCGCCGGTCCGCTGACGGACTCCAGCATCGTCACTCGTCTCCACCTCACTCGTTCGCTTCCGGCCTTTGGGGGCCCAGGGGGCTTGCCCCCGGCCGGGTCCGGGGCTGGGCCCCGGAAGACACTGTCCGGCCAGTCTACGGAGACCGGCCACCCGCCTTCCGCCCGCCGCGTCCGGCATCACAGGCGGAGCGCGACCACGCGTCAGCGCCCGGGGTGAACCTCGTCTCGCCGCGCCGCTGTGGCGGTCACGCGGCGTAGCCGTGAGAATGGGCGCATGGCGGACTTCTTCATCGGCGGTGAATGGGTGGACGCGATCGGCGGCGGACGCCGGGAGATCCGCTGCCCGGCGGACGGCTCCCTGGTCGCGACGGTCGCCGAGGGCAGCGCCAAGGACACCGAAGCGGCCATCGCGGCGGCGCGCCGGGCGTTCGACACCGGGCCGTGGCCCGGCACGCCCGCGCACCTGCGCGGCGACCTGCTGCTGCGCACCGCGGACCTGCTGGACCGCGACGCGGAGGCGTTCGCCCGCGCCGAGTCGCTCGACACCGGCAAACGCCTGGTCGAGAGCCGCTACGACATGGCCGACATCGCCGCCTGCCTGCGCTACTTCGGCAAGCTCGCGGCGCAGGACGCCGGGCGCGTCGTCGACACCGGCACCCCGGACGCGATCAGCCGGATCGTGCACGAGCCGGTCGGCGTCTGCGGGCTGATCACGCCGTGGAACTACCCGCTGCTGCAGACTGTGTGGAAGATCGCCCCGGCGCTGGCCGCGGGCAACACGTTCGTGCTCAAGCCCAGCGAGCTGACCCCGCACACCTCGATCCTGTTCCTGAAGCTGCTCACCGAGGCGGGCCTGCCCCCTGGCGTGGGGAACCTGGTGCTCGGCGCGGGCGGCGAGGTGGGCGCGCCGCTGGCTTCGCACCCGGACGTCGATCTCGTGTCGTTCACCGGCGGGCTCGCCACCGGCCGGACCATCGCCGCAGCGGCGGCCGCCACGGTCAAGAAGGTGGCCCTCGAGCTGGGCGGGAAGAACCCGAACGTGGTGTTCGCCGACGCCGACTTCGACACCGCCGTCGACTACGCGCTGACCGCGGTGTT
Organism: Amycolatopsis sp. NPDC051128; assembly: GCF_040682715.1. NCBI lineage: Bacteria > Bacillati > Actinomycetota > Actinomycetes > Pseudonocardiales > Pseudonocardiaceae > Amycolatopsis > Amycolatopsis sp. NPDC051128. Next base: position 1,359 of record NZ_JBFBBN010000056.1, on the reverse strand, counting down.
CCTGCACTCCGGCCAGGTGTGCTCGGCGGGCGCGCGGCTGATCGTGCAGCGGGAGTGGCACGGCGAGTTCGTCGACGAGCTGGTGCGCCGGGCCGAGCGGATCCGCCTCGGCGGGCCGTTCGACGAGCGTGCCGAGACCGGGCCGCTGATCTCGGCGGCGCACCGGGCGAAGGTCGAGGACTACGTGGCCGCCGCGCTGGCCGAGGGCGCGGTGCTGCGCACGGGCGGCAAGCGGCCGGACGACCCCGCGCTGCGGGACGGCTTCTACTACCTGCCGACCATCCTCGACCAGGTGAAACAGGGATCGTCGGCGGTCGCCGACGAGTCGTTCGGGCCGGTGCTGACGGTCGAGACGTTCACCGACGAGGACGACGCGGTCCGCATCGCCAACGACACGCACTACGGGCTGGCCGGCGCGGTGTTCACGAACGACGCTTCGCGGGCGCAGCGCGTGGCCGGGCGGCTGCGCCACGGCACGGTGTGGATCAACGACTTCCACCCGTACCTGCCGCAGGCCGAGTGGGGCGGCTACAAGCAGTCCGGGTTCGGCCGCGAGCTGGGCCCGACGGGGCTGGCCGAGTACACCGAGGTGAAGCACATCTACCAGAACCTGCGCCCGGCGCCGCAGCGGTGGTTCGCCGGCTGACTCCGCCGTTCGGGATCCACCGAACGGCCTAGCGGACAAAACGTGATCGGAAAGCCGTTTCCCGCGCTTATGCTGCGTTGCGTGAAGCAGCAAGCCTGGCGGGGGCCGCGCGCCGTGGCGGTGGCGGCCGCCGGGCTGGGGGTGATCGCCGGGCTGACGCTGCGCACAGCGGACTACCCCGGCGTCCTGCCGCTGGGCACGCCCGATCCCGAGCTGGACCTGAGCCTCCGGCTGGTGTGCGCGGCGGCCGTGCTGATCGCGGGCACGCTGGCTTACCTGACGTTCGCCCGCCATCAGGACGAGCCCTTGGCGATGGCGTGCCTCCCGGGCCTGGTGGTGACGGGCGTGGTCCTGCGGCACCTGGTGGTGACGCTCCCGGGAGTGACGCGCATCCAGCCGGCGGCGCGGATCGTCCCGGGGGCGGGCGCGTGGGTGCTGCTGGCCTCGGGCATCGCGATGACGGCGACGGGCCTCGCGGCGGCTTTCGCCGTGCGCCGGGCCGGCTGATTCCGGGCCGGCGGGGCAAGCTGCCCGATTGGCCCGATTAGCCCGGTTTCAGGTGCTCGCCCAAGGCCGTGAATGGCCCATTGAGGGACTCTATGTCCCTCAATGTGCCATATGGGACAGGAGGAAATCCTCGCCGAGGTGCGGACGCTGCTCGTCGAACGCCATCCCGAGAGGGCCGGCCGGGAGTGGATCGAGCCGGGCATCGG
>NZ_JBFBBN010000055.1:0-66531 GCF_040682715.1 Amycolatopsis sp. NPDC051128 | reverse complement strand
GGGCTGGGGGCCCCGAACCCCTATATCGGGACCTCGCAGGTCCCGAATGAGTCATTCGCGACCAAGAAACCCCTCGCAGCCACTCCTCGCCAAGAGACTTTGCCGGAACCCTGCGAAGGGCGCCGCCCTTCGGATCAGGCGGGCACCGGGATCGGGACGTCGCCGATCCAGCGGCGCACCGCCTCCGCCAACCCCGCATCGCCAGAGCCGGGCGTGCCCACCCACGCGACATGGCCGTCCGGCCGCAGCAGCACCGCCTCGATGTCCGAAGTGGACGGACTCGCCGCGGCGACCACCTCGATCCCGGGCGACCAGGCCGCGAACGACCCCGGCGGCGTCAGGTCCAGCAGCACCGGACGTCCGGAGTGCAGCAAGGCGGCCAGGTGTGTTTCCGCACCGGAAACCGTCAACGGCACGTCCGGAGCCAATCGGCCGAGCCAGGAGTGCCCGTCCGGTTCGTAGCGCGCGTCCAGCCCCGTGATGATTTCGGCCAGGGCGCGGTTGCCCGCCGGGTGCGCGGCCACGCGGCGCATCAGGTCGGCCAGCGGTTCCGCGCTCGCCTCCTCGAGCGCCACCTGGGCCCGCGTGTTGGCCAGGATTCGCGTCCCCGCCGCGTGCCGCTCGTCGTGGTAGGTGTCCAGCAAACCCTCCGGCGCCGTTCCGCGCGCCGTCGCCGCGAGCTTCCAGCCGAGGTTGAACGCGTCGTCGAGCGCGACGTTGACCCCGATCGCCCCGGCCGGTGGGTGGATGTGCGCCGCGTCGCCCGCCAGCAGGACACGTCCGGCGCGGTAGCGCTCGGCCAGCCGGGCCGCGTCGCCGAACCGGCTCAGCCAGCGGGGCGCGCGCAGCTCGACGTGCCGGCCCAGGACGGCGTCCACCTGCGCCTGGAGCCGCTCCAGCGTGACGGGCGTGTCCTTGTCCGCCGGCGGGTCGTCCTCCCGGACGACGATCCGGACGTACCCGGGCCGCGGGATGACGAACACCGTCCGGCCGTCCGACCCGGCCGAAGGCCCGTACGGCAGCTCGCATTCGACGTCGCCGAGCAGCGCGAACCACCGCGCGTCGACCCCGGGGAAGCCGATCCCGGCCTGCTTGCGGACCGTGCTGCGGCCGCCGTCGCACCCCACGAGGTACCGCGCCCGGACCCGGAGTCCATTGTGGATGACGGCGGTCACGCCGTCGGAGTCCTGGGTGAAGGACCGCAGTTCGTGCCCGCGGAGGAGGGAAACGCCGAGTTCGACGGCCCGCGCTTCCAGGACCTCTTCGACGCGGGTCTGCGGGATGCCCAGCGAGAACGGGTGGTCGGTCGCCGCGCCGTCGAGCAGCAGCGGCCCCGGCAGGCCGGTGGCCGGCGCGTGCGGCACCCGGTGGCCCTCGGCGATCAGGCCATCGGCCAGCCCGCGGCGGGCCAGCAGATCCAGCGCGCGGGCGTTGAGGTTGAAGCCGCGGCAGTACGGCGGCCGTTCGGGGTGGCGTTCGACGATCGTGGTGCGGACGCCGGCCAGCGCGAGTTCGGCGGCGAGCAGCAGGCCCGCGGGGCCGGCGCCGGCGACGAGGACATCGGTTTCGAGCACGAGTTTCCCCTCAGAAGTTGTCGGGCCAGGGCAGGGAGCCGGAGCGGATTTCGGCGGCGGTGCGGCGGGCCCAGTCGAGCTCGGCCTGCCAGGCGTGGCGGACGAACTCGACCTCGATCATGAACAGCCGCGGCGCCCCCTTGCCGACGGTGTCCGCCAGCGCCGTGTCCGCGCCTTCGATGCGTTCGGCGAGGTGGCGGGCGCGTTCCTCCAGCGCGTCGGCGGCGCGTTCCGGGCCGAGCGCGCCGAGGTAGCTCACCGCCGCGACGAACTTCGGGTACTCCGCGACCGGCGTCCGGACCAGTTCGTCGAGCCAGGCGACGAACTCCTGGCGCCCGAGTTCGGTGTGCGCGTAGACGGTCCGCTCCGGCCGGTTGCCCTCCCGGACCGTCTCGACGGGCTCGATCCAGCGGTGCTTCGCCAGCGACTCCACGGTGTCGTAGAGCGACCCCGGGTTGATCTTGAACGTCGTGTCCTTGTAGCGCTCGCGCAGCGTGGACGCCATTTCGTACGGGTGCATCGGGCGTTCCAGCAGCAGCCCGAGCAAAGCGAGCGCGAGGGTGTTGCGAATCTTGCGTGGTGGCACTAGTCGCTCCCTATTAGTCGGAACCGACTATACGACCTCGGTCAAGTCAGATGCGCTACGCCTAGAAGCGCGTGTTCTCCCGCCAGTGCCGGAACAGGCCCGCGTCGCCGGACACGGTGAGCCGGGGGTCGTCCCCGGCCAGGCGCCCGGTCGCGCGGCCCTCGACGACGACGTCGGCGCCGGCGTGCTTATGACCGACCTCGACGGCCGACGGCGTCCGCCGGGCCAGCCACTCGCCCGCGTCGCCGAGCCCGGGGTCCGTGGCGTGGAAGTGCAGGGTCTGCCCGGTGCCCCGCAGCGGCGTCCGGTCCAGCGCCGGGTGCTGTAGTCGCGAAAAGACCGCGACCAGGTCGAGGCCTTCGGAGATCCCGTCCGCCGCGAGTTCGGCGTCGACGTCGTACGGGGCTTCCGTGGCGAAGGCGGCGTCCGCGCGGTGGACGACGGTTTCGTGCGTGAGCCGGCGGGTCCAGAACCCGGCCCGGCGATCCGGCGTCCACGTCGGCGTCTCCGGGCCGACCTCGGTCACCGCGGCGACGAGCCGCTCCGCGCCGTCGACGAGCCAGTCGCCGAGGCCTCCGAACCCGGGTGGCTCCTCGACCGTGACGGCCTCGAACGGCACGTAACCGGTGGGCCGGCTCGCGATGATCGCGGCGGACTTGTGATACGCCAGCCCGACGTGGCAGGTGAGGTCGCGCAGTGTCCACTCAGGACACGTCGGGACGCGCACTTCCGGTCCGGCGCCCGCGATCGCCGTCCCGAACCGCTCCGCTTCGGCGACGAGGGCGACGGCCAGCCGGTCGTGGCTCAGTGACTTCACCTGCCCACGGTAGACCGGGCGACGGCGGCCGCGGGGTCATGACCGGCTGCCCCGAAGGTCACCTCCCGGGACCTGGACGGCCGCCGGCCCGGTGCCGGAGAATGATTTCCGGAGCCGGGCGGCGCGCGTCATGAGGTACCGCTGCTCCGGGGTGTTCGCGGTCCGCGCGGCCGCCGCGTCGTAGTGCCGGACGGCGGCGGTCACGTCCCCGGCCAGCTCCAGCAGGTGGGCGCGGGCGGCGTCGAGCCGGTAGTGCCCGGCCAGCCGGTCGTCGAGGGTCGCCAGCAGGGCGAGCCCGGCGGCGGGCCCGTGCACCATCGCCGTCGCGATCGCACGGTTGAGCGACACCACGGGGTTGTCCGTCATCCGCTCCAGCAGCCGGTAGGTGCGCAGGATCTGGTGCCAGTCGGTGTCTTCGACCCGGGGCGCGATGTCGTGCGCGGCGGCGATCGCGGCCTGCAGCCGGTACTCGCCGGCGTCGCCGCGGGCGAGCGCCTCGGTGACCAGCGCGACGCCTTCCCGGATCTGCGCGCGGTCCCACTTCGCCCGGTCCTGCTCGGCCAGCGGCACCAGCTCGCCGGACGGCCCGGTCCGGGCCGGGCGCCGCGCGTCGGTGAGCAGCATCAGCGCCAGCAGCCCGGTGACCTCGCCGTCGGCCGGCAGCATCCCGTGCAGCAGCCGCGCCAGCCGGATCGCCTCGCCCGACAGCTCGGTGCGGTGCAGGCGGCCGCCCGCGCTGCTCGTGTAGCCCTCGTTGAACACCAGGTAGAGCACGTGCAGCACCGACCGCAGCCGGGCTTCGCGTTCGCCGTCGGCCGGCAGCCGGAACGGCACGTCGGACGCCTTGATCCGGGCCTTGGCGCGGCTGATCCGCTGCGCCATGGTCGCCTCCGGGACCAGGAACGCCCCGGCGATCTCGGCCGTGGTCAGGCCGCCCACCGCGCGCAGCGTCAGCGCGATCGCCGACGCCGGCGTGAGCGCCGGGTGACAGCACAGGAACAGCAGGACGAGCGTGTCGTCGGTGTCCGTGACGTCGGCGGGCGGTGGTTCGTTCGCCGACGCCTCCTCCCGGCGGCGCCGTGCCTGCTCACTGCGGAGCCGGTCGGTCAGGCGGTGCACGGCGGTCTGGATCAGCCACCCGCGCGGGTTGCCGGGTACCCCGTCGGACGGCCAGAACCGCGCCGCCGCGAGCAGCGCTTCCTGCACGGCGTCCTCCGCGGCGTCGAAGTCGCGGAACCGCCGCGCGACGACGCCGAGGACCTGCGGCGCGAGCGTGCGCAGCAGGTCCTCGGCCTCTTCGCCGGGCATCAGGCGGGCGCGCTCATCACCTGGCGCACCTCGATCGGGTGCTGGATCGGCACCCCGGCGGGCCCGGGCGCCGCGGAGACCTGCGCCGCGATCTCCAGCGCGCGGTCCTCGCTCTCGACGTCGACGAGCCGGTAGCCGGCCAGCAGCTCCTTGCCCTCCGGGTACGGCCCGTCGGTGACCACCGGGCTGCCCTTGCCGTCGGAAACGACCGTCTTCGCCACGTCCGGCCCGGCCAGGCCCTGCGAGTCGACCAGCTCGCCCTTGTCCCGCAGCTCGTCGTCGAGCGCCTGCTGGAACGCGATGTGCGCGCGGATGTCCTCCAGTGGCCACTCGCCGATGGGGACGTCGCACCCGGCGGCGGCGGTGTAGCTCTGCAGCAGCATGTACTTCGGCATGATCGGCTCCTTTTCACGCCTGGACCGGCGCGTTCACGGGTAAGGACGGAGCCCGGCCCGCGTTCTCTACATCGGCTGCGAACTTTCTTCCGGGCTTCGGAGGGTAGTCGCTACGGTGGCCGGATGACGGGGGAGTTGAAACGCGCCCGCCTGGGGGTTTCCGTCGTGTTCGCGGTGTGCGGCGCCGCGTTCGCGACCTGGCTGGCCCGGGTGCCCGCGGTGCAGGAGCAGCTGGGGCTGAGCACGGGGGAGCTGGCGATCGGGCTGTTCGGCCTCGCGGCCGGGTCGGTGCTGGCGTTGCTGGGCGCGGGGGCGCTGCTGACCCGGATCGGCAGCCGCGCGGCCGTCGTGCTCGGCGCGGCCGTGCTGTGCGCCGGGCTGCCGCTGGTCGCCTTCGCGTGGTCCGCGCCGGTGTTCGTCGCCGCGCTGTTCGTGCTCGGCGTGGGCAACAGCGTGCTCGACGTCGCGATGAACGCGCACGCCGCCCGTGTCGAGGAGGGCTACGGTCACCCGATCTTCGCCGGGTTCCACGCCTTCTGGAACATCGGCGGGCTCGCCGGTTCGGGCGTCGACGCGCTGATGGAGGCCGCGCACGTCCCGGTGTCCGTGCACTTTCCGGCCGCCGGCGCGGTGCTGCTCGCGCTCGCCCTGTGGGCCGCGCGGACCCGCTTCCTCACCGGCGCCGACCGCGGCCAGGGCGACGCCGCGTTCGCTTGGCCGAGCCGGGCGCTGGTGCCGCTGGGCGTCATCGCGTTCTGCGGGTTCGTCGCCGAGGGTGCCGTCAACAGCTGGAGCGCGGTCTACCTCGCCGACGTCACCGGTGCGACGCCGGCGCTCGCCTCGCTGGGCTACTTCGCCTTTTCCGGGACGATGATCGCGGTGCGCCTGGTCGCCGACCGCGTCGTGGCGCGGACGGGCGCGGTGCGGTTCGTCCGCGTGGCGACCACGGTCGCGGTGCTGGGGTTCGCCGTCGTGCTCGCCGCGCCGTGGCCGGTCGCGGGGGTGCTCGGCTTCGCGGTCGTCGGGCTCGGTGTGGCCGGGATCGTGCCGATCGCGTGGAGCGTGGCGAGCCGGAAGCAGGCGGACGCGCCGGGCCGGGCGGTCGCCGCCGTCGCCGCGTGCGGGTATCTGGGGTTCCTGGTGGAACCGGTGCTGGTCGGCGCGCTCGCCACCCGGATCGGGCTGCACTGGGCGCTGTCGTCGGCGGTCGTGGTCACCTTCGCGATCCTGTTCCTCGCGCCGTCGTTGCGGGTGCGGGAAGCGGCTCTCACGCGGTGAGCAGCCGTTTCAGGCCTTCGGCCGACGGGCTGCCCGGCGCCGCCGTGTAGACCAGCAGCCGGTGCTCGTGCCCCGGGACGGCGAGGATCTCGCAGTCGAGCTCGAGGGGACCCGCGACCGGGTGGAGGGTCCGCTTGGTCAGCGTCCGCTGGACGACGACCTCCCGCCACGCCCAGAGCCGGGCGAACTCCGGGCTTTCCTCGAGGAGCTCGTCGACGAGCGACCGGACCACCGGGTCGGCTGGGTACCGGCCGCCCGCGCGCAGGTCGGCGACGCACAGGCGGGCCAGCTCCAGCCGGTTGCCGGTGATCGCGTCGCCGGTGTCGAACAGCCGGCGCAAGCGGTTGCGGCGCCGCGGGGGCCATGCCGCCGGGTCGCCGATCAGCGCGGCCAGCATCGGGTTCCAGGCGACCATGTCGTAACCGGCGTCGATCACCATCGCCGGCACGTCGCCGAGGCGGTCGAGCAGCCGGAGGACGTTTCCGGGCACCGGCCGCGACGGCGGCTCGGGAGCCGGGTGGGCCAGCCGCCGGAGGTACGCGTGCTCGTCGGCGGTCAGCCGCAGCGCGCGCCCGAGCGCGGTGAGGACCTGCTCCGACGGCCGCGGTCCGCGGCCCTGTTCGAGCCGCACGTAGTAGTCGACGGAAATCCCGGCCAGCAGCGCCACCTCCGGGCGCCGCAACCCGGGCGTCTGCCGCCGCGGGCCGGGCGCCAGGCCGACGTCGGCGGGCCGCAGCCGGGCCCGCCGGCTGCGTAGGAAACCGCCCAGTTCCACCCTGTCCATCGTCCCATCATCACCCCGCGCCGGGGTGGTACCGCCAGTGCCTACCCCGCACCGTCCGCCCGGGACGAACCTGAGCCCCATGACGATTCTGGTGACCGGGGCCCGCGGGAACGTCGCCCGCGCCCTGGTGGGACAACTGCTCGAAGCCGGCCACGAAGTGCGCGCGGCCGGCCGGGACCCGGGCCGCGCCCGGCTGCCCGGCGGAGTCGAAGTGGTCGCGGCCGACCTGGCCCGGCCCGAGGGCTGGGACGTGGCCCTGGACGGCGTCACGAAAGCGTTCCTCTACGCCGGCACGGCCGGGCTCGGCGGCTTCCTCTCCCGGGCGCGCGGCTTGGCGCACGTCGTCCTGCTGTCCGCGGCGGGCGCCGATCCCGCGTCGGCCGATGCCATCACCCGCGCCCACGGCGAAGCCGAACAGGCCGTGCGCGATTCTCCGATCCCGTGGACGTTCCTGCGCCCGGCCGGCTTCGCGGCCAACCGGCTGCTCTGGGCGGATTCCGTGCGGGACGGCGTGGTACGCGACCCGTTCCCGGACTCGCACGCGGCGCTGATCCATGAAGCGGACATCGCCGCCGTCGCCGCGTGCGCGCTGACGTCACCCGGGCACATCGGCGCGGAGTACACCTTGACCGGGCCCGAGTCGCTCACGGTGCGGCAGCAGGCTTCGATGATCGGCCAGGCGATCGAGGCAGCGGTTCGCGTCGAGCCCCAGGATCTCGACGACTACCGCCGCGAGCTGACCACGGTGTTCGCGGCCCGCGGCCTCGGCCGCGTGGGATCGGCCGACGTCGTCGAAGCCCGGATCCGGCGGCTGGCCGCGCTCGTGGACCGCCCGCAGCCGACGACGGACACGGTCCGGGAGATCACCGGCCGGCCGGCGCGGAGCTTCGCCGAGTGGGCGGCCGACCATGCCGCGGACTTCAGCCTTCGTGTTCGCGGAGCAGCCGGCGGACGGCCTTGCGGTCGCCCTCGATCGTCATCCGGCCACCGGTGATTGCGGCGTCCAGCTCCGCCGGCTTTCCGAGCAGGGCGTTCAACGTGGGCGGATCCGTCCGGATCGCGGCGTCCGGGGTGGCGGGTTCGCCCGGCTCGACCGTCAGCAGGCCCGGCTTGGTGCGGACCGTCCACACGCGACTGTCCAGTTCCACGCGGTAGCACGCCGTGCCGCGTGGACGCGCCGAGCCACGGAGGAACAGCAGCACCGACGTGGCGCCGAGTGTCGCGGGCCGGGGGAGCGGGACGCGCGCGCCCCACGCGCCCAGTGCCAGCACGATCGGCTCCAGCTCCCGGCCCCACTCCGTCAGTTCGTAGACCGTCGAGCCCGCCGGGGGCGGCAGCTTCCGGCGGGCCACGACGCCGTGGCCCTCGAGCTCGCGGAGCCGGTCGGTGACCAGGTTCGAACTGGCGCCCGGCAGCGCGCGGCGGACGTCGGAGAACCGTTGCGGACCGAACAGTAGCTCGCGCACGACGAGCAGCGCCCAGCGTTCCCCGACGACGTCCAGCGCACGCGCGGTGGCGCAGGCGTCTCCGTAGCTCCGGCTCGTCGGCATGGTTGCAATCTACAACTCTGAGGTTGTTTTTAACAACCAGCACGGAGTACGGTGGCGGTCTCGGACGTCGACGGAAGGAACGGTCATGGGCCGGCCGGTCGTGCACTTCGAAATCATCGGGACCGACCCCGCGCGGCTGCGCGAGTACTACGGCGAGCTGTTCGGCTGGGCGTTCGACACCTCGGGGCCGGTGTCGGACCAGGTGTCGGAAGCGGGCAACTACGGCTTCGTGGAAACGGACGGCATCCCGGGCGGCGTCGGCGGCGGGGCGGGATACCCGAGCCGGGCGCTGTTCTACGTGGGCGTCCCGGACGTCGCGGCGGCGTTGGCGGAGGCCGAGCGGCTCGGCGGCACCCGCCGGATGGGCCCGGACCGCGCACCGGGGCGGGACCTGGTGGTCGCCCACTTCACCGACCCGGAGGGCACTCTGATCGGTCTCGCGGGCCCGGCTTAGTCTTCAGCGGCCGCGTTGGCCCGGTCGATCGCGGCCATGTTCTCCTCGGCCCAGTTCCGCAGCGCCGCAAGGGGAACTTCCAGCGAACGGCCGAGCTTCGTGAGCCGGTAATGCACCTTCGGCGGCACCGTCGGCTCGACGCGGCGGGCGACCAGGCCGTCGCGGGTGAGCGAGCGCAACGTCACCGACAGCATCTTCTGCGAGACCCCCGGCATCCGCCGTTGCAGCTCGGCGAACCGCACCTCCCGCGGGTCCGCTTCGGCCAGCACCTTGACCGCCATCGACGTCCACTTCGTGCCGATCCGGTCGAGCAGCCGGCGCGTCGGGCACGCCGGGTCGAACAGGTCGCCGCGTGGGGAGGGGGTCACCTGGAGCTCACCACCTGTCGGGAAAGTGCCGTCTTGGCCGGGTCTTCGAAGTTACCTACGGTTTGGTGATAACCAATGGTAACTGCCAAGGGAGACTCATGCTGCGGGTGAACGGCATCGACGTGCACGTGACGGTCACCGGGGAGGGCCCCGCCGTCCTGCTGCTGCACGGCTTCCCGCACACCGGGCGGCTCTGGACCGAAGTCGTCCCCCACCTGGCGACGCGGTACCGGGTCATCGTGCCGGACCTGCGCGGGCTCGGCGCGACATCGCGTCCGGCGGACGGCTACGACGCGGGCACTCTCGCGGCCGACGCCGAGGCGCTCCTCGACGCGCTGGGCGAGCCGACGGCGGCCGTGGCCGGGATCGATGCGGGCGCGCCGCCCGCCTTCCTGCTGGCCATGCGCCGCCCCGGCCGCGTCCGGCGGCTCGTCCTCATGGAGTCGCTGCTGGGCCGGCTCCCCGGCGCCGAAGGGTTCCTCGCGGGCGGACCACCGTGGTGGTTCGGGTTCCACGCCGTCCCGGAACTCGCGGAGACCGTCCTGATCGGACACGAGGCGGAGTACGTCGGCTGGTTTCTCGACGCGGGTACCCGGGGCCGCGGGGTGCCGCGCGAGATCCGCGACCACTTCGTCGCCGCCTACACCGGGCGCGACGCCTTGCGCGGCGCGTTCGCCCACTACCGCGCGATGCCCGTCAGCGCCCGGCAGATCGAGGACGCCGTCGCGGCCGGACGGCTCTCCGTGCCCGCGATGGCGATCGGCGCCCACCCGGTCGGGGACGCCCTCGCCCGCCAGCTGCGGCCGGTCGCCGACGACCTGGTGACCCACCTCGTCGAGGACTGCGGCCACATCATCCCGCTGGACCGGCCGGACGTCCTGGTGCCGCTGCTGAACTCGTTCCTTGACCTCGATCTTGCTGGAGCTTCAAGACTGACGCCTTGACGATCTGGATCTGCGGAACCTGCGGGGTCGAGCACCCCGACACCGAACGGCCGCCGTCGAACTACTCATGCCTGCGTGTGACGGTGTGCGTTCCGGTCATGGCCACCAGGCGCTCGCCGTCGTGCTCCACCCACTCGCCACATGCGCCGCCGCCTTCGCTCACCTCGAGCCGCAGCGGTGTGCCGTCCATGCGCAGCGCAGGGTGGTAGTACTCGGCGACCTGCCTGGTCTCGCCCTCGATGTAGTGTCCGATCAGCGAGCGGCGGAACCGGTCGGCGCTGGTGTTCGGCCGGCTGCCGTGCACCATCGACCCGTTGAAGAACAGGACGTCGCCGGGCGCCATGTGCACTGGCACGGCCTCGTGCCCGGCGAGCGGGACGGTGACGTCGGTGAAGCTGATCCGGGTGTCGGCGTTCTCGGTGCACAGGATCGGCCAACGGTGGCTGCCGGGAACCATCATCATGCAGCCGTTGTCGTCGTCGGCGGGATCGAGCGCCATCCACGCGGCCACGCACGTGCCCGGCTCGGCACGGAGATAGAAGTTGTCCTGGTGAAGCGCCTGCCCGCGGGCACCGGCGGGTTTGAAGTAGAGCATCGACTGCACGGCGTACGGCTCGGCGCCCAGCAACAGCGTGAGGATGTCGGCCAGCCGATGATCGAGGAGCCACCGCAGCGTGACGTCGTCCCAGCGGTGCATCTGGGCCATGCGCGGGTAGCGGCGCAACGGGTCGCGGCTGTCCGGCTGCACGCCGACCACGTCGTCGGCATAGGACTTGCGGCGCCGTAGTGTCATGAAGTGCTCGCGCAAGCTGTCCACTTCGGGTTCCGCGAAGAGTCCCCAGGCCACGGCGTACCCGTCGTTGGCGAACGCGGTCTTGAATGATTCGCTCATGCCGACAACGATGTGACTCAGGCGTCTGGAAATACATCGATTATCCGCGCGAGGAGTTGTCGGATTGACTCATCCGGACTTGGGCCCGAGCTCCGAGCTCCGGCTGCGGACACAACCGACTTATTGGCGCTGCGAGCGCACCTGGTCCTGGAACCCGCGCCCGCTGACCGATCACCTGCTGTGGTGCGTCCTCGACGGGGTCGGCACCCTCGAACTCGACGGCCGCCGGTGCGACCTGGAACCCGGCGTGAGCATCGTGTTCACGCCCGGCGACACACCGGTTGCCCGGCACGACCCCAGCCGGAGGTTGCTGGTGTTCGGCGTACATTTCCTCGCCGACGGCCCGGTCTCCCCGCCCGGTCGCTGGGCCCTGGTCCGTGACCTGCGCCTGCTCGAGTCGCTGGCCCGGCGGGGCGACATCGCCCACCGCCGCGGCGACCCGTTCGGCCGCCGCCAGACCGTGCTGTGCCTGACGCAAATACTGTTCCTGATCTGGGAGGACGCGTTACATTCCCCGTGCGGGCCGGTCGACACCGCCCTCGACGACATCAGCGGCGCCATCCGCCAAGACCCGAGCAGGCGCTGGACCGTCACCGAGCTCGCCGCGCGTGCGTCGTTGTCGCGGGCGCAGTTCACGCGTCGGTTCACGGCGCATACAGGAATGCCGCCCGGTCGTTACCTGGTCCACGCGCGGATCACCCGGGCTACCGAGCTGCTGGTGGAGACGACGATGTCGGTCACCCAGGTAGCCGCCGCTCTCGGCTATTCCGACGTCGCCTATTTCAGCCGGCAGTACAAGTGGATTACCGGGCGTACGCCCGGTAATCGGGAGTCCCACATTCAGTCGCGATAAGTCCTGCAGCTCAGTAATGGTGAGCTGACTGCCGGAATAGCAGTATTCCTCCGGTTAGTTCGTCGGGCGGCCCGCTCCCGCGTAGTCGTCGCCGTTCCTGCGGTACGAGTGCACCTGCACCGCCTGGCCGGTCTGCGGCGCGTCGATCATCTGCTGGTTGCCGATGTAGAGCCCGACGTGGTGGATCTTCGTCGCCGGCTCGCCGTAGAAGATCAGGTCGCCCAGCTGCGGGTCGGTCACGTGCGGCACGCTCCGGAACTGCGTGTCCGCCGTGCGCATCAGCTTGATCCCGGCGCTCGCGTACGCCGCCGTCGTCAGGCCCGAGCAGTCGAAGCCCGGGTCGCTGCCGCCGGTGCCGTTGCCACCCCAGATGTAGGGGAGGCCGATCTTGTCGATGGCGAAGTTCACCGCGCTCAGCACCGCCGCGTTCGGCGCCGCCGAGCCCTGGCCGACCGTGCCGTAGACGTTGACCGTGGCCAGCGTCCGGTGCAGGAACAGCGGCGCCGGCTGCAGCGTGCTGACGGCGTCCCACCAGGTCTGGCCCTGGGACAGGTCGCGGCCGCCGGCGCACAGCGCCCGGCCGGTGGACAGCGCCGCGTCGTCGACGTTCTGCACATCGGGCTTCCCGCCCGAGTAGCTCGCCTGGTGCTTCGTCCAGATCGACGGCGTCAGCTGCATCGGCCCGGCGGCGTTCGGCGTCGAGACGACCTTGTTGTAGAAGTCGCGCACCTCGATCGTGCCGAGCGGCTTGTCCAGCACGCCGGTGGTGCCGAACTGCCCGCCGCGCGCCCGGCCGTGGTCCGTGGTCACTTTTCCGACCGCGGCCAGCGTCACCCAGGACAGGTGGCACCCGGGGACGTCCTTGCCCAGCTTCGTCGTCGCCTTCGCGTAGCCGACCATCGCGCGCAGCGGGATGTCGAGCCACAGGCTGGTCTTGGACGCCCAGGCGTCGAACTCGCTCGCTTCCGGCACCTTCGGCGGTGTCGGCGTCGGCGGCGCGGTCGTCGGCGGCTTCGGCGGCGTAGGCGTCTGCCTTTGCGTCACCGTCGGTATCACCGTCGCAGCGGCGTTCGCGGTCTCCTGCTGCTTCGGCGCCAGCTGGACCCCGGCCACCAGCGCGGCCGCGACCACCACCACGGCGCCGACCACGACCACGGCCTTCCGGCGGCGGGGTTCTCCGGCGGTCTCTTTCGCGAGGGCGGGTTCGTCCGCGAGGGCGGTCTCCTCCGCGGCGTCGGGTTCCTTCGCGACGGCGGTCTCTTCCGCGAGGGCGGGTTCCTTCGCGACGGCGTCGGGCTCTTCGCTCACCGGACGGCTCCGGTCAGCCGGTCGAGCACGAATCCGCGCAGGCCGTCGAGGTCGGTGTCCATGGCGACTTCGATCGGGCGGCCGGGCGTGAACTGCGGATCGTCTTCGCCGAGCCCTCGCCGGTCGACCAGGGTCTGGCCCCGTGCCGGGCCGAGCCCGCAGTCGACGTCGACCCGGTAGGTCTCGGTGTGCAGGATGCCCGGTGAGATCGCCTCGGCGACCGCGACCGCGTCGTGCATGACCATCCGGTCCTCGCCGAACACGCGCGTGTAGTGCTGCCGGTAGGTCGAGGTGAGTCCTTCGAGGACGGCGCCGGCCGGCCCGGAAGACGCGAGCTTCGCCAGCCACTCGCCGTCGACGGCGCAGCGGTGCGTGAGATCGAGCGGCACCAGCACCACCGGGACGTCCTCCTCGACCAGCACCCGGCGGGCCGCTTCGGGGTCGCTCCAGATGTTGAACTCGGCGGCGGTGGTGCTGTTGCCGAACGTCACCCCGCCACCCATGATCACGAGCCGCGCGATCTTCGCCGCGGCGCCCGGGTGGGCCGCGAGCAGCGCGGCGATGTTCGTCAGCGGCCCGATCGGGGCGATGGTCACCGGTTCGTCGGACGTTTCCAGCAGGTCGAGCATCAGCCGGACGGCGTCGCGCTCTTCGAGGGGCCGGCTCGCCTCAGGCAGCGTGTAGGAGTGGCCCGACAGGCCGTCGCCGCCGTGGACGGCCTTGGCGTCGCGCGGCTTCGAGTACACCAGCGGCCGCGCCGCCCCGGCGGCCACGGGCACGTCCGTGCGGCCGAACAGCTCCAGCAGCCGTCGCGCGTTCGATGTCGTGCGGTCCAGCGGGACGTTGCCGAAGACCGAGGTCACGCCCAGAAGGTCGATGTCCGGGGACAGTGCCGCCAGCGCGATCGCCAGCGCGTCGTCGACGCCCGGGTCGGTGTCGATGATCAGCTTCGTGCCCATCCAGCTCCCCTTGCCCGTGAACCCGTCCCGCACACAGGTTACGGTCACGGACATGACGTCGATGTGGGGTGCACCCGCGCTGTCGAGGGTGCGGGCCTGGCGGCGCGCCCGGCGCGATCCGCGACAGGCGAAGTTCCTGACCGCCGACTCGCTGCGCTGGGTGCTGCGCAACCGCGCGTACACGCCTTGGTACCTGGTCCGGTACTACCGGCTGCTCAAGTTCCGGCTCGCGAACCCGCACATCATCCTGCGCGGGATGCTCTTCCTCGGGAAGGACGTCGAGATCCACTGCCGGCCGGGCTACGGCCGGCTGGAGATCGGCCGCTGGGTGCACATCGGCGACGGCAACGCCATCCGCTGCCACGAGGGTTCGCTGCGGATCGGCGACAAGTCCGTGTTCGGCCGCCAGAACGTGATCAACTGCTACCTCGACATCGAGCTCGGCGCGGCCACGCTGGTCGCCGACTGGGTGTACATCTGTGACTTCGACCACGTCATCTCCGACATCCACGTGCCGATCAAGGACCAGGGCATCGTGAAGTCGCCGGTGCGGATCGGGCCGGACACCTGGCTCGGCACGAAGGTCAGCGTCCTGAAGGGCACCCGCATCGGCCGTGGCTGCGTGTTCGGCGCGCACGCCGTCGTCCGTGGCGACATCCCCGACTACTCGATCGCGGTGGGCGCACCGGCCCGGGTCGTCCGCAACCGCGAAGACGACTACGCGGCCGACGCGGCTCGCCGTGAAGCCGTCGCGGACATGGCGCGGAAGGCGAACAAGGCGCTGCAGAAGACCCTCGGCGAGCAGTAGAACCCGGACGGCTGGACGTCGGTCGTCCTCGCGCTGTGCGGCCTGGCTCGGTGCCGGCTCGTTGGCGTGGTCGTTTCGGCGACCACGCGCCGCTGAACTGGGCGGACGACGTCCGGCACGCCCCATCGCCGCCCCGATCCCGGCGCCGTGAATCAGCCTCGGGCGGCACGCAGCTGTTCGCGGACCTCCATCAGCGCGAAGCCGAGCAGGTTGAGCCCGCGCCAGTAGTCCGGCTTGGTCGCGTTCTTCTCCTCGCGGGCGAGGCCGGTGCCCCAGACGAGGTCCTTCTTGGACGCCTCGACGAGCACGGCGTCGCCGGTGCCGAGCAGGAACCGGCGCAGGTCCCGGTGTTGCCGGAACTTGGCCAGGTTGCCGTCGACGGCGATGTCGAACCGGTGCCGCTCCCAGGTGGCGGTGTCGAACCCGGTGACCTCGCGCCCGAGGACCTTCGCCGTCTTCGGGTCGGGGGCCTGCCGGATCAGCTCGGCCTTCTCGTGGTCGCCGAACAGCTCGGCCTTGCCGGCCATCATGTAGTGCTCGGCGGTCGGGTACACGACACCGCCGGTCTCGAACGGGTCGAGCCACCACTGGCTCAGGCAGCTCGCTGTCACCCGCCCCGATTTCGACGGCGTGTGGCCGTAGAACAGCAGGTACTCGGGCTCCGCACCCTCGTGGACCATTTCGCGCAACGCCTCGACATCGCGGACCCCGTCGACCTTCACCATGCGCCTAGTGCACCACAACCGTCACAGCAGGAAGTGGAACAGGGGGCTGCCGGGCTCGATCCGTTCGACCTGTAGTGGGCTCGCGTCCATCCGCGCCAGCAGCCCCGGGAGGTCGGATGACCGGGCGATCTCGACGCCGACCAGCGCCGGGCCCATCTCGCGGTTGGTGCGCTTGACGTACTCGAAGCGGGTGATGTCGTCTTCGGGCCCGAGCACCTGCTCGAGGAACCGCCGCAGCGCGCCCGGCTCCTGCGGGAACCCGACCAGGAAGTAGTGCTTCAGCCCTTCGTGCATCAGCGAGCGCTCGAGGATCTCGCTGTAGCGGCTGACGTCGTTGTTGCCGCCGGAGACCAGGCACACCACGGTCTGGCCGGGCTCGACGTCGACGACCGTGCCGAGCGCCGCCGCGGCGAGCGCGCCCGCGGGTTCGGCGATGATGCCGTCGGACTGGTACATCGCCAGCATCTCGGTGCACACCGCGCCCTCGGCGACCGCGGTCAGCTCGGCGCCGCTCTCGCGGATCAGCGGGTAGGTGACCGCGCCGGCCTCGCGCACGGCGGCGCCGTCGACGAACGAATCGAGCTCGGGCAGCCGCACCGGCTGCCCGGCCGCCAGGGCCGCGGCCATGCAGGCCGCGCCCGCCGGTTCGACACCGACGATCCGGACCTCCGGGTGCCGCTCGCGCAGCCAGCCGCCGACGCCGGCGAGCAGCCCGCCACCGCCGACCGGGACGACCACGACGTCGGGGACGAAGCCGAGCTGCGCGATCACCTCCGGCGCGACCGTGCCCTGGCCGGCGACGGTGCGGACGTCGTCGAACGCGGGCACCAGCGTCGCGCCCGTGCGCTGGGCGTCCTCGTTGGCCGCGGCGAAGGCGTCTTCGTACGTTTCGCCGACGACGATGACCTCGATGTGCGCGCCGCCGAGCGTCGCGATGCGTTCGCGCTTCTGCCGCGGCGTGGTGCCGGGGACGTAGACGCGGCCGTTCGCGCCGAGCCGCCGGCACGCGTACGCGACGCCCTGGGCGTGGTTGCCCGCGCTGGCGCAGACGACGCCGCGGTTCCGCACGTCATCGTCCAGCTGGACGATGAAGTTGTAGGCGCCGCGGATCTTGTACGACCGGACGGTCTGCAGGTCCTCGCGCTTCAGCCAGACCCGGGCGTCCACCCGGGACGACAACCGCGCGCTCGGTTCCAGCGGCGTGCGGGTCACCACCCCGGCCAGCCGCTCCGCGGCTTCGTCGATCGTCGCCGCGGTCACCGTGTCGATGTCATACACCCCGATGAATCTACGACTCACGCGTCCCGGGCAACCTCCCGGGCCTCCGGGCGCATCAAAGGGGTGTCGAACAGGATGGGGACGCCGATGGAATCGGGCTTCACGGAGTACGTGACCGCGCGGGCGGCTTGGCTGCGCAAGGTCGCGTACCTGCTGTGCGGGGACTGGCACCGGGCGGACGACCTGGTCCAGTCGGCGATCACCCGGCTCTACGCGAACTGGCCGCGGGCGTCCCGGGCGGACAACGTGGACGGGTACGCGCGCCGGACGCTGGTCAACACGTTCCTCGCCGAGCAGCGGACGTCCTGGTGGCGGCGGGTGGACCTGCGCGGCGCCGACCAGGAGCGGCCCGCGCCCGGCGCGGACGTCGACGCGGCGCTCGACCTGCGAGCCGCCCTGGACCGGCTGCCGGCGCGCCAGCGCGCGACCGTCGTCCTGCGTTATTTCTGCGACCTGCCGATCGCGGACACCGCGCGGGCGCTGGGCTGCTCGGAAGGCACCGTGAAGAGCCAGACCGCGAAGGCCGTCGACGCGCTGCGCGAACTGCTGCGCGAGCCCGTCGCCATTCCGGAGGGACGAGCATGACCGACCACGAACTGGCCACGAAGCTGAGGGAACTGGCCGAGGTGCCCGCGCCGCCGGCACGGATCGACCTCGACCGCGCCCGCCGGAGCGGGACACGCCGTCGCCGATTTCGGACCACGGCCCTGGTCGTCGGGTGTGCCGCGGTGGTGGCGGCCGGTGGCGTGACGGCGGTCTCGGTGTTCGACCGGACCCAGTCGCCCGGACCCGGGTCGCCGCCCGGGCCGGTGGCCGTGGCGCCCGTGCCCCGGCCCGCTCCGGCGCCGCCCGGCAACCCGCTGGTGACGAAGGCGAGCTTCGGCTGGCTGCCCTCGCAAACCGACCGGATCGAGTACGGCGTCGGTGACCACGGCGACTTCGCGCTCGCCATCGGCCACGGTGAGCTTTCGCCGATGATCTGGCTGGGGGTCTACGACCAGGAGCCGCCGCTGGACCGCCGTCATGACATGGGCGGGAAGGCGGTGCGCGTCCCGGTCCGGGTCGGCGACCGCGACGGCTACTGGGTGACGACCAACGCGGACGACCCCCTCAACGGCGGAAACAGCTACCTGCGCTGGCCGACCGCGGACGGCCGCTGGGCCGAGCTGAACGCCTACTACCTCGCCGTACCGGACCTGCGGCAGGTGCTGCTGCGGGTCGCCGGCGGAGTCACTTTCGCCAACCGGCCGGTGCCGTTGCCGCTGCACATCGAGAGCCTCCCGGACTCGTTCCGGAT
The DNA here is from genome assembly GCF_040682715.1 of Amycolatopsis sp. NPDC051128. NCBI lineage: Bacteria > Bacillati > Actinomycetota > Actinomycetes > Pseudonocardiales > Pseudonocardiaceae > Amycolatopsis > Amycolatopsis sp. NPDC051128. The sequence continues at coordinate 48,353 of NZ_JBFBBN010000055.1, read as the reverse complement.
CGCCAACGCCGAGCTGTGGCGTCGTCCGGACGACGACAACGTCCCGTGGCGGGCCGTGCTGCAGTACTCGTCGAACGGCGCGCAGGTGACGATCACGGTCTCCCTGCCGGGCGGCCGGGCGGACGGCCTCGGCACCCCCGTCTGCACGACGAAGAACGGCCTGCGGGCGTGCGTCGCGATCGACCACCCGGCGGCGGCGGGCATCGGCGCCCAGGCTTTGCTCGACCGCATCACGCTGCTCGGCCGGGACGAGGGCAAGTGGACGACACACGTGATCGGATGATCAGCCCTTCGGCACCGCCGGGTAGGGGACGAAGGTGCTGGTGTTCTCGTCCACGGTGAGCTGCTTGCCGATGGTCGGGAACGCGCGCTGGGAGCACGCCGGGCGTTCGCAGACTTTGCAGCCCATGCCGATCGGCGTCGCCGCGGCGGGCTCGTCGAGATCGAGACCGGTCGAGTAGACGAGCCGCCCGGCGTGCCGCAGTTCGCAGCCGAGGCCCACCGTGAACGTCTTGCCGGGGCTGCCGTAGCCGCCGATGTTGCGCGACACCGTGCGCGCGATCCAGAAATAGCTCTTGCCGTCGGGGAGCGTCGCGATCTGGGTGAGGATCTTGCCCGGCTGGGTGAAGGCCTCGTAGATGTTCCACAGTGGACAGGCGCCACCGACCCGGGAGAAGTGGAACCCGGCTGCCGACTGCCGCTTCGACATGTTCCCGGCCCGGTCCACCCGCACGAAGGAGAACGGCACCCCGCGCTGCTTGGGCCGCTGCAGCGTGGACAGCCGGTGGCACGCGGTTTCGAAGCCGACGCCGTAGTGGTCGCACAGCCGCTCGATGTCGTAGCGGAACCGTTCGGCCGAGGCCAGGAACGGTCCATAGGGGAGGATCAGCGCCCCGGCGAAGTAGTTCGCCAGGCCGACGCGGCCGAGCGACCGCGCCGCCGGGCCGGAAAACGCCCACGAGTCGGCCAGCTCGGTGATCAGGTCGTCGTACTCCAGCAGCGCGATCTGCGAAGCCATCCGGAACGCCTGCTGCCCGACCCGCAGGCTTGGCGCCAGCCGCAGCACCCGGGGGTGCGGTTCGAAGCGGTGCTGCTGGCCTGAGCCTTCGTCGATGCCTTCGCTGGTCACCTCGACGCCGTAGCGCTGCCGAAGGCGGTCTTTCAGCGCGCCGAGCACCTGGCCCCGCTGCAGCGGGATCTCCGCGGCCATCTTCTCGGCGCGTTCGTCCAGTTCGGCGACGTAGTTCTCGCGCTCGTAGAAGAAGTCACGGACCTCTTCGTGCGGCAGCGCCGCGGCGGCGCTGCCGTGCAGGCCCAGGCCGTTTTCCGTGGTCAGCGCGGCGGTGTTCTCGACGGCGTTGCGGTAGCTGCGGTGCAGCTTGACCAGCGCCTGCGCGATCGCCGGCAGGTTGGTGGCCAGCTCGTTGAGCTCACCCATGGTGACGTCGACGCCGAGTGCCTCGTCGAGCAGCGCTTCCTTGACGTCGGCCACCAGCCGCGACGTGTCGTTGTTGGCGAAGAACTCCGTGTCGACGCCGAACGCCTGCGTGATCCGCAGCAGCACCGGCACGGTCAGCGGGCGCGAGTTGTGCTCGATCTGGTTGAGGTAGCTGGGTGAGATCTCCAGCACACGGGCGAGGTCGGCCTGGCTCATCGACCGGCTTTCGCGGAGGTGCCGCAGCCGCGCGCCGGCGAAAGTCTTCTCCATTCCTGCCCTCTTCTCCGGAAGGTTTCCGGTCCTGAACGGTTACGTGACCGGTCAAGAACGCGGATTTTGGCGCGGTTGCGAAACCTGCGATTCGCAACCTTTGCAAAGAGCGTACGGACTCTTCGCACAAATTGGCAAATTGGACAGCTGGACCGGGTTTTCGCTGCCGTGTCAGGGTCGCACCAAGCAAGGCGAGCAATCGCAAACTTCGCAACACCGGGAGTACCGATGACGGAACAGGCCAAGCAGGCGGCCGCGGAGCTGGCCGCGCAGTGGGCGAGCGACCCCCGCTGGGCGGGCGTGCAGCGCTCCTACTCGGCCGAAGACGTGATCAAGCTGCGCGGCAGCGTCGTCGAGGAACACACGCTGGCCCGCCGCGGCGCGGAAAAGCTGTGGGACCTGCTGCACACCGAGGACTACATCCACGCGCTCGGCGCGCTCACCGGCAACCAGGCCGTCCAGCAGGTCCGCGCGGGCCTGCAGGCCATCTACCTGTCCGGCTGGCAGGTCGCCGCCGACGCCAACCTGTCCGGCCAGACCTACCCCGACCAGAGCCTCTACCCGGCCAACTCGGTGCCGGCCGTGGTCCGCCGCATCAACAACGCGCTGGGCCGCGCCGACCAGATCAGCTGGGCCGAGGGCCAGACGGACATCGACTGGTACGCCCCGATCGTCGCCGACGCCGAGGCGGGCTTCGGTGGCCCGCTCAACGCGTTCGAGCTGATGAAGGGCATGATCGCGGCCGGCGCCGCGGGCGTGCACTGGGAGGACCAGCTCGCGTCCGAGAAGAAGTGCGGCCACCTCGGCGGCAAGGTGCTGATCCCGACCAAGCAGCACGAGCGCACGCTGAACGCCGCCCGCCTCGCCGCGGACGTGCTGAACGTGCCGTCGCTGATCGTCGCCCGCACCGACGCGCAGGCCGCGACGCTGCTGACCAGCGACGTCGACGAGCGCGACCAGCAGTTCCTCACCGGCGGCCGCACCGCCGAGGGCTTCTACGAGGTCACCAACGGCATCGAGCCGTGCATCGAGCGCGGCCTGGCCTACGCGCAGTACGCCGACCTGCTCTGGATGGAGACCTCGGAGCCGGACCTCGAGGTGGCGCGCAAGTACGCCGAGGCCATCAAGGCGAAGTTCCCGGACCAGATGCTGGCCTACAACTGCTCGCCGTCGTTCAACTGGAAGAAGCACCTGGACGACGCGACGATCGCGAAGTTCCAGCGCGAGCTCGGCCACATGGGCTACAAGTTCCAGTTCATCACGCTGGCCGGCTTCCACGCCCTGAACTACTCGATGTTCGACCTGGCGCACGGCTACGCCCGCGAGGGCATGACCGCCTATGTCGACCTGCAGGAGCGCGAGTTCGCGTCGGAGAGCCGCGGCTACACCGCGACGAAGCACCAGCGCGAGGTCGGCACCGGCTACTTCGACCAGGTCGCGACCGCGCTGAACCCGACCAGCTCGACGACGGCGCTCAAGGGCTCCACCGAGGAAGCCCAGTTCCACTGATCCCGGCCGCGGCCTGACGACGACCCCCTCCGTCGTCAGGCCGCGTCCCTCCCACTTCCCTTCCCTGCCCACAGCTCGCGGAGGCACCCCATGGTCGATCGGCTGAACTACCGCATCGAGGTCACCGGGCCGGTCGAGGGCCGGTTCGCCGAGATCCTGACCCCGGCGGCACTCGACTTCCTGGCCAAACTGGACAACACGTTCGCCGGACGCCGGCGCGAGCTGCTCGACGCCCGCCGCGTGCGGCGCGAGGAACTGCAGTCCGGCGAGAAGCCGCTGGGCTTCCTGCCGGAGACGCGGCGGATCCGCGACGACGAGTCGTGGCACGTCGCCCCGACCGCGCCCGGCCTGGAAGACCGCCGTGTCGAGATCACCGGCCCCACCGACCGCAAGATGACGGTCAACGCGCTGAACTCCGGCGCGAAGGTGTGGCTGGCGGACTTCGAAGACGCGACGTCGCCGACGTGGCACAACGTCATCGACGGCCAGCTCAACCTGTTCGACGCGATCCGCCGCAACATCGACTTCACCACCGAGGCCGGCAAGAACTACACCATCGGCGAGGAGCCGGCGACGATCGTCGCGCGCCCCCGCGGCTGGCACCTGGTGGAGAAGCACATCCGCATCGACGGGCGCCCGGTGTCGGCGAGCCTGGTCGACTTCGGCCTGTTCTTCTTCCACAACGCACGCCAACTGCTCGCTCGCGGCGTCGGCCCGTACTTCTACCTGCCGAAGCTGGAGAACCACCTCGAAGCGCGGCTGTGGAACGACGTCTTCCTGCTGGCCCAGCGCGAGCTGGGCATCCCGCGCGGCACGATCCGCGCCACGGTGCTGATCGAGACGATCACCGCCGCGTTCGAGATGGAGGAGATCCTCTACGAGCTGCGCGAGCACGCCGCCGGCCTCAACGCCGGGCGCTGGGACTACATCTTCAGCATGATCAAGAACTTCGCCGCGCACGGCGCCGACTTCGTGCTGCCGGACCGCGCGCAGGTCACGATGACCGTGCCGTTCATGCGGGCCTACACCGAACTGCTGGTGCGGACCTGCCACAAGCGCGGCGCGCACGCCATCGGCGGCATGGCCGCGTTCATCCCGAGCAAGGACCCGGAGATCAACGCGACCGCGATCGAGAAGGTCCGCGCCGACAAGGAACGCGAGGCCGGCGACGGCTTCGACGGCTCCTGGGTCGCCCACCCGGGCCTGGTCCCGATCTGCCGCGAGGTCTTCGACGGCGTGCTCGGCGGCTGGCCCAACCAGCTCGGCAGGCTGCGCGAGGACGTCCACGTCACCGCCGAGGACCTCCTCGACGTGGCCAGCGCCGGCGGCGAGGTCACCGAAGCGGGCGTCCGCGCGAACATCAACGTCGCCCTGCGCTACGTCGACGCCTGGCTGCGCGGCACCGGCGCGGCGGCGATCCACAACCTGATGGAGGACGCGGCCACCGCGGAGATCGCGCGCTGCCAGGTCTGGCAGTGGATCCGCAACGGCACGAAGCTCGAGGACGGCACCGCGCTGACCCGTGAACTCGCGGTCGAGTACCTGGACGAGGAACTCGCGTCGGTGCGCGCCGAACTCGGCGACGGCAACCGCCTCGACGACGCGTACGAGATCTTCACCGAAACCGCGCTGGGCGAGAAGCTGCCGAGCTTCCTCACCACGGGTGCCTACGCGCGGTACCTCACGGACGCCCGGTAGCAGGGCTCCGTCGGCCCCTACCTGACGAGGGGCCGACGGAAACCACACTGGTTGGGATGGTGTGGTCCGAACCGGTCCGGTGGCGGCGGCTCCCCGCCACCGGACCGGTTCATTTCGTCACCCGATCGCGTAGGCCCGGATCACCGTCTGCCGCACCGTGTTTCCGCTGTCGTCGGCCGCGCTCGCCCGCAGCGAGACGAACCCGCTCGCCGGGTTCCGCACCACGACCGTCCAGTGGTCCCCGGTCCGCGTCGTCACCGCGGGCTGCCAGGTGCGTCCGTCGTCGGTGGACGTTTCGACGGCCAGCTTCGTCCCGCCACCGCCGCCTTGCCGCTCGACGAACGCCGGGAACGCGAAGATCCGGCCGCCCGGCGCGCGGTTGCGGAGGTCGACCGCCGGGTCGAACCGGGCGGTGAGCAGCGGCAGGGCCTTGCCGTCCGCGGCGGCCGACGAGCGGAACGCCCACTCCGCCGAGACGTCGGTCCACAGTGGCCACCAGGCGGCGTGCCGGTGCGCCTCGGCGGTGAGCCGGTACGCGCCGTCGGCGTCCGGCACGGGGATCGTCGCGAGCGTGGGTTCTCCCGAAGGCTCCACCGGAATCGCGACGCCGTCCCTGGTGAGACCCACCGAGCCGGTGTCGCCGGAGAACGACTCGGGCTTGCGTGTTCGGCCGGCGGCGTCGCCGAACAGCGGCAGCCACAGGTCGAAGACGCCGTCCTTGCGCCACGCCCATGGCCGCGGCTTCTCGCCCGAGTGCGTGATGGTCAGCCCGCGCAGCGACGGCCCGGCCACGGCTTTGTTCCAGCCGAGCTGGTACTTCCGGCCCGCGGCCACGTCGAGGTTCTCGGTCAGCTCACCGCGATAACCGCCCGTCCACACCGTGTCCCACTTGCCGGGGGAGTAGTACTCGACGCGTTCCTGCTGCGCGGCCACGGGTTCGGTGTAGCCGTACCCGACCAGCCGGCCGAAGAACTCGCGCGCCGCGACGTAGCGGACTTCGCCGGGCGCGTTGTCGTGGTAGGCGGTGCGCACCTCGGCGAGGTCGCGGGTCTTCGGCCGCTGCACGCGGGGAGCCGTCACTTGCCGCTCGACGCCGTCGGCCAGTTCGTAGCGGAAATTCGGCGACGGACGGCTGACCACCGTCGCCGAAGCGCGGCCCGTCTTTGCCAGCTCCGTGAGCCGCTGCACGGTGACGCTCCGCCCGCCCCAGATCGTCGGCAAGCTCAGCTTCGGCAGTTCGCCGCCGAGCACCGTGGTCCCGGCCGTGTCGCCGGCCAGGGCGACCAGGCCGAGCTTCGCCCCGGCGTTCTCGACGTTCACGAGCCGCCGGTACATCTCGTCGACCGCCATGCCCAGCGACAGCCGGATGACCACGAGCTTGCCGTGCGCGTCGATCCTCGCCAGGTCCTCGGGCGTGCCCGCGCCGCCGAACGCCACCGGGAGCGTGGTGCGCCCCTCCGGGGCGGCCGACTCCAGCCAACGGCCCCGGACGGCGAACGGCTGTCCGTCGTCCGCGCTCAGCTCCAGGTCCGGCTCAGTCGCCCGCCGTTCCTGGCTGAAGGCGAAGCTCGCCGACGAAGTACCCGGCACGGTCGCGGCGAAGGCCTCGTGGAAGCGGGGATCGAGGTCGAACCCCTCGGCGAAAACGCATGCGCAGGCCGTGATCCGGCTCAGGCGCTGCACGCGGTGGGAGCCGCCGCGCGCGGCGGGGTTGTCCGCCTCCAGTGACACCGGCTTGCCGTCGCGCGCGTCCAGGGTCTGCGTGACGGCGTGGTCGAGGACCAGCTCGGGGTGGGTGATGAAGCTGTACGACGGTTCCCGGCCCGGCCGCGGCGTCTCGATGACGCTGTGCACGACGTAGCGGCCGCGCGGCAATCGGTAGGTGCCCGGCTCACCCTGGGTGAGCGCGCCGCTGTCGAGGTCGAGGATCGCTACCGGCGGATAGCCGGTCGGGGCCCACGGCTTGCCGTCCCGGTCGACGAGGCCGACGGTGAGGTCGTACGTCTCGTCCTCCTGCTTCACCGACAGCGCGGTGCGGGTGCTGATGTCCCCGCCGCGCGCGGTGAGGACGCCAGAGTAGGTGCCCGGGTGCCCGTCCCGCGCGGTGAACGTGAGCTCGGCCGGGGCGCTGCCGCCCGCGGGCACCGTCACGGTCGCCGGGAAGGTGACGATTCCGCCGAGGTCGGCGGTGAGCGTCAAGGTGACCGGGGTGGCGCCGGAGTTGTACCAGGTGACCGTGGCCTTCCTGGTCATCCCATGATTGGGCCATGGGAGGTTGGCCGACGCGCTGCCGGTGGCGGTGACCGTCGTGGTCGTCGCGCGGGCGACGTCGACGCGGCCGGTGCCGACCGCGGCCGGTCCGGCGTCGACGGGGGTGGCGGTGCTGGTCAGGGCCGCCTTGAGGCGCTCGGCGGTCCAGTCGGGGTGCTGCTGGGCGAGGATCGCCGCCGAGCCGGCGACGTGGGGCGACGCCATGGACGTGCCGCTCAGCGTCTGGTAGCCGTCGCCGACGGGCTCACCCGCGGGCGGGATCCCGGCCGGCCGCGCCGCGGTGATCGATTCGCCGGGCGCCGCGACCTCCGGCTTGGCCGCGCCGTCACCGACTCGCGGGCCGCGGCTGGAGAACGGGCTCAGGACGTCCTGTTTGGACACACTGGCGACGGCGAGCGCCGCGTCGGCCGCGGCCGGGCTCGAGACGCTCTCGTCCTGGCCGAAGTTGCCCGCGGCGACGACGAAGAGCGTGCCGTACTGGCGGGTCAGGGTGTTCACGGCTTCGGAGACCGGATCGGTTCCGTCGGACGGCCCGCCGCCGAGGCTCATGTTGACGACGCGGGCGTGTGCTTCGGTCGCCGCCCACTGCATGCCGGCCAGGACCATGTCGAACGTGCCGTCGCCGGAGTCGTCGAGGACCTTGCCGACGGCCAGCGTGGCGTCGGGCGCGACGCCCCGGTACTTCCCTCCCGACGCCGCGCCGGAGCCGGCGATCGTCGAGGCCACGTGCGTGCCGTGCCCGGCGCCGTCCTCCACACTGCCCTTGCCGGTGAAGTCCCTGCTCAGCGCCACGTGGCCGGCCAGGTCCGGGTGCGCGGAGGCGATCCCGGTGTCGAGCACCGCGACGCCCACCCCGCGGCCGGTCAGGCCGGCCTGCCACGCGGTGGGCGCGCCGATCTGCGGCACGCTCCGGTCGAGGCTCGCGTGCACCTTCGCGTTCAGCCACACCTTCGCGGCGCCCGCCTTGAGCGTGACGGGATCCGCGGTGAGCCGGTTCCAGAACGCCGCGGCGCCGGACTTCGGCTCGTCGAGCGCGGTGTAGCCGAGCGCGGACGGCCGGGCGGCCACGCCGGTCCGGGCGGTGACCGCCGGACCGGCCTCGCGGACCAGCAGCGGGACGTGCGGCGTGCGGGCGTCGTCGTAGCCCTGCCGCAGCAGGCCGGTGACGTTGAACAGCTGCTCGTCGAGCCGCCCGGCCCGGACCAGCCCGGCGGCGTCGCCGGGCAGGACGTACTGGTCGCCGTGCCGGGCGTACTGCTCGAACGGCACCGGGCGGTCCCGGTGGGCGGGCAGCACCCGCACGTCCGCGCCGCTGACCAGCACCTGGTCGCCGGTGACCAGGGTGATCCGGCTCGGCGCCACGGCCGGCCCGCCCGCCGGTCCGGCCGGCGGTGCGGCCGCCGCGGCGGGTGCGGTGAGCACGCCCGCGGCCAGGGTCACCGCGAGGACCGCGGTGATCGGTTTCCTCATGGAATGGTTCCTCACTATCGGGGGTCCCTCGACCAGTGGAACGGCCCCCGCGCGCCCACGGGTTGCCCGGAAGTTCGATCTCCGAGCAACCTCGGCGGCCACCGGCCCCGTTGGACAGGTGTGGGGGCGACGAGGAGGAATCGGTGAAACGGTCGGAAGAAGCGGGGTACCGCGACTACGTCACGGCCCGGATGGAGGTGCTGCGCCGCACGGCTTACCTGTTCTGCCGGGACTGGCATCTCGCCGACGACCTGGTGTCGATCACCATCGGCAAGCTGTACCGGCACTGGCCGCGGGTCCGGCGCGTGGCGCACCTCGACGCCTACGTGCGCCGGATCCTCGTGCGGACGTGGCTGGACGAGAAGGCCAGGGCGTGGCGGCGGGAAGAGCCGGCGGAGACGCTGCCGGAGCCGGTGGTGCTGCCCACCGACGACGTCGTCGAACGGATCGGCCTGCTCGAACTGCTCGACGCGCTGCCGCCGCGGCGCCGGGCCGCCGTGGTCCTGCGCTACTACTGCGACCTGTCCATCGAAGAGACCGCCGAGATCCTCGAGTGTTCACCCGGAACCGTGAAGAGCCAGACCGCGCGCGGTCTCGACTCGCTCCGCGCGCTCGTCGCCGCGAGCCAGAGCTGATGGAGGGAAAATGAGCAAGGACCAGTTCGACGCGGCGATCGGCGTCGTGCCACCGTCCACAGTAGACTTAGAGGCGGTGCTGGAGCGAGAACGCCGGCGCGCGCGGGTCCGCCGTGTGGTGAACCCGTGGACCGCCGTGGGTGCGGGCGTGGCGGCGGTGGCCGTCGGCGCGGCGGTCGTCCTCACCCCAGGCGACCCGGGCCCGAGCATGGTTTCCCCGGGCGCGGCCGCGACACCGTCGGCGCCGCCCTCGTCGGATCCGTGCGGCCACTCCCCGTACCCGCCGCAGACCGGCGCCCCGATCCCGGAAAGCTCCGCGGTCGCGGCCGGCCGGCTGACGAAGGTGCTGACCACCGCCGTCCGGCAGCGGGTCGCCGCGGGGACCCGGCTGAGCGTCAACAGCCAGGGGCAGTATCCGAAGGGCACCCAGCACGGGCCGCTGACCTTCTACCACGTGTTCTCCGCCCAGGTGTCGCACGGCGACGGGTGCAGCGGCGGCGAGGACTACTTCAGCGCCGCGGCCACGACGTCGGAAGGGCCGCGGCGGGGCAATGTCTGGGCCGTCGTCACGCGGCTCGGCGGAAACGCCACGCCGGAGACCGAGTGCGGCCCGTCGCCCGTCGGGACGCAGGGTTCGTGTCACCGCAGGACCGGGCCGCACGGCGAAACGATCGTCGAGCAGACGTTCACGCTCCCCGACGGGCCGACGGTCAACCGGACGAACGTCGCGAGGTCCGACGGCACGGGCGTCATAGTGGAGGCGCAGAACGTCGCAGATGACGCGAAGCAGGGTGGCGCTCCCGACATGCCGTCACCGCCGCTGAGTCTCGCCCAGTTGACGGAGGTCGCGCTCGATCCGGGGCTGACGCTCTACCCCTGAGCGGCCAGCAGGACCTTCGCGGCCCCGCGCGCCGTGGTCGCCTCGCCCGGGTCACCGGTGATCGCGGCGAGCACGGTCGCGCCCTCCACGAGCGAGAACAGCTGGTCGGCGAGGCCGCCGCCGGGCACGAGGTCGTGCAGGTAGGCGCGGACCTCGGCCTTGTGCCGGCGGATCGCGGCGGCGATTCCCGGGGCGGGCTCGCCGAACTCGCCGAAGGAGTTGATGAACGCGCACCCGCGGAAGCCCGGCTCGGCGAACCAGTTCTTCAGCCAGTCGAACACGGCGAGCGGGTCGTCGCCGCGGGCGTGGACGAATTCGCGCAACGACTTCCGCCAGCGCTCGTCACGGCGCAGGAGGTAGGCCTCGACCAGGTCGTTCTTCGCGGGGAAGCACTGGTAGAGCCGTTTGAGCGAGACGCCCGAGCGCTCGCGGACGGCGTCCATCCCGACCGCTTGCACGCCGTGGGCGTAGAAGAGCTCTTCGGCGGCCTCCAGCAGCCGGTCGGTCGCCTCCGTGGAATTCATGTCACCTGCCCCTGGCGCGGAGAATGGTCGTTCTCTAGTCTAGCGGGAGAACTGGAGAACGTACGTTCTCCGCGTCCGGAAGGAGCCTTCATGACCCCGCGCCCGCCTTTCCCGCCGTTCGACGAAGACACCGCCCGCCAGAAGGTCCAGGCCGCCGAGGACGCGTGGAACACCCGCGACCCGGAGCGGGTTTCGCTGGCGTACACGGAGGATTCGGTGTGGCGCAACCGCGACCAGTACGTCGTCGGACGGTCGCGGATCGTCGGGTTCCTGACCGCGAAGTGGGCGCGCGAACTGGACTACGCCCTGCGCAAGGAGCTGTGGGGCTTCCGTGGCAACCGCATCGGCGTCCGGTTCCAGTACGAGTCGCGGACCGCCGAAGGCCAGTGGTTCCGCAGCTACGGCAACGAACTGTGGGAGTTCAGCGACGAGGGCCTGATGCGACGGCGCGAAGCGAGCATCAACGACGTCCCGATCGCGGAGGCGGACCGCCGCATCTTCGGCCCGCGCCCCGAGTCCGAGCACGGCGTGCTGCTGCCGGTCTTCTAGCCCGCGGCCGAACCGTCCCCGGTCTGCGGCGCGCCGCGGGGTGGCACCTTCACCTGACCGGGCCGGGATTTCGCCGCCAGCACGGTGAAGCGCACTGTCACGGGCTTTCCCGAGTGAACGGGACGAACCGATCACGGAAGGCGAATACGTACCGGTCCCTGCTGTTCCGCTTACTGTTTCCAGCGGGCACCGGCGCGTTGCTCGCTGCGAGGCGCACGTCGCGCCGTCCCCGAGCAGCCCCCATGACCAGCAGGTCGAGAACCACCCTTTTCGCCGTGTCAGCCGTGGCCATCGCCGTCGACGGAGCCACGGCCGCGCCCGCCGCGGCTCAGCCGGACTGCGTCCGGCCCTGCCATTTCTGAGCCGGCGGCTACCTACAGTTCCGGGATCTCGGCCGGGACGGGTTCGAAGGCGTTGCCCGTGGCGATCTTCGGCCGGGGCAGCTCGACCGGTTCGCCCGGTTTCGTCCGCCGGTAGACGGCGGCGGTCGCTTCGGCGATGCGGCCCCAGTCGAAGTCCGCGGCCAGCCGGGACTGCGCGGCCCGAGCCCGCTCCGCCGCGGCCTCGGCGTCGCCGAGCACCGCCGTCACCGCGTCGGCCAGGGCGCTGACGTCGCCGGGACTGAACGCCAGCCCGGTCTCGCCGTGCACCACGACCTCGCCGAGCCCGCCGGCGGTCGACGCCACCAGCGGCGCCTTCGCCGCAGCGGCCTCCAGCGCGACGATCCCGAACGGCTCGTACCGGCTGGGCAGCACGACGGCGTCGGCCGCGGCCAGCGCCGCCCGCAGGTCCCGGTCGGACAGGTGCCCGACGAAGTCGACCGCGCGCCGCACCCGCAGCTTCCGCGACTGCTCGACCAGCTCGTCGAAGTGTCGTCCTTTTCCGGCGACGACCACACGCGTGCCGGGGTGGCGGCGCCGGATGCGGGGGAGCGCGGCCAGCAGGTCCTGCACGCCCTTCTCCCACTCGAGCCGTCCGAAATAGAGCAGCACCGGCGCCCCGGCCGGGCTGTAGACCTCGCGGGCGCGGGCGATCTCCTTCGCGGGGACCTGCCAGCCGCGCTCCTCGATGCCGTTGTGGATCACGGTGACGTCGCCGGCTTCGACCTCGAAGAGGTGCGCGACCTCGCGGCGCATCGCCTGCGAGCAGGTGATCAGCGCGTCGGCGCGGTTCGCCAGCCACCACTCGACGGAGTGAACCTGCTGGTTGAGCGGGTGCGACAGCCAGCCGGAGTGCCGTCCGGCCTCGGTCGCGTGGATCGTGCCGATCAGCGGCACCCGCGCGGCCTCGGCGATCGCGATGGCCGGATGCGCGACCAGCCAGTCGTGCGCATGGACGACGTCGGGCTGCCAGCCGCGCAGCAGGTCCTGCGCGGCGCGGATCATGGCGTGCCCCATGGCCAGCGTCCAGGCGACGAGGTCGCGTTCGAACGTCACGTGCATCGGGTCCTCGGCGACCCGGATGATCCGCACGCCCTCGACGACGCGGTCGGTGCGCGGGTGCGTCCCGGCGTCGGTGCCCGCCGCGTGCCGGCAGAGCACCACGACCTCGTGGCCTTGGCGGGAGAGGTGGCAGGCGAGCGCGTGCACGTGCCGGGCCAGGCCCCCGATGGCCACTGGCGGGTACTCCCAGGACAGCATCAGCACACGCATGCGCAGAGGCTACTCGCGAGTCGGGAAGGCTCGGCGAGCCGTGCTGGACGAGGGTCGGGATCTCGTGCGAATGTGACGTCGATCACTGGTCGATCGGGAGATCTCTGCCACCATCGGCCGGGATGACTTCTCCCGAGGACACCGGCTGGCGCCGGCTCGACCCGCCCCTGCCGACCCCGTGGACCGGCGAAGTCGGCCCGGGCAACGCGCTGCCCGAGTACCCCCGACCTCAGCTGACCCGGCCCCGCTGGCTGAACCTCAACGGCGTCTGGGAGTACGCGGGCTGGCCGTCGTCGCCGGACGAACCACGGCCGTCCGGGTACGCCGAGCGCATCCTGGTGCCGTTCCCGCCCGAATCGGCGTTGTCCGGAATCGGACGACGCGACGAGGTCCTCTGGTACCGGCGCCTGGTCGAGATCCCGGACGATTGGCGCGGCGACCGCGTCCTCCTGCACTTCGGCGCGGTCGACCAGACGGCGAAGGTGTGGGTCAACAACCAGCTCGTCGCGACGCACGAAGGCGGCTACACGGCGTTCAGCGCGGACATCACCGACGTCCTGCGGACCTCGGGGCCGCAGGAGCTGACCGTGCGGGCCGAGGACCGGACCGACATCGAGCCCTTCCCGGTCGGCAAGCAGCGCAACGCGCCGGGCGGCATCTGCTACACGGCGTCGTCCGGAATCTGGCAAACGGTGTGGCTCGAGCCGGTGCCCGAGAGCCGCGTCGACCGGCTGGAGCTGACCCCGGACCTCACCGGCGTGACGGTATTCCCGCAGGTCACCGGGGGCGCCGAGGTCGTGGTCGTTCTTTCGGCAACGGACGCAGAGGTCGCGCGCGCGTCCGGCCCGGCCGGGACGTCGGTGCGCGTGGACGTTTCCGAACCACGCCTCTGGACACCCGAAGACCCCCACCTCTACACGCTGCACGTCCGGCTCCTCGACCGGCACGGCGACCTCCTCGACGAGGTCGGCAGCTACGTGGGCCTGCGGACGGTCGGCCTGGTCCCGGACGAGCACGGCCGGCCGCGGATCGCGCTCAACGGGCGGGTGACCTTCCTGCACGGCCCGCTCGACCAGGGCTACTGGCCGGACGGCATTTCGACCGCGCCCACCGACGACGCGCTGCGCTTCGACTTGGAAAAGACGAAGGAGTTCGGGTTCAACTTCGTCCGCAAGCACGTCAAGGTCGAGCCGGCCCGCTGGTACTTCTGGGCCGACACGCTGGGCTTGGTCGTCTGGCAGGACATGCCGTCGCTGACCGTGTCGTTCGACGGCCCACCCGGGATCGCGCCGGACCCGGTCCCGCGGGCGCGGGAGCGGTTCGAAGCGGAGCTGACCGAAATGGTGACCCAGCTGCGGGCGGTCCCGTCGATCGTCGGCTGGGTGCCGTTCAACGAAGGCTGGGGCGAATTCGACACGGCCCGGGTCGCGGAGCTGGTCAAGGCCCTCGATCCGACCCGGCTGGTGATCGCGAACAGCGGCGTCAACTGCTGTTTCTCCCGGCCGGACAGCGGCGCGGGCGACGTCTACGACGACCACACCTACGTGGGCCCGGGTTCGCCGTCGGTCCACGACGGCCGGGCGGTGGTCGACGGCGAGTACGGCGGCCTCGGCCTGGTCCTCGACGACCACCGCTGGCCCGGCCCGCCGAACGCGTACGAAATGACGCCGACGCCGGAGCGGCTCACCGAGCGCTACGCGGAGGTGAGCGCGGCTCTGGAGCGAGTGGTGGCGGAGCGCGGCCTGTCCGGCGCGGTCTACACCCAGACGACGGACGTCGAGAACGAGGTCAACGGGCTGCTGACCTACGACCGTCGGGTGGCCAAGGTGGATGCGGCGGTGGTCGCGAAGTGCGTCCGGGCGGTCATCGAGGCGGGCTCGGCCTGATTTCCGCGACGCGGGTCGCCTGAAGGTGCCCGGCGGCCGTGGTCGGCTTTCGGCAACGCGCCGGGACGGCTCCGCGCCGCCCCGGCGTTCGGTGTCGGAATCCGGGCGTTACGCAGGCAGCGCGGCCTCGATGGCCTTGACGACCGCCTCGTCCTCGGGCTCGGTGCGCGGCCGGAACCGCGCCAGAACCTCGCCGTCCGCGCCGACCAGGAACTTCTCGAAGTTCCACTGGACGTCGCCCGCCGCGCCCTCGGCGTCGGACGTCTTGGTCAGCTCCGCGTAGAGCGGGTGCCGGCCCTCGCCGTTGACGTCGATCTTCTCGAACAGCGGGAACGTGACGCCGTAGGTCGTCGAGCAGAACGTCTGGATCTCCTCGGCGCCGCCCGGTTCCTGCCCGGCGAACTGGTTGCACGGGAATCCGACGACGGAGAAGCCCTGGCCGCCGAAGCGCTCCTGGAGCCGCTCCAGGCCCGAGTACTGCGGGGTCAGGCCGCACTTCGACGCGACGTTGACCACCAGCAGCGCCTTGCCGGCGAGCGAGCCCAGCGAGCTGTCCTGCCCGTCTAGGGTCTTGACCGGAATTTCGTGAAGCCCCATGCGATGAGTCCCTCTCAGTCGTGCTTCAGCGCCCGGGCGTCGAGGTGCCCGAACGGTCCGTCGTCGGCGCGGTAGGCGGCGGCGAGTTCTTCGGCCCGTGCGCGGTCGCCGCGCCGCAGCAGCCCGGCGAGCGCGTCGAAGCGCTCGGTGTGCACCGCCGCGCGGCGTCGCGCGTAGTCCGCCGCGGAATCCTTGGTGACCATGAACGCCCAGTCGCTCTCCAGCGCGAGCATCGCCTCGGCCACGGCCTGGTCGGCGACGGTGTCCCGGGCCGTGGCCGGCAAACCGGCGACGAGGTCCAGCAGTCGTTTCTGCAACGCCGCGTTGGCGTCGACCATGTCCTTGACCTGCTCGCCGTCCCAGACGCGCCAGTCCTTGCCCGACCCCCACGACGAGGAGGGCAGGTCGATCGGCGCGCCGACGTGGCCGGCTTCCACCGCGCCCTTCAGCGTCGTCACCCGGACACCGGCCTCGGGGAGCGCGCGCAGCACGCCTTCCAGCCAGGCCGGTCCTTCATGCCACCAGTGCCCGAACAGTTCCGTGTCGTAAGCGGCGACGACGAGCGCTTCATGCCCGTGTTGCGCCTTCAGTGAACGCAGCCGCATCACGACGGTGTCGACGAAGTCCTTGACGTGCTGCCCGAGCACGTCCGCCGCGAGCGACGGGTCGTATGGCGCCTTGTCCGGCGGCTCGACCGTCTTCCCGGTGACGCGCGACGCCTTGAGCCCGACCTCGTGCGCCCACGTGTGAAAGTCGCGGTACGCCGCATGGCCCGGGTAGCCGGCCTTCGGCGACCACACGCGGTAGGTGACCTCGAGGTCCCGGCCGAACGCGAGGACGTCGGTGCCGCCGACCGGCCGCGCGGACCACGTCTCACCGCGCAGCGACGGGCCGTCGACCATGAACCGCCGCACGCCGGCGGCCGCGTAGTCCTTTTCCATACCAGGCGCGTAACCGCACTCCGGTGCCCAGAACCCCTCGGGCCGCGACCCGAGCCGCAACGCCGTGTCGGCGAGACCGGCGTTCAGCGCGAACTCGCGCACCCGCGGGTCGAGCAGCGGCTGGAACGGGTGGGCCAGCGGACCGCCGAGCAGCTCGATCGTCGAACCGTCGACCAGCGACCGCAGGATCGGGGAGAACCCGTGCCGCCACCGCGTGCCGAGTTCTTCGGCCGCGCGCACCGCGGTCCGGTGCTCGGCCGCCGCGAGCTCGCGCAGCAGCGGGTCGCCGCGCCACAGCGTCGCCGCGTGCTGGGCGCGCAGCTGCCAGTGGCCGAGCCAGTCGTGGAACGCGCGGATGCTGTACGGGTCGTCGAGCTGCGCGGCGAGCACCGGCGTCACGCCCAGCGTCAGCACATCGCGGCGGCCTTCGGCGGCGAATCGTTCGAGCAGCTCGACCATCGGCAGGTAGGAGTGCGCCCACGCCTGGTAGAGCCATTCCTCGCCGACCGGCCAGCTCCCGTGGTGCGGCAGCCACGGCAGGTGGCTGTGCACGACGAGGCAAAAGGTGCCTTCGCTCATCGGCGCACCGCCACGGCGATCAGATCGAGACTGGCGTCGAGGTCGTCGCCGTGGATCTCGAACCCGGTGGCCTCGATCGCGGCGACGTCGGCGAGCAGCGCGGCCGGCCAGACGGCCTGGCCCGGCAGCTCGCCCATGACCACGTCGAGCTGCGCGTCGATGATCGAACCGCCGTACCGCTCGTCGAGCGCGCGGACGGCCTCGCCGTGGTGCAGCCCGTGCAGCGACTCGACGTCGAAACCGGCGTCGGTCAGCAGTCCGGCCAGCTCGCCCGGCGCCAGCTCGCGGGTGTGGAACGGGTTGAGCGGCGTGTCGCTGTCCGGGGTGAAGGTCAGCCGGTTCGGCGTCGTGACCAGCAGGCGCCCACCCGGCTTGAGCACCCGGTGGCATTCGGCGAGGAACCCGGATTGATCCCACAAATGCTCGATGACCTGGAAGTTCGCCACGACGTCGACGGCGCCGTCCCGCACCGGCAGGTACGCCAGGTTCGCCCGCGCGACGGCGACCTCGGGGTAGCGGCGGGCGACGTGTTCGGTGGTCGGCACGTCGTAGTCCAGCGCGAGCACCCGGCGGGCCGTCGTCGCGAGGAGCCCGGCGCCATAACCCTCGCCGCAGCCGGCTTCGAGCACCGTCGCGTCCGTGCAGTGGGAGAGCAGGGCGGCGTACGCGGCTTCGTGGCGCCGGAACCAGTAATTCTCCTCGGCGATGCCGGGGACGGTCCGTTCGCCGGTCAGGTGCAGCGCCTCGGCCCGGGTGGCTGGGGTGGTCACCTCCGCGACCCTAGCGGGTGTCACGTCCGGCGCGGCCGTCTCGTTCCGTGGTCATGCAACGGACCATCACGCGCATATTGCTCGTCTTCTTCGGCCTCGTCGAAGTGCCCGTCGGCCTCTGGCCGCTGATCTCACCGACCGGCTTCTACCAGGACTTTCCCGGCTTCCGAAGTGGCTGGGTCGCGATGGACGGCCCTTTCAACGAGCACCTCCTGCGCGACTTCGGCGGGCTCAACCTGGCGCTCGCGGCCCTGCTGATCGGGGCCGCCGTGATCGGCACCACAGCGGTGGCGCGGCTCGCGGCCGTCTCGGCACTGCTGTTCGGCGCGCCGCACTTCTTCTACCACCTCGGCCACGTCGGGCACTTCGAGCGGATCGACCAAGTGCTCATCCTCGCGACGACCGGGCTCGGGATGCTGCTGCCGCTCGCGCTCCTGCTGGTCCCCGGGCGCCGGGTCAGTTCACCGGCGACACCGTGATGCCGAGCGCGCCCGGCCCGAGGTGCGCGCCGATGACCGTGCTCGCCTCGACGACCATGCTCTCGGCCATCCCGGGCACCCGGCGTTCGATCTGCCTGCCGATCTCGAGTTCGCGGTCGTCGGCGCCGAAGCGGGTCACGGCGATGTCGGCGCGGAAGCCGCCGGACTTCTTCACCGCGAGGTCGACCATCTTGGCCAGCGCCCGCCGCGTGCCGGGGACGCGGGCCAGCGGCGCGACCTCGCCGTCCTTGACCGTGAGCAGCGGTTTGATCGAGAACGCGGTGCCGAGCATCGCCTGCGCGGCGCCGATCCGCCCGCCCCGGCGCAGGTACTCCAGCGTGTCGACGTAGATGAACTCGGTGCTCGCGGCGCACCGGCGCTCGGCGGCTTCGATGACGCGCCCGGCGTCCGCGCCGGCCGCCGCCGCCCGGGCCGCGGACACCGTGGCGAAGCCGAGGCTCATCCCGGTGGTGCGGCTGTCCAGCACGTGCACCGGGATGCGGACCTGCTGGGCGGCCTCCCGGGCCGCGCGGACGGTTTCGGACATGCGGCCGGAGATGTGGATGCTCACGATGGCGGACGCGCCGGAGGCGGCCGCTTCCTGGTAGGTCCAGAAGAACGCCCCCGGGTCCGGGGGCGCCGTGGTGATCACCTGCCCCGCTCTCATCGCGTCGATCACCTCGCCGCGGTCGAACCGGTTCTCGTCGTCGGAGCGGCTTCCCAGGTTCAGCTGGATCTGGACGACTCCGATGGCCCAGCGGGCGGCGACGAGGTCGGGGAGGCAGGAGCTCGAGTCGGTGATGACGGCGATGCGCGCGGGCATGGTGCGGGAGATTAACGGGGATCGACTTACTGGCAGTAGGTCACGGTTGCTCCGATCGGACGAACGGCAGATCGGGTGGGGTAACCGGTCAACTACCAGGACGATCGTCCCAGTAGATTGCGCATCCAGGTGAATGGCGTCACCTCGACGGGTCCTGGCGACGGAATGCCCCTAATCTACCGGCCAGTAGAGCACTGACCCGTGGGCGTCCGCGGGCCACAACCGGGAGGTCGAAGCAGACCCATGACGAACATCGTTGTCCTGGTCAAGCAGGTACCGGACACCTACTCGGAGCGGAAGCTCAACGGGTCCGACCACACCCTTGACCGCGAATCCGCCGACGCCGTGCTCGACGAGATCAACGAGAAGGCTGTCGAAGAAGCGCTGAAGATCAAGGAAGCCGGCGAGGGCGAAGTCACCGTGATCTCGGTGGGCCCGGACCGCGCGACCGACGCCATCCGCAAGGCGCTGTCCATGGGCGCCGACAAGGCCATCCACGTCTCCGACGAGGCGCTGCACGGCTCTGACGCGATCGCCACCGCCAAGGTGCTCGCCGCCGCGATCTCGAAGGTCGAGGGCTTCGACCTCGTCATCGCCGGCAACGAGTCGTCCGACGGCCGCGGTGGCGCCGTCCCGGCGATCCTGGCCGAGCTGCTCGGCCTGCCGCAGGTCACCTACGTGCGTGAGCTGACCGTCGAAGGCTCGACGATCAAGGCCACCCGCGAGACCGAGGACGGCCTCACCCGCCTCGAGGCGAACTTGCCCGCGGTCGTCAGCGTCGGCGAGAAGATCAACGAGCCGCGCTACCCGTCGTTCAAGGGCATCATGGCCGCGAAGAAGAAGCCGGTCGAGAAGTTCACCATCGCCGACCTGGGCATCGACGCGGGCGAGGTCGGCCTCGCCAACGCTTGGTCCGCTGTGACCGAGTCCTCGCCGAAGCCGCCGCGCACCGCCGGCGAGAAGGTCGAGGACGAGGGCGACGGCGGCACGAAGGTCGCCGAGTACCTGGTCGGCCAGAAGCTCATCTGACAAGGGTTCGAGGAGGAAGTAGAACAATGGCTGAAGTACTCGTCCTCGTCGACCACGTCGACGGTGAGGTCAAGAAGGTCACGCTCGAGCTGCTGACCGCCGCCCGTGCGCTCGGTGAGCCGTCGGCCGTCGTCGTCGGCCCGACCGGCACCGCCGCCAAGGCGAAGCAGGCGCTGGCTTCGCACGGTGCCGCCAAGGTGTATGTCGCGGAAGGCGACGACGCCGCGAACTACCTGGTCACGCCGAAGGTGGACGTGCTCGCCGCGCTGGCGCAGCAGGTGTCCCCGGCCGCCGTCCTGGTCACCGCCAGCGGTGAGGGCAAGGAGGTGGCGGCCCGCCTGGCCGTCCGGCTCGGCTCCGGCCTGATCTACGACGCCGTGGGCGTCAACGGCGACGGCGTCATCGACCAGTCGATCTTCGGTGGCGCGTTCTCGGTGAAGTCGAAGTCCACCAAGGGCGCCCCGGTCGTCTCCATCCGCCCGGGCGCGGTCGAGGCCGAGCCCGCCGAGGGCGCGGCGGCCGAGGAGACCGTCGAGCTCCCCGCGGTCGACGCGGCGAAGTCCACCCGCATCACCGGCGTCGAGCCGGTGACCGGCGGTGACCGCCCTGAGCTGACCGAGGCCTCGATCGTGGTCTCCGGTGGCCGCGGCGTCGGCTCGGCGGAGAAGTTCGACGTCGTCGAGAAGCTGGCCGACTCGCTCGGCGCGGCTGTCGGCGCCTCGCGTGCCGCCGTCGACTCCGGCTACTACCCGGCGCAGTTCCAGGTGGGCCAGACCGGCAAGACGGTGTCGCCGCAGCTGTACATCGCGCTCGGCATCTCCGGCGCCATCCAGCACCGGGCCGGCATGCAGACGTCGAAGACGATCATCGCCGTCAACAAGGACGCGGAGGCGCCGATCTTCGAGATCGCCGACTTCGGCATCGTCGGCGACCTGTTCAACGTCGCGCCGCAGCTGACCGAGGCGGTCCAGAAGCGCAAGGGCTGATCCACAGCCGACGTGAAGGGCCTTTCGGGACGTCCCGAAAGGCCCTTCACGCGTTTCGGGGCCGGAAAACCGGCAATTAACTGAACGTGCACTGACCGGTCATCGGATGGCACTCTCCGCGGCCTCCTCCGCGCAGGTAAACCTTGACCATGACGACGTCACAGCTCCTCGTCAGCACTGATCAGGCGGGTGCCGAGCGCCCCGCGGACGCTCCCCGGTATTCACTTCTCGTCGCCCACGCGAACGAAGAAGTGGTTGCCGCGCAAAAGCTGCGCCACCGGGTTTTCGCCGAGGAGATGGGCGCGCGCCTGCACTCCCCGCGGCCCGGACTGGACGTCGACGAGTTCGACGAGTTCTGCGACCACCTCGTGGTCCGCGACGACAACACCGGCGACATCGTCGGCTGTTACCGCATGCTGCCCCCGGAGCGCGCCGCCCAGGCCGGGAAGCTGTACGCCGACAGCGAATTCGACCTGACCGCGCTCGACGGCCTGCGGGTGTCGCTGGTCGAAACCGGCCGTTCGTGCGTGCACCCGGACCACCGCAGCGGCGCCGTCGTCAGCCTGGTCTGGGCCGGGATCGCTCGCTACATGCTGCTTTCGGGCCACCGCTACCTCGCCGGCTGCGCGTCCGTCCCGCTGGTGGACGGCGGTTCCTTCGCCGCCGGCGTGTGGGATGTCCTGCGCACCAAGCACTACTCGGACGAGGCCACGCGCGTCTCGCCGCTGATCCCCTGGGACCACCAAGGCGTCGAGCGCCCGGCGCGGGCCACGTTGCCCCCGCTGATCAAGGGCTACATCCGGCTCGGCGCCAAGGTGTACGGGCCGCCCGCGCACGACGCCGACTTCGGCGTCGCGGATTTCTTCGTCGTGCTGGACCTGCACAACGTCGACGAGCGGTACCTGAAGTTCTTCCTCGGGGCCCAGGGATGAGCCACGCCTGGATGCCGGCCTCGCCGTGCGGCGACGGCTGCCTCACCGACGGCGACCCGATGGTCGGCGTCCCGCGCCAGGTCCTGCGCTTCGCGGCGGCGATCTTCGTCGTCCTCGCGGCGCTGCTGTCGGCACCTTTGTTGCTGGTTGCGCGGCGCCGAGAGCGCTTCGTCGCGCTGATCTTCCGCGGTGTGCTCCGGGCATTCGGCGTCCGGTTGGACGTCCGGGGCGGCGCCGATTTCCTGACCGCCCCCGCCGGCCGCGGCGCGCTGGTGGTCAACAACCACATCTCGTGGCTGGACATCGCGGCGATCAACGCGCTGCGGCCGATGCGCGCGCTGGCCAAGCAGGAGATCGCGGGCTGGCCGGTGCTCGGCGGCCTGGTCCGCCGCGGCGGCAGCATCTTCCTCGACCGCGAGCGGCTGACGACACTGCCCGCCACGATGGCGTCGCTGGCCGACGCCCTTCGGACGGGTTCGCTGGTGAGCGTCACCCCGGAGGGCACGACCTGGTGCGGCCTGGCTTCCGGCCGCTTCACGACGGCGACGTTCCAGGCGGCCATCGACGGCGGCGTCCCAGTGCGCCCGATCGCGTTGCGGTACCGCCTCGCGGACGGCCGCGAGACCAGCCGCCCGGCGTTCATCGGCCCGGAGTCGCTGATCGCGTCCCTGCGCCGGGTCGCGGCTCTGCGCGGCCTGGTGCTGGAGGTCCACATCTGCCCGGAGATCGCCCCCGGTCGTGCGGAGACCCGCCGCGAGCTGGCGGCCCTCGCCGAGGCGGCGGTCCATTCCGCGCTGGGCACGGTGCGGATCCCGGTGCAACGGCGGCGCCGGACCCCGCGCGGGCAGAAGGCCCCGCTGGCTTCGCCTCCCGCGAAGTGATCCGGGCCCTGTCGCCGCGATCCGGCGACAGGGTCCGGGTCGGCTTGGGGTGAATGCCTGTTCTGGTCGACGTGAGCGCGGGCCTGCCATCGTGATCCGGTGACAGGCCCGTTCGCCGCTCGGCAGAGTCAGGCTCGAGGTCCGCCGAGGCTGGCTAGGTGCCGGTCGGGCTTGAAGTTCCGGCGAGACTGGCTTGGGGCCGGTCAGGTCCTGAGCATCCGGTGAGGTCGCCCCGGAGCCTGGATCAGGCAGTGAAGATACGCCGGTGCCGGTCAGGGCGTGCCGAACGGGCGTGGCGTTGGCCTGGCCCGGAGAGGTGCCTCGTACCGGCTGGGCCTGCTCGGCGTCATGCGCGCCGAAGACCGCCGAGACGCCCTGCCGATCGAGGCCACCAAGGGTGGCGGCCGACCTGCCGCTGGAACCGGCGATGCGCCGCTCAGCCTGAAACCGGCTTGACCTCCAGCGGGCTGGAGGTTGCACGCTGCTGATCATGGCCTCGACGATCGCCTCAGCACCCCCTCGCCGAAGCGTGCTTTGGAGCGCGGAACACCGGCTGACCACGATCGCGCTGCTGCTCGTGGTCACCTTGGTCGCGTTCGAGACCATGGGTGTCGCGACGGCGATGCCGACCTTGGTAGCCGACCTTCACGGGCTGTCGCTGTATTCGTGGCCGTTCACGGCCTTCCTGATTTCCAGCGTGGTCGCGACGGTGCTTTCGGGCCGGATCGGCGACCGCCGCGGCCCGGCGCCGGCGCTGCTCGCGGGGCCCGTCCTGTTCGCGGCCGGCCTCGTCGTGGCGGGGACCGCCAGCGGCATGCCGATGTTCCTTCTCGGCCGCGCGCTGCAGGGCTTCGGCTCGGGACTGCTCCTGGTCTCGGTCTCGCTCCTGATCGCGCTGACGTTCACCGACCACGAGCGCCCGGTGATCTACGCCGCCAACGCCGCCGCGTGGGTCCTGCCGGCGGTGATCGGCCCCTCGGTGGCCGGGGTGGTGACGGTCAGCATCGGCTGGCGTTGGGTCTTCCTCGGCCTGGTCCCGCTCGTGGTCGTCGGTGCGGCCATGCTGGTGGTGGTCATCCGCCGCTTACCTGCGCACGCACCCGCCACAGGCGGCTGCCGCGCGAGCGTGCCCCAGGCGATCATCGCGGCGCTCGGCGTCGCGGCGTTGACGTGGGCTGCACAGCACCAGTCGCTCCTTTCCCTCGGCTACGGCGCGGTCGGCCTCGTGGCGCTCGGCTACGCCCTCCGGACACTGCTGCCGGTCGGGACGCTGACCTCCCGCCCCGGCCTCCCCACGGTCGTCGCCTCCCGCGCCCTGATCGCCGGCGCGTACGCCGGGATGGAGGCGTACCTGCCGCTGACGATGAGCGCGGTCCACGGCTACAGCCCCGCCCTCGCCGGCCTGCCGCTGACGATCACGGCTTTGGGCTGGTCCGCGGCCTCAGCCGCGCAGGGCCGGTTCCTCAGTTGGTCGAGGGAGGCATCGCTGCGGACGGGGTTCTGGCTGGTCGCGGCCGGGTTGGTCTGCTTCGGCCTGGTCTCGCAGCCCTGGTTCCCGGGCTGGCTGGCGTTCGTGGCCTGCGCCGTCGGCGGCGCCGGTATGGGCATCGCGATGCCCGCGATCTCCGTCCTCCTGCTCCGCTACTCGCCCGAAGGCGAACGCGGGTACAACACCTCGGCGATGCAGCTCGCGGACTGGATGGGCTCAGCGCTGCTCATCGGCTTGGGCGGCGTCCTGCTGAGCGTGGCGGGCTCGGTTCTCGACCCGTCGCCGGCGATGGCCCTGCTCACGGTGGCCTTGGTGGCACTCGCGTTGCTGGGCGTCAGGCTGACCGGACGGTGGCCGTCGAAGGTGTGACAGCCCACTTCGAGGGCCAGGGTGGGCTTCGTCACGCGCTGAAGCGGACTACCCTGAAGGGGCGATGACCTATCTCGACCACGCGGCGACCACACCGATGTTGCCCGAAGCCATAGCGGCGATGACCGAGGCGCTGTCCACCGTGGGCAACGCCTCCGCGCTGCACTCTTCGGGCCGCCGGGCCCGGCGGCTGGTAGAGGAAGCCCGCGAAGCCATCGCCGACGCCCTGGGCGCCCGTCCTTCCGAGGTGATCTTCACCGGCGGTGGCACCGAGAGCGACAATCTCGCGGTCAAGGGCATCTACTGGGCCCGCCACGACGAGCAAGAGCGGCGCCGTCGCATCTTGTGCGGTGCTGCGGAGCACCACGCGGTGCTCGACACCGTCGAGTGGCTCGAAGCCCACTGCGGCGCCGAGATCACGTTGCTGGACGTCGACAGCCAAGGCCGCGTCTCGCCTGACGTCCTCCGCGCCGCCATCGCCTCGGATCCCGAAACTGTGGCGCTGGCGACCGTGATGTGGGCCAACAACGAGGTCGGCACGATCAATCCGATCCCGGAGCTGGCCGCGGTCTGCGCCGAGTTCGACATCCCGCTCCACACCGACGCGGTCCAGGCCGTCGGCGCCGTTCCGGTCGACTTCGCCGCCAGCGGCGTCGCTGCGCTCACCCTGACCGGACACAAGCTCGGCGGCCCGTTCGGTGTGGGAGCACTCCTGCTGGGACGCGACGTAACCTGCGTGCCCCTGCTGCACGGCGGAGGCCAGGAGCGCAGCGTTCGTTCCGGCACCCTCGACGTCCCCGCGATCGTGGGCTTTGCGGCTGCCGTGCGAACCAGCGTCGCGACCCGGGCCGAATACGCCAAGAGGGTCGAGGAGCTGCGAGACGGCCTCATCGAGGTCATCCGACGCGAAGTGCCTGACGGCGTGCTCAACGGTGGAGAAGGCGAACGGCTGCCCGGCCATGCCCACTTCACGTTCCCCGGATGTGCCGGCGACAGCCTGTTGATGCTGCTCGACGCCAAGGGCATCGAATGCTCGACAGGATCCGCCTGCACGGCGGGTGTCGCCCAGCCGAGTCACGTGCTGCTCGCCATGGGTGCAGACCCGGTGGCGGCCCGTGGTTCTCTCCGTTTCTCCCTTGGCCACACATCCACTGCCGCAGACATCGAGGCAGTGGCCGCCGAGATCGGCGGAGTCGTCACGCGGGCCCGGCAGGCCGGCCTGGCCGGAATGCGCAAGCAGACCCAGAAGCAAGAGGTGTAAGGCAATGCGGGTATTGGCCGCGATGAGCGGAGGAGTGGACTCGGCGGTCGCTGCGGCACGCGCGGTCGACGCTGGGCACGACGTCGTCGGCGTGCATTTGGCGTTGTCGGCCAAACCAGGCACCTTGCGGACCGGCTCGCGCGGGTGCTGCACGATCGAAGACTCGCATGACGCTCGGCGCGCTGCCGACATCCTCGGAATCCCCTTCTACATCTGGGATTTTGCGGAGCGCTTCACCGAAGAGGTCGTCGAGACCTTCGTGGGCGAATATGCCGCTGGGCGTACACCGAACCCGTGCGTCACCTGCAACGAGAAGATCAAATTCGAAGCTCTTCTCGAAAAGGCGATGGCGCTCGGATTCGACGCGGTCGCGACTGGCCACTACGCGCGCCTCTCCGTCGTTGACGGCGTGCCCGAGTTGCGTCGGAGTGCGGACAGCGGCAAGGACCAGTCCTACGTGCTCGCCTCCCTCACTGCGGAACAGCTCAGCCACGCCATGTTCCCTCTTGGCGACTCCTGGAAGACCGACGTGCGAGCCGAAGCGGAGCAGCGGGGTCTGTCCGTCGCCAACAAGCCGGACAGCCACGACATCTGTTTCATTCCGGACGGGGACACGAAGAAGTTCTTGGAGAACCGGTTGGGGCAGCGTCCTGGTGAGCTCGTGGATGCGGAAACCGGTGCGGTACTCGGACAGCACACAGGAGTGCACGGGTTCACCGTCGGGCAGCGCAAGGGGCTGGGTATCGACGCGCCGGCGCCGGACGGCCGTCCTCGGTACGTCCTGTCGCTGGAACCGGTCTCCGGTTCTGTCAAGGTCGGCTCCGTGGCTGGGCTCGGGGTCAAGGTGATCGAGGCTGATCGCGCGATCTGGCCGAGTGGTCGGCCGCTGACCGAACCGACCGAGTGTGTGGTCCAGGTGAGAGCCCACGGAGGCATCGTCGAAGCGGTCGCCGACGTGGACTCGGACACCATGACTGTGCACTTGCGTGAACCGCTGCGCGGAGTCGCCCCGGGCCAGGTCGTCGTCCTCTACCGCCCGGATGCCGAGGGTGGGGATATCGTCCTGGGCAGCGCGAAGATCTCGGGCACACGCTGACCTCCGTCACTTCCGTGGCTTCTTGCCGAACCAGTTTCCTCGTCGGCGGCCGGGGTGTAGCGACGGTGGCGTTGTCGAGTGCACCTGCCCGGCCGGTGTCGCGACGTTCACGGTGCCGTCCGGAGTGACCTCGTATTCCCAGCCGGGCTGCCCCTTCAGCTTGCGGTGCCGCGAGCAGTAGGTGATCGGCTGATCCGCCGCCCCTTCGGTCTCGCCCTGGGCGCGAGTCGCTTCGACTGCGCAACTTTGCGCGGGGCGCGTACAACCGGGCTGTCGGCATTCCTGGTCCCGGACACGGATGAACTCGTCGCGCTTGAGCGGGTAGCGCGTTGGCGAAAGCTCGATCGCCTGACCAGTTTGTGGGTCGGTGAGAACCCGTCGCAGCGTCGTGTCGGGCCCGCCGATGATATGGCGAGCCACCGACGCTGCGATGGATCCGCGGCCGGCCAGAACGGCCGGCGATTCGCTGAGGCCGAGGTAGGTCTCCAGATCGATGTGCAGGAACACTTCGGTGCGCGGACTTGGACCGCCCGTGCCACTGAGGAGCAGATCCATGGCCACATCAGCGCGGAGTTGATCCAGTGTGCGGGACTCGTCCGGAGTCTTCAACGCTCGAGCGGCCCGGTCGATGCGGGCGAAGGCGGCGGTCGCCTTCTCGGTCGGTGCGTTGTTGACCGACAGATGGGCCACGCCGGTGTCCTGGTGGTGCAGGGCCAACCGACGCTCGACGAGCTTTCGCTCGGTGCGGAGCGCTGCTCCTTCCGGATCGGCCTTCGCGGCTGCGTGGGCCGCGGCCCGGCGGACCTGGGTAGCGTTCCGCCCCGGAACCCGGTCCACGAGCGCCGCATCCACGACGCGTACGCGATCTGGGGACAACCACGCCGTCGCATCCGTGATCTTCATGACGCGATAGAGGTCGAGTTTACCGTCATCCATGAGGTTGAGCATGCGAGGGAGACGAGCAATCAGTGCGTTGGCCGCGGAAACGATGGAGCTGGCGCGGTGTTCTGTTATGGACAAGGCCAAAGCCACTTCCGAAGCCACGCTGGGAGCACGTCTCCGGCGCACGCTCAGGTCTGCGATCGCTCGTAGTTGAAGGGCTTGCAGCTTGGAAATCTCGGCGTCGGTATCGCGGATGAGATCGATGACCTGGTCGTCTTTCATGCGCTGCAAAGTATGCGGGTCGGTGCGGATCGATCCCTGCATGAGCGAGGGTTTGTCGTCGGTGTTCCGATCGGTCTCAGGAGTGATCTTTCGGAGCGGTTGTGAAGATGCCATGAGCGTGACGGTACGGGCGTTCGCAAGAAAAGTCATCGTGGTTCGCGGGAAAGGGTGGTAAAAGGGAGTGAACGGTCCGTTCGCGCTCTTCGCGACTTGACGGACCGGAATTAATTCGGGATGGTTCGCGTGCGTGGGTAAATTCGTCACCGATGCCAAGAGGAGGGTCGGAAATCTTATGTCCTATATAGACAAACAGGTGTCCGATGGGCGTCGAGGCTCTCCACGTTCAGAGTTTGAGCTTGAACCCCGTATGAGTCGGCTCGAAACCGAGCCGCTCGTAGAACCGATGTGCTGCTGTCCTCGAGACGTCCGACGTGAGCTGCACAAGTGCGCATCCGCGCCGTCTCGACTCGTCAATCGCCCAGCGCATGATCTCGGCGCCGAGTCCGGAGCCTCGATGGTCGACGTGGATCCGGACGGCCTCGATTTGACCACGAAGCGCGCCGCGCCTGGCCAGGCCGGGAATGATCGTCAATTGCAGTGTTCCGACGGGCTCATCGTCGGACGCGGCGACCATCAGGAGTTGGTTCGCGTCCGCGTCGATCTCGTCGAAGGCCCGCAGGTACTGCTCGAGGTCTCGAGGGTCGTCGCGGGTGGCGCCGAGCTGATCGTCCGCCAGCATGCGCACGATCGCACCGACGTCGCCGCGCCGCGCTCTGCGGATGGTGTAGTCGGTCACGGCGCCAGTATCACAGGACGCGGGTGAACCCTTGGTAGGTGTGTTCGAGCCCGAAGCGCGCGTAGAAGTCTCGCAGGTCGGCGCGATTGAGCCCGGAATCCAGGTGCAGGCGGGTGCAGCCTCGCCGGCGGGCTTCGTCGATGCCCCAGGTCAAAAGCGCGCTCGTCACGCCGCGCCGGGCGGCGCGGATGCCTTCGAGCAGGCCACGGGTCGCGCCTTCCCACGCGAGCCCCCGCAATATCGTCAGTTGGGCGGTGCCGGCGACGCCATTGTCGTCCTCGGCCACCACCAGCGTGACGTGCGGTGTGTTCATGAGTTCCCGGAGCGCGGCTGCCAGCGGTTCGCCCGGTGCGCCGAACAAGCGCACGAGCGCCTCGATGTCCGTTGCCCTGGCACGTCTGATGACATCCATTGCACCCAGTATGCAGGAAGCCCGTCGACGGTCATAACCGCTACAACACGACTACCCGCGGTGTTGACTGCCGTCTCCCTCAGGGCACCGTGTAGTGCCGAACCCCGTCGGCGGCCTGGGCGGTCAGTTTGCCCTGTGACACCAGCAGGTCGAGATGTGCTGCGGTTTCCAGGACCGCGAGCATCTGGTTGAACGAGTCCATTTCGGACAGCTTGCGGTTGCGGCGCGTCCAGCCTGTCCGGTGCGCGGCTTCGAACGCCGTACTTGCCCCGGCCGCGATCTGGGCACCCATCGTCTCGAGGCGGTGCCGGTGATGTTCCAAAAGTTCGTCGACCCGCGTATGCACGCTTTCGGACACCGGACCGTGCGCGGGAAGCATGCGCCGGTCGGGCATCGCGCGCACCAGCCGCAAGGAGTCGATGAAGTCGTTGAGCGGCAACTCGGCCGGCACGGGCTGGAACCCGATCGAGGGCGTGATGTGCGGCAGCACGTGGTCACCGGAGAACAGCAGACCGGCGGAGTCGTCGACAAAGACGACATGCCCGGCCGTGTGCCCTGGAGTGGCGACGACGTCGAACGCCCGTCCTGGCAGGATCGGCCGTCGTCCCGGTGTCAGCCATTCGTCGGGCGCTTCCCAGAGATCGGCCTCCGTGTGCCGGCGGTTCGTGCCGAACTCGCGGGCCAGCGCCTCGACGACTTCGCCGGCGCCGGCCTGGAACAACAGATCGACTTGGGCTTCCATCGGCAGCCGGTCGGGGTTGCCCGACACCTTGAGCGATGGCTCTTCGTCCTGGCCGAGGGCGATCTTCGAGCCGAATTCACGGCGGAGGACGACAGCCTGCGAGTAGTGGTCCCGGTGGACGTGAGTGACGAGGAACTCGCTGACGTCCGCGAGTTCGGCGCCGATGCCGCCGAGTGCATCCGCGAGCTGGTGGCGGGCCACGGTCAAGGCCCATCCCGAGTCGACCAAGACCAGCTTCTCGCCATCGGTGACCGCGTAGACGTTGACCGCTCGCAGAGCATCGTTGGGCAATGGCAACGGAATCCGGTAGACGCCGGCCGAGACCTCGTAGATTCCGGGCTCGGTCCAGTTCCTGTCGCTGCTTTCCGGCAACGGTTCCACGGTGACCTCCGTCCCGGCGAGACTGCGGCGTCCCGGCCTTTCTTCACACTGAGCCGTGCCGGGCCCGCTGTCCACCGAGAGAAGATGAGACGCCGGTCACTCGATCAGTTGGTGTCCTGCTTCAGGGCGGTGTCGATCGTGAGGGCGGCGGCGACCACCATGCTGGCCAGTGGATCCGGCAGAGGGTGGGGGATCTCCACGACGTAGTTGTCCGCCGTCGTGAAGGCAGCCTTGAGGAACCCGCCCCAGGTCTTGGTTATCCGGGCGACCTCGGTGCCGGCGTGGTCCCGGATCGAGAAGTTCCAGGCGCGCCAGTTCTCGGCGAAGATCCCGCCGACCGAGTGGCCGTCGACGACGAAGCCGAATCGGATCTTCCCGAAGACGTTCTCCTGGACGATCTCGCCGATCGGCGTCTCGTCGGCCCTCGTGACGAGGAACCGTGACTTGAACACCTTCGCGGGCCGGGTCACCTTGAGCACGGTGCTGTGGTTGGCGTCGCGGACTTCGAACTTGTGGGTCAGGAACTGGTCGTAGTTGGTCAGGAGCCGGATCGCCTTCTTGAGCGTGCTCTGGCCGACCTGGACGACCCCGCCGAGCTGGTTGCCGTGCTGGTCGAAGACGCCGAACTCGTTGGCCATCTCAATCAGCTTGGCGCGTTGGTTGACCACCAGCACCGGCTCGGTGAACAGAGTCCCGCCACCGCTGCGCGTACCGCCTCGACCACCGGTCGCGCGATTGACCTGGCTCTGGATCCGTGCCGGGTCGTGGCCACGCTCGATGTCCAGCTCGATCGGCGCTGAGTCGCTCGATGGCGGTGCCTGGTTGGCCGGCCGGGTGTCGGCGGTCCAAGCCTGGCCATCCCACCAACGGTGCAGATGGGGATCCCGTGCGTCGGGGTACCAGCCGGGTTGCGGTGGCGAACTCGTCATGGCCGCGCAGCCTATCCGCGTGGACCCGCTCGTGGTGCCGGTAAGCGGAAATGCGGTGAATGTCCGCCTCGTGGCGGCTCGGTGCGGTGGCCCGGTCGGCGTCGTCGGCTGGTGATCGACCAGAATCGGTGGTCGTGGATGAGCGACTTTGGCCCAGCGGCGCCGCGACGGCGATCGGTTCGATGCCGGGGACAGACCCCGCGGAGGCGGCGGCGGTCGTGTTCGGGGAGCTGCCCGACTTCCCGCACCTGCCAGAGCTGCCGGCTCGCGGCGTCGGTGCCGACATGCTCGGCCGGACCGCCGCATTGCTGGTGGACCTGGCCGTCGACGTCGTGCCGAGCGGTTATCGCGTCGTGACTCGGCCGGGGCACGAGCACCGCCGGGCCGTCGACCTGCTCCAGTGGGATCTCGACGCCGTGCAGGAGGCGCGCGAGAAGACCGGGATCACCCCGCCGATCTTCAAGGTCCAGGTCGTCGGCCCATGGACGCTCGGTGCCGGGATCGAACTGTCCCGGGGTCATCGGGTGCTCACCGATCGTGGTGCGTTGCGCGACTTCACGGCGTCCCTCCTGGACGGCCTCACCGAACACGTCGCGGAGGTGCGGGCCAGGACCGGAGCGCCGGTGGTCGTCCAGTTCGACGAGCCGTCGTTGCCCGTGGTGCTGGCCGGCGGCCTGTCGACGCCGTCCGGGTACGGGAACGTGGCGGCGGTGCCGGAGCCCGAGGCCCGTGACCTGCTCGCCACCGTGATCGACGGCGCTCGGCGGATCACCGGCCGGCCGGTGATCCTGCACTGCTGCGCGGAGAAACCGCCCCTCGGCCTGCTGCGTGAGGCCGGCGCGGATGCCCTCGCCTTCGATCTCACCGCGCTCGGCGGCGCGTCCGCCGCATTTCTCGACGAGATCGGCGAAGTGTGGGACGGCGGGGCGACATTGTTCCTGGGCGCGGTCCCGACGACCGCGCCCGCGTCCCCGCTGAGCCTGAAGGACGTCGGCGAGCCGGCGTTTCGGCTGGCCGACCGGCTCGGCTTCAACCGCAGCGTCCTCGCCGAACGGGCAGTGCCGACTCCTGCCTGCGGCCTCGCCGGTGCGACGCCGGAATGGATGCGCCGGGCCCTCTCGCTGGCGCGTGATCTCGGCAAGGCCTTCGTGGAGCCGCCGGAGGACTGGTGACGGAATCCGGCAACTCGCCGACGTCCGCTCTGTCCGGCAAGTAGCGTGGCCGGGGTAGCCGATCGAACGAGGACCATTTCCAACCATGCGCCTGTTCCGCCGCAAGAGCACCGCCGCCGATCCGCCTGACCCGCGCACCGCGTGGCCCGAACAGCGCGTGCCGGAGGACCCGGCGGCCGCCGCGGAGGCGTTCTGGCACGGCTGGTTCGATCTGCTTCCGATGGTGAGCGCGGCGCTCGGCGAGGGTGAGCCGCACCGGGTCGAGCACGAACTCTGCCAGCTGGTCGAGGCGCTGCATCCGCGGCTGCACTTCTCGCTCGAGCGTGGGCGTCAGGCGATCTACGCCCTGGTCGTGACCGGCCAGGAGGACCCGGAGCTGCGGCCGTTCACCGACGCGTGGCGGGCCGCTGCGCCGCCGGACGACGCGATCTGGGAGTACCACGACTCCGTGCCGGCGGTGCCCGATCCGACCGAGGTAACGGTGAACCTCGGCGAGCATCGGATCGCGCTGGCCGACGTACGGGTCGTCGCGCAGGTGGACGTTGAGGCGCAGGTGATCGACGTCGCCGTCTTCCATCCGGGGTTCGGCGACCTCGACGACGCCGCCCGGCAAACCATGACCTTCCTGCCCCTCGACGCCACGTTGGGTGAACGGCTCGCCGCTGAACGACTACGGCGTGTCGAGACCGCCGAAGCCGAGCCGGCCGGGGCGATCACCCTTCTGGAGTTCCGTGAACTGGTCCGCGGACTGGGCAACGGGCCGGGCGAAAATGTCGGTACCTCCAGCTAGGGTTACTACCCGTGAGCAGCACCGAACTCCCCCAGGACCAGATTGCGGCGGTCGACGCCCCGGTGGCCGCGGAGGACGTCACCGACGTCCCGGCCGACGTGCGCGAGCGGCACAGCGCCCTCGCCGAGGAACTGCGCGACCACCAGTTCCGCTACTACGTCCTGGACTCGCCGATCATCTCCGACGGGCAGTTCGACGAGCTGCTGGGCGAACTGCAGCGGCTCGAAGAGGCGCATCCGGCGCTGGTCACGCCCGATTCCCCGACCCAGCGGGTCGGGGGCACGTTCTCGACCGAGTTCACCGCGCACGATCACCTCGAGCGCATGCTCAGCCTCGACAACGTCTTCGACCAGGAGGAGTTCCTGGCCTGGGTGGAGCGTGTCGAGAAGGAGGTCGGGCGCACCGAGTTCCTCGCCGAGCTGAAGATCGACGGCCTGGCCGTCAACCTCCTCTACGAGAACGGAACCCTCACCAGGGCGCTCACCCGGGGTGACGGCCGGACGGGTGAGGACGTCACGTTGAACGTCCGCACGCTCGACCAGGTGCCGGTGACGCTGACCGGCACCGACGAGTTCCCGGTGCCTGCTCTGGTCGAGGTGCGCGGCGAGGTCTACTTCCGCGTCGAGGACTTCCTCGAGCTGAACGCGAAGATGGTCGAAGCGGGCAAGCCGCCGTACGCGAACCCGCGCAACACCGCGGCCGGGTCGCTGCGGCAGAAGGATCCGAAGATCACCCGTGAGCGCCGGCTGCGGCTGATCTGCCACGGACTCGGCAAGCGCGGGGGATTCGAGCCCCAGCGTCAGTCGGAGGCGTACGACGCGCTGGCCGCGTGGGGGCTGCCGGTGTCACCGCACAGCAAGGTCCTCACTTCGGCCGACGAACTCACCGCGCACATCGCCTACTGGGGTGAGCACCGGCACGACGCGGAGCACGAGATCGACGGCGTGGTCATCAAGGTCGACCAGGTGGCGCTGCAGCGGCGGCTGGGCACGACGTCGCGCGCGCCGCGGTGGGCGATCGCGTACAAGTACGCGCCGGAAGAGGCGATCACGACGCTGCTGGACATCCAGGTCGGCGTCGGGCGGACCGGGCGGGTGACACCGTTCGCGGTCACCGAGCCGGTCAAGGTCGCGGGGTCGACCGTGGCGAGGGCCACCCTCCACAACCAGGAGGAGGTCAAGCGCAAGGGCGTGCTGATCGGCGACCGGATCGTCATCCGGAAGGCCGGTGACGTCATCCCCGAGGTTCTCGGGCCGGTGGTCGACGCGCGCACGGGCGACGAGCGCGAGTTCGTCATGCCCACCGACTGCCCGGAATGCGGCACGGAGCTGGCCTACCAGAAGGAAGGCGACAAGGACATCCGCTGCCCGAACACCCGGTTCTGCCCCGCGCAGCTGCGGGAGCGGCTCTTCCACCTGGCCGGGCGCGGCGCCTTCGACATCGAAGTCCTCGGGTACGAGGCGGCGGTCGCGCTGCTCGACGCGCGGGTGGTCGCCGACGAGGGGGACGTCTTCGATCTGGACGAGGAGAGTCTCGCCGAGGTCGAGCTGTTCCGCACCAAGGCCGGCGAGTTGTCGGCGAACGCGCGAAAGCTGCTCGCCAACCTCGACGCGGCGAAGGACCGGCCGTTGTGGAAGGTGCTGGTCGCCCTGTCGATCCGGCATGTCGGGCCGACCGCGGCGCAGGCGCTGGCGCGTGAGTTCGGCTCGATCGAGCGGATCGAGCAGGCGACCGAGGAGGAGCTGGCGGACGTCGACGGCGTCGGCCCGACCATCGCGCACGCGACGCAGGAATGGTTCGAGGTCGGCTGGCACCGCGAGATCGTCGAAAAGTGGCGACGCGCCGGCGTGCGGATGGAGGAGGAGCGCGACGAGTCGATCCCGCGCAACCTCGAAGGGCTGTCCATCGTGGTGACCGGCTCGCTCGACGGGTTCTCCCGCGACGAGGCCAAGGAGGTCATCATGGCCCGCGGTGGCAAGGCCGCCGGGTCGGTCTCGAAGAAGACCGCGTTCGTCGTCGTCGGGGACTCGCCGGGTTCGAAGTACGAGAAGGCGGTGCAGCTCAAGGTGCCGGTGCTAGACGAAGCCGGTTTCCGCGTCCTGCTGGAGCGGGGGCCCGACGCCGCGCAGGAGGTGGCGCTGCCGGCCGGTGACGAGACCGTCGAAGAAGAGGTTGGGGGAGCGGATGGGTGATGTCGAGATCCGGCCACCGCGGCCGGAGGAGTACGCCGCGGCAGGCGAGGTCACGGTGCAGGCCTACGACGTCGACGGGCACCTGGCGGGCGACGTCGGGTATGACGCGGAGTTGCGTGACATCGCACGGCGGGCCGAGCTGGCCGAAGTGCTCGTCGCCGTCGACGGGGCGGGGGAGGTGGTCGGCACCGTGACCGTCGTGCGTCCCGAATCTGCTTACGCCGAGATCTCGCGTCCGGGCGAGCTGGAGTTCCGGATGCTGGCGGTGGCGCCGTCGGCGCGTGGCCGGGGCGTCGGTGAGGCGCTGACGAGGGCTGTGCTCGACCGTGCGCGGCGGCTGGGCATTCGCAAAGTCGTGTTGAGCAGCGTCGACAGCATGCACAGCGCGCATCGGCTCTATGAGCGTCTCGGGTTCGCCCGCCTGGCCGAGCGGGACTGGCGGCCGTTCCCGCACATCAGCCTGATCGCCTATCAAATCGATCTCTGACCAGGGCGTTGTCGAATGAGGACCACGCCGTCCCCGTGCTGACGACGCGCGGGCCGTGGCCTGTTCGGGCGCGTTATCCGTCGAGGACGACCGCGACGATCCCGGCGAGGTGAGCGAGCCGGGCGACCTCGGCGGCGCGGAAGTTCGGCCCGCCCGGGCGGGCGACGAGCAGTGCCTTGCCCGGCTTGCCGAGCGGCGTGGCGGCCAGCTCGGTGCCGAGTTCCTTCCACGTCTCCGGGATCCAGGCTTCCTCGCTGTCGAGCACCGTCGCGCGTTCGAGCGGCAGCCAGGGCAGATCGGTGATCGGGGTCTCCGGGGCCGCGCTGGACGAGGCCAGCCGGACCGCGCCGGTTTCGGCGTGCTCGACGATCATCGCCCAGCCGGCGCGCACGATGCGGGGGACGCCCTCCGCCAGGATGTCGAGGCCGGTCTTCGGGCGTGCGGCGATCTCCTCGACCAGTTCGAGCTCGCGATGGGTGTCCAGGACGCCCGCGTAGGGGCGGACCGCGTCCACTTCGACGCCCTCGACGCTCTCCGCCGCCGTGATCAGCGCGTCGGGCAGCCGGCCCGACGGGAGCTCGACCACGAGGTCGTCGACGGCCACGCCGCTGCCGCGTTCGACGACGTCCACGCTGAGGATGTCGGCGCCTACCGTGCCGAGCGCCGTGGCGACCGCGCCGAGGGTCCCCGGGCTGTCCGGAAGGAGGACCCTGATCAGGAACGACACCACGCGCCCCTCTCGCCTCTGGCGTCCCAGCCTTGCCGTGGGACGCTCAATGCCGGTCGCCGATTGTGACAGACCCACCCGGCTCGCGGGACCCGCTGTCCGCCGGGCGGGATGCGAGCGTCGCCGGACGGCAGCCGGCTTGCGCCGGGCGTAACCCAGTCGAGTCCGCCCGCGCCGCCACCATAGACTTGCAGCTTCCGAGACAACCCGCACAGCACAACCCGGGAGTCACCCGCGTGCCCAACATTTCCCGAGACGAGGTCGCGCACCTCGCGAAGCTGGCCAGGCTGGCCGTGACCGACGACGAGCTCGACGTCTTCGCCGGCCAGCTCGACCAGATCCTGGACTCGGTGGCCAAGGTGAGCGAAGTCGCCGCCGACGACGTGCCGCCGACGTCGCACGCCGTGCCGCTGACGAATGTCTTCCGACAGGACGTCGTCGTCCCTGGGCTCTCCCAGCAGCAGGCGCTGGCCGGTGCGCCGGCCGCCGAGGACGGTCGTTTCCGGGTGCCGCGGATTCTGGGGGAAGAGCAGTGAGCGAGCTCATCAAGCTGACCGCCGCGGAGCTGGCGGAGAAGATTCACTCGCGCGAGGTGTCCGCGGTCGAGGTCACGCAGGCCCACCTGGACCGGATCGCCGAGGTCGACGACCACATCCACGCGTTCCTGCACGTCGACACCGAGGGCGCGCTGGCCGCGGCCAAGGCCGTCGACGAAGGCCTCGCCGATGGCAAGGCGCCCGCGTCGCCGCTGGCCGGCGTGCCGCTGGCGCTGAAGGACGTCCTGACCACCGAGGGCGTGCCGACGACCTGTGGTTCGAAAACGCTCGAAGGCTGGATCCCGCCGTACGACGCCACCGTGACGCGCAAGCTGCGTGAGGCCGGTGTCGTCATCCTCGGCAAGACCAACATGGACGAGTTCGCCATGGGGTCGTCGACCGAGAACTCCGCGTACGGCCCGACGCACAACCCGTGGGACCACGCCCGCATCCCGGGCGGGTCGGGCGGTGGCTCGTCGGCGTCGATCGCGGCCTTCGAAGCCGCCATCGCCATCGGCACCGACACCGGTGGGTCGATCCGGCAGCCTGGGTCCGTCACCGGCACCGTCGGGGTCAAGCCGACCTACGGCGGGGTGTCGCGGTACGGGCTCGTCGCGTTTTCGTCGTCGCTCGACCAGGCCGGACCCTGTGCACGGACGGTGCTCGACGCCGCATTGCTGCACGAGGTCATCGCGGGGTACGACCCGCGGGACTCGACCTCCATCGACGCGCCGGTGCCGCCGGTCGTCGCCGCTGCGCGTCAGGGTGCGAACGGTGACCTGAAGGGCGTCAAGGTCGGCGTCGTCAAGGAGTTCGGTGGCGACGGCTACCAGCCGGGCGTCCTGCGGTCGTTCCAGGCCGCGGTCGACCAGCTGCGTGCGCTCGGCGCCGAGGTGGTCGAGCTGTCGTGTCCGAATTTCGTCTACGCGCTGCCCGCGTACTACTTGATCGCGCCGAGCGAGTGCTCGTCCAACCTCGCCCGGTTCGACGCCATGCGCTACGGCCTGCGCGTCGCCGACGACGGGACCCACAGTGCCGAAGAGGTCATGTCGCTGACCCGGGAGAAGGGCTTCGGCGCCGAGGTCAAGCGGCGGATCATGCTGGGCACGTACGCGTTGTCGTCCGGCTACTACGACGCCTACTACGGCTCGGCGCAGAAGGTGCGCACGCTGATCACGCGTGACTTCGAGGCCGCCTTCCAGCAGGTCGACGTCCTCGTGTCGCCGACAACGCCGACCACCGCCTTCAAGATCGGCGAGCGCGTCGACGACCCGATGGCGATGTACCTCGCTGACCTGTGCACGATCCCGTCGAACCTCGCCGGCAACGCCGCCATGAGCGTGCCGAGCGGGCTGTCCGACGAGGACGGCCTGCCGGTCGGGCTGCAGATCATGGCCCCGGCGCTCGCCGACGACCGGCTTTACCGGGTCGGCGCCGCCTATGAGGCCGCCCGCGATGCCGCCGCCGGTGGGGCTCTCATCCACAAGGTCCCGGAGCTGGGAGGAACGAAGTGACTGCCGTGGCCGAGTTGATGGACTACGCCGACGTCGTCGAGCGGTTCGACCCCGTGCTCGGGCTCGAGGTGCACGTCGAGCTGAACACGAACACGAAGATGTTCTGCGGCTGCGCGAACGAGTTCGGCGGCGAGCCGAACACGAAGGTCTGCCCGACCTGCCTCGGCCTGCCCGGGGCGCTGCCGGCTCTCAACGGCAAGGCCGTCGAGGGCGCGATCCGGATCGGGCTCGCGCTGAACTGCGAGATCGCCGAGTGGTGCCGGTTCGCCCGGAAGAACTACTTCTACCCGGACATGCCGAAGAACTTCCAGACGTCGCAGTACGACGAGCCGATCGCCTTCAACGGCTACCTCGACGTCACGCTCGACGACGGCGAGGTCGTGCGCGTCGAGATCGAGCGCGCGCACATGGAAGAGGACACCGGCAAGTCGCTGCACGTCGGTGGCGCCACCGGCCGGATCCACGGCGCCGAGCACTCGCTGCTCGACTACAACCGGGCCGGCGTGCCGCTGATCGAAATCGTCACCAAGCCGATCGAGGGCACCGGTTCGCGGGCACCCGAGGTCGCGCGCGCCTACGTGTCGGCGTTGCGCGACCTCCTCCGCGCGCTCGACGTGTCGGACGTCCGCATGGACCAGGGCTCGCTGCGCTGCGACGCGAACGTTTCGCTGATGGCGAAGGACGCGACCGAGTTCGGCACCCGCACCGAGACGAAGAACGTCAACTCGCTGCGCAGCGTCGAGCGCGCGGTGCGCTACGAGATGACGCGGCAGGCGGCGATCCTCGCCGACGGCGGCACGATCAAGCAGGAGACCCGCCACTTCCAGGAGGCCGACGGCACCACGTCGCCGGGTCGCACGAAGGAGACCGCGGAGGACTACCGGTACTTCCCGGAGCCCGACCTGGTCCCGATCGCGCCGTCGCGCGAATGGGTCGAGGAGCTGCGCGGCACGCTGCCGGAGATGCCGTCCGAGCGGCGGAAGCGGATCCAGGCCGAGTGGTCACTTTCCGACGAAGCCCTGCGTGACCTGCTGAACGTCGGCGCCGTCGACCTGGTCGCGGCCACGGTCGAGGCCGGCGCGTCGCCGGACGAAGCCCGCGGCTGGTGGGTCAACACCCTGGCGCAGGAGGCGAACACCCGTGAGGTCGAGCTGGCCGACCTGCCGATCTCGCCGAAGCAGCTGGCCGAGGTCATCGCGCTGGTGTCGTCCGGCGAGCTGACGAACAAGCTGGCCAAGGAAGTCGTCCAGGGCGTGCTCGCCGGTGAGGGTGAGCCACGTGACGTCGTCGAGAAGCGGGGGCTGAAGGTCGTCTCGGACGACTCGGCCCTGCTCGCGGCGATCGACGAGGCCTTGGCGACGCAGCCGGACGTCGCGGACAAGATCCGTGGCGGCAAGGTGGCCGCGGCGGGCGCGATCGTCGGCGCGGTCATGAAGGCGACGAAGGGGCAGGCCGACGCCAAGCGGGTCCGCGAGCTGATCATCGAGCGCGTCGGTTCCTGACCGTTTTCATGACACAGCCGTTTTCCGTCAAAAGCGTCACCTGGCGCGAGTGGCTTGGCCTGGCGGCCGGGCTGCTCGCGCTGGGCTCGACGTTCCTGCCGTGGACCACGCTGAGCACCAACAAACCGGACATCGAGGTCGTCCTCTCGCAGTTGCCGCACAGCGACGTCGTCCGCGACGCGTGGCACTCGAGCTTCTTCGCCTGGTGTCCGCCGTTGCCGTTGCTGCTGGCCGGGCTGGTCGTGGTCTTTTTCGGACGAATCCGGAAGCTGCGGGTCAGCGGCCTGCCGCACCTGTGGCTGGTGGTCGCCGCGGCGTCGTTGCTGCTGATGGTGCTCGGCTGGTTCACCCTCGACTGGGAGTTCGACGCCGACCAGCGCGGCATCTTCGAAGCCGCCGGGATCGCCATCGGTCCCGGCTTCGGCCGGTTCCTCGGATTGTTCGCCGCGCTCGTATCGGGCGTCGCCGCTTTCTTGGACATGCGGGCGATGCGGGTCGAAAGCCGGCAGCCGCGGAAACGTGAGTCTCGCAGCAAGAGCCTCTGATCGCCGGAGGTGTGGTCGCCGGTCGGGCTGGCGCACCGGCTGACGAAGGTTTACCCGATCGGGGGATTTCACCATGTGGACGGCCATGGCTTTGGAAGAGTCCTGAGTCACACCGCCGAACTTCCTGGGCAGTCTTGACCGCGCTGACCTCGTGGCTGTTCGGAACTCTTTCACCGCACGAAACCGGTTGACGGTGGGGAATCCCCTTTGGATGAGTCACCTGGGCCGGGGGGTTGCCGAGTTGCCCGTTCCGGGTCGGCGGCCGACATTGACAACGTTGACAACGCGATCGGCCGTTGCGCGAGAAAGCGCTTTCTGGAACGGTCGGAGGTGTTCGGCCCGCCACCGCGCGGGTCGCCGTCGTGGGCGGACAGCCGCGTGGATCACCGCCGCGCGCGAGGTCGTCGAGGAGGGAGGTCCGGGTTGGCTCACGGGAAACGCTTACGAGTCGCCGTCGTCGGGGCCGGAGCCATTGCGGACAGCCACCTGGCCGCCTACCAGGCCCATCGCGACGACGTGGACATCGTGGCCGCCGCGGACGTCGACGAGGCCAGGGCCGTCGCGTTCTGCGCCGCGACCGAGCACGCCAAGCCCTACCGCGATCTCGACGCCATGCTCGCCGAGCAGGAACCCGATCTCGTCTCGATCTGCACGCCACCGGGTCTGCACGTCGAGCAGACCAAGAAGGTGCTCGCGGGCGGCGCCTGGGTCTGGTGCGAGAAGCCGCCGTGCCGGTCGCTCGCCGAGTACGACGAGATGACCGCCGCCGAACGGGAGGGTGGCCCGTACGCCGCCTTCGTGTACCAGCAGCGGTCCGGCTCCGGCGCCGCCCACTTCCGGACCCTGCTCGCGGAGGGGGAACTCGGCCGTCCGCTCGTCGCGCACTGCCAGACGACCTGGTACCGCGACGCCGCCTACTACGCGGTGCCGTGGCGCGGGCGGTGGGACACCGAGGGCGGCGGGCCGGCCATGGGGCACGGCATCCACCAGATGGATCTGCTGTTCCACCTGCTCGGCGAATGGGCCGAGGTCCGGGCGATGACCGCGCGGCTGGTGCACGACGTCGAGACCGAGGACGTCTCCACCGCGCTCGTCCGGTTCGAGTCGGGCGCGCTCGCGACCGTCGTCAACAGCGTCCTCTCGCCGGACGAGGTGAGCCGGATCCGGATCGACTGTGAGCACGCCACCGCCGAGCTCACCCACCTCTACGGACACGGCAACAAGAACTGGCGCTACACCCCGGCGCCGCACCTGAAGACGGACGACACGCGCCGGTACACGCCACCTGACGACGTCGGCAGCTCGCACGCCGCCGCGTTCACGCCGATCCTCGCCGCTCACCGGGCCGGCCGCCGGCCGCCGTGCAGCGGGGACGACGGGCGGCGGGTGCTGGAGTTCGTCGCCGCGCTCTACAAGTC
Organism: Amycolatopsis sp. NPDC051128; assembly: GCF_040682715.1. Lineage (NCBI taxonomy): Bacteria > Bacillati > Actinomycetota > Actinomycetes > Pseudonocardiales > Pseudonocardiaceae > Amycolatopsis > Amycolatopsis sp. NPDC051128. Next base: position 6,032 of record NZ_JBFBBN010000055.1, on the reverse strand, counting down.
CGCGTCCACCGGGCTCGGCGTGCGTCGCGGGGAGATCGGGCCGGGCGACGCCTTCTACTGGTCCATGGCCGGTAGCCCCGCCGCGGAAACGGCACGCCGGTGAGCGCGGCGATCACCGTGACCCACCGGCACGGCGACCACGTGACGGTCGAGGCGGCCGGGGTCCAGCTGATGTCCTATGTGTACAAGCCTGACCCCGTGGCCTTCGAGTCCCGCAAGCCCTACGCCCACCCGCTCCGCACCCTCCGGGGCCGGCACGTCAGCGGCTACCGGCCGTCGGACCACCGCTGGCACAAGGGCCTGCAGATGACGTCGAGCCACCTGTCCGGCCAGAACTTCTGGGGCGGCCACACCTACGTCCCCGGCGAGTGGTACCAGGATCTGCCCGACCGCATCGGCTCCATGCGCCACGACGGGTTCGCCGGCTTCACCGTCGAGCGCGACCGGCTGAGCTTCACCGAGCAGCTCACGTGGGTGGCCAACGGCGGCGACGCATGGGCGCGGGAGCGGCGCGACATCGTCGTCCACTCGGTCGAGCCGGACGAAGGGGCCTGGGCCCTCGACTGGGGGATCGAGCTGACGAACGTCCGCGATACCCCGCTCGTGTTCGGCAGCCCGACCACGGCCGGCCGGGAGCTGGCCGGGTACACCGGCCTGCACTGGCGTGGTCCGCGCGACTTCAGCGGCGGCAGCGTCCTCGGGCCCGGCGACCTCGGCGGCGAGGAGATGATGGGCGCGCAGGCGCCGTGGCTGGCGTTCGTCGGGGAGCACGACGACGTCGACGGGCACTCGACGCTCGTCTTCGCGCACGCGCCCGAGAACGACAAGGCGATCCACGAGTCGCACTGGTTCGTCCGGTCCCAGGACACGCCGATGGTCGCCTTCTCGTGGGCGTTCTTCGAAGAGTTCACCCTGCCGCCGGGGGAGAGTTTCACCTACCGCTACCGGATCGTCGTCGCCGACGGGGCCTGGGATCGCGACCGGGTGACGCGGTACCTCGAGAGCCACGGATTCTGAGGCGCAGGGCATGGACGAGTTCCCGCTACCGGGTGGCATCGGCGTCTCGCACCTGCGCGCCTACGACTGGACGGCCGAGGACGGCGTCTGCGGCGGCAGCCCGCACCTGCACCTCGCCTGCACCGAGGCCTACGTCGTCACGGGTGGGCAAGGCGCCGTCCAGACCCTGAGCACCGGCGGCTACGCCGAGACGCCCCTGGAAGCCGGGGTGATCGCGTGGTTCGCGCCGGGCACCGTGCACCGGATGGTGCAGGGCGGCGGCCTGCGCGTCACGGTGCTCATGCAGAACAGCGGGCTGCCCGAGGCGGGGGACGCCGTGTTCACCTTCCCGCCCGACGTGCTCGCCGACGCGGGCGCCTACGCCGAGGCCGCGGCGTCGCCGAAAACCGACGACGCCGCCCGACATCGGCGTGACCTGGCGGTTCGCGGCTACCTGCCGCTGCGGGAGGCCCTGCTCGACGGCGACTCGGAGCCGCTTCGGGCGTTCCACCGCGCGGCCGTCGCGCTCGTCGCGCCGAAGGTCGCCGAGTGGGTTCCGCGCTGGCAGGCCGGGGCGCTGAAGGCCGCCGAACTGACCGGCGTGCACCTCGAGGCGCTCGCCGGCGGCGACGGCAGCCACCTCGAACATTCAGGCGTCCGGGTCACGACGCCGTCGAACCCGGACGGCTACGGCATGTGCGGACACCGCGCCGAATACGACATCCCATGAGACGTTCCCTCGACCAGGAAGGCCGGCAGTGATGAACGAGTCCAGTATCGGAGTGCTGCTCAACGGGGTGACCGGCCGGATGGGCTACCGGCAGCACCTGCTCCGGTCGGTCCTGGCCATCCGCGAGCAGGGCGGCGTGGAGCTCCCGGACGGCAGCCGGGTGCAGCTCGAGCCGATCCTCGCCGGGCGCAACGCGACGAAGCTCAAGGAGCTCGCCGACCGGCACGGCCTGACCGCGTGGACCACCGACGTCGACTCGGCCTTGGCCGACGTCCAGATCTACTTCGACGCGCAGCTGACGTCGGCGCGCGAGCCGTCGGTGCGGGCGGCGATCGCCGCGGGCAAGCACATCTACGCCGAGAAGCCCCTCGCCGACACGCTGCCGGCGGCGCTGGAGCTGGCCGGGCTCGCGCGGGACGCCGGGGTCTGCCACGGCGTCGTGCACGACAAGCTGTTCCTGCCCGGCCTGCGGAAGCTGCGGCGGCTGGTCGATGGCGGGTTCTTCGGACGGATCCTGTCGGTGCGCGGCGAGTTCGGCTACTGGGTGTTCGAGGGCGACTGGCAGGAAGCGCAGCGGCCGAGCTGGAACTACCGCGCCGAGGACGGCGGCGGGATCGTGCTCGACATGTTCTGCCACTGGAACTACGTGCTCGAGAACCTCTTCGGCCGCGTCTCGGCGGTGACCGCGAAGGCGGTGACGCACATTCCGCGTCGCTGGGACGAGCAGGGCGAGGCGTACGCGGCGACGGCGGACGACGCCGCGTACGGCATCTTCGAACTCGAGTCGGGGGCCATCGCGCAGATCAACTCGTCGTGGTCCACCCGGGTCTTCCGCGACGAGCTGGTCGAGTTCCAGGTCGACGGCACCGAGGGCAGCGCCGTCGCCGGCCTGCGCCGCTGCCGCGTCCAGCACCGCTCGGCGACGCCGAAGCCCGTCTGGAACCCGGACCTCCCGGCGACCGAGCCGTTCCGCGACCAGTGGCAGGAAGTGCCGGACAACACCGAGTTCGACAACGGCTTCAAGGCCCAGTGGGAGGAGTTTGTCCGGGATGTGGTCGCCGGGCGGCAGCACCGCTACGACTTCTTCTCGGCCGCGCGGGGGCTGCAGCTCGCGGAGGCCGGGCTGACGTCGTCGGCGGAGGGACGGCGGGTGGAGCTGAAGCCCCTGGCGTAGATCGGTCCTGGAGAACCGAGATGCTTCGGGGACCCGGCCTGGTGCTCCTCGTGGTCGACTGCGGACCACGGGCGTGAGCCGGCCGGGTCAGTCCTTGCTGTTGCCGCCGCCGGACGTCGCCGGAGTGATCAGCACCACCCGGTCGTCGCTCGAAACCGGGACGCCGCCGTCCTTGTTGACCGTGCCGGCCACGGCGAGCTGCGGGTTGATCATGCTCATCCCGGCGAGCCGCCCGAAGGTCGCCGGCGGCTTGCCGGTCTTCCCGTCGAGGCTCACCGTGGGCTTGCCGCTGACCGCGCCCTCCGCCGTCACCGGCAGGTTCTGCAGGTTCCCGGCCAGCGACGTGCCGACCGAGACCGAGCCGTTCGCGTCGACGAAGTCGGCGCAGCCCGCGACGCCCGGCTTGTCCGGCCACGTCCACGCCGGCGTCAGTGGCTGCCCGGCCTGGATCCGGTAGAGAGCGTCCTTGTCGGCGAGCCGGTCGGTGACCCAGACGCGGCCGCCGTCGGCGGACGCGCACAGCCCGCCCGGCGCGTGCAGGCCGGCGGCCACGACCAGCGAGCCGTTCGGGTTGCCCGCCGCGGCCTTGCCGGACGTTTCGATCCGCAGGACCTTCCCGGCGAGCGAGTTCGGGTCGGCCGCGGCGTTCGGGTTGCCCGCGTCGCCGGTCGCGACCAGCAGCGCGCCGCGGTTGTCGGCGCTGATGGCGCCGCGGTTGCCGGTCGCGCCCTTCGGGATGCCGGTGAGCACCGGTTTCGGCGCCTGGCCCTTCGCGAAGCGCACGACGCGGTTGTCCGTCGGTGTGGTGAGGTAGGCGAATACGAGCTGGTCTTCGACGTAGGACGGCGACAGCGCGAGGCCGGTCAGGCCGCCGTCGCCGGCCGCCTGGACGTCGAGTTTCGCGAAGTCCGTGGCGTCCTTGCCCGCGGTCGCGAGCAGCACGCGGCCGCTCTTGCGCTCACCCGCCAGCGCGCTCGGCGTCGAGCCGTCGCCCGGCAGGCCGGCCACCGCGGCGACCGTGTCCAGGCAGGTCGCGATCACCGACGGGTCGAAGTCCTTGCAGCCCTGGGGCGGCGGCACCGGCGTGGCCGACTGGCCGGGCGGGGCCTGCTTGCCGTTGCCGCCGGAGTCCGCGCCGGGGCCCTGGACCTCGGGCGGCGATTCGGGGCTGGCCACCGGCGCGGGGCTGAACGTCTGGCCCGCCGCGGAGTCGTCGAACCGCGCGCACCCGGCGGGCAGCAGGACGCCGCAGGCCAGGATCGCCAGCAGGGCCGACCGGTACCGGGTTCGCATGATCCACCAGCCTAGGGCCCGGTGCGTGAACCATGGGTGAGCACTCCTCTATTACGTTGGGGATCATGACGCTGACCGTGCTGGTGCCCGACGACGAGGGCATGACCGTGCTCGCCGAGGTCCCGCGGGTCCTCCCCGTGCGCTACCAGTGGGGCGAGCCGGTCCCGCCGGAGGCCGCGAAGGCCGAGGTGCTCATCCCCGGCCGGCACCCGGCGGGCGAGGAGCTGTGGCGCACGCTGCCGAACCTCAAGCTGATCCAGCTGCTGTCCGCCGGCGCCGAGGACTGGGTCGGCAAGGTGCCCGACGGCGTCCTGCTCTCCACCTGCCGCGGCGCCCATGGCGGCAGCACCGCCGAGTGGGTCGTCGCCGTGCTGCTGTCGCTGTACCGGAGGCTGGACGCCTTCGCTGTCGCCCAGCGCGAAGGCCGGTGGGAGCGGCACAGCGCCGACACACTGCAGGGCAAGCGCGTGCTCGTCATCGGCGCCGGCGACCTCGGACGGCACCTGCGGCGCCGGCTCGAGCCATTCGAGGCGCGGTGCACGATGGTCGGGATGACCGCGCGGGAGGGCGTGCACGGCGTGCGCGAGCTGCCCGGGCTGCTCGGCTTCCACGACGTCGTGGTGCTGATGGTGCCGCTGACCTCGCGCACCCGCGGGATGGTGAACGCGGAGTTCCTCGCCGAGATGCGCGACGGGGCGGTGCTGGTCAACGCCGCGCGCGGCGCCGTCGTGGTCACCGACGCCCTGGTCGCCGAACTGACCACGGGCCGGCTGCGTGCCGCCCTCGACGTCACCGATCCCGAGCCGCCGCCGGCCGGGCACCCGCTGTGGACGGTGCCGGGCCTGGTGCTGACCCCGCACGTCGGCGGGGCCGTGCGCGGGGTGCGGGGCCGTTCGTACGCCGTCGCCGCCGCCGAGATCGCCCGGTACGCCGGGGGCGAGCTGCCGGACAACCTCGTGCACGGGGAGTACTAGCGCGGCGGCTCGCCAGGCCCGGGCGGATCCCATAGCCTTCGCGCGTGAGCAGTGGAGACGAGTTTTCGCAGCAGCCCACCAGCCTCCTGTCCGGCGTCGAGGACGACGGGGCCGACGACTCCCCGCGCCAGGGCGGGCTCGGGCTCGGCCTGCTGGTCCTGCGGCTGGCGCTCGGCGTGACCATGGGCGCGCACGGGCTGCAGCACCTGTTCGGCCTGTTCGGCGGGCCGGGCATCGCTGGGTTCGCGCGGGTGCTGGAAACTTTCGGCTACCACAAGCAGACGACGCTGCTGTCGTGGATCACCGGCGTCACCGAGGTCGGCGGCGGCGTGCTGGTGATCGTCGGGTTGTTCACGCCGCTGGCCGCGGCGGGCCTGCTCGGCGTCGCCGCGAACGCCGTGTTCGCGAAGTTCCACGGCGGCTTCTTCGAAGGGCAGGGGCAGGGTTTCGAGTTCGAGCTGCTGCTCGGGGCGGCGGCGCTGAGCCTGCTGTTCACCGGCGCCGGGCCGATTTCGCTGGAGCGGAACACGCCGTGGCGGAAGCGGCCGCTGCCGCTCGGGCTGGTGGCGCTGCTCCTCGCCACGGCGGCGACCGTGGTGGTCATCGTCCTGACTCGATAGGGCCTGGGGACAACTCGGTCACCAGCGTGGGGCCTGTGGACAACCCGGCTCCGCGGGCCGGAATTGTCGGTGCCCACCGGTAACGTTGAAACCGGGGGCCCCCTCACGCGCGCGGGGGTTGGGGTTCGGGCTCGAAAATCCGTGAAGGCCAGGCGGATTCACGCGGTGGTTGCAACACCTGTTGTTTGTTGATCCAACAGTAGCGCGGTGAGGGCCTCGGCTGGTGTCCGCCAGCCGAGGGTCTC
>NZ_JBFBBN010000054.1:0-69620 GCF_040682715.1 Amycolatopsis sp. NPDC051128 | reverse complement strand
TCCCTCTTGCGGGGCGCTGCCGACCACAAACCCAAAGCAACCACAGCAGCGCCGATTCCCCACGCCACGGCGAAGCCGTATCTTTAAACTCAGTCACAAGAACGCGACACAACGTCGCGAGCCCGCTCGATGTCCGGCCCCGATAAAGCCGCTCGCACGATCACGTGCGAGTGCCCGGCGGCCTTGGCCACCAGCAGCGCTCCGTGCAGGGACGGCTTGCGGGCGGTCAGCACCGCGATGCCCTCGTCGCGGTAGGAGTATGCCGTGGACAGCCCGATGCCGTTGTCCCTGGCCAGAGCGGACATCCTGGTGTCATCAAGCAATCAGCGCAGCTATGTGCGGCTGCCGATCCACCCCCGGGCTCCGGGTGCGCGGGGTGGAGGAGAAGCTCGAGCACGTCGCGGCCGGCCGGACCAGGTGTGCCTCGCGATGGCGGCATCGCGAGGCACACACCTGCGTAGAAATGTAGGGCGCGATCTGCTCGACGGTAAGCCCAGTGGTCCGATACAGGCCGGACGATTCGTTGTTCGGGCTTGAGTGTGGTAATCCAATTATTCCGAAAAACGAGCTGTCCCTGTTTCGACACGCCGATGTCGAGGAAGTCTGTCGCTGGTTTTCGCCGAACCCAAGTCGGCGAAGACCAGCGACGTCCGCATTGCTCTGAACGGTCACATGTGGAGAACTGGGTGCGGATGGCGGCGCCCGGCATGCCGCGGTTGTGCCACCACAACCACCACCGCCGTCCGGCGGCTACACGAGCGTCCCGCCGGAGACGTCGAGGTGGTGCCCGGTGACGTATCGGCTGTCGTCGGAGGCCAGAAAGGCCACCGTGCCGGCGACGTCCTCCGGTGTGCCCAGCCGGCCCAGCGGCGACAGGGATGACAGCCAGGTCAGGGCCTCGCCGACCAGTCGGCCCTGGTGCATGTCGGTGTCGATGACGCCGGGCGCCACGGTGTTGACGGTGATGCCGCGCGGCCCCAGTTGCTTGGCGAGTGTCGAGGTGAGCACGTCGAGTGCTGCCTTGGACATGGCGTAGCCGATCGCCGCGGGCATGGCGGTACCGCGGGTCAGCATGGTTCCGATCGTGATGACCCTCCCGCCGTCTCTCAGCCGCGGCAGAGCGAGCTGGGTGATGAAGAACGGGGCGGTGCTGTTGACCGCGAACAGCCGCTCGAAGCCCTCCCGGGTCACGCCGCCGATTTCGTCCTGTCCGCCGAGGATGCCCGCGTTGTTGACCAGGATGTCCAGGCCGTCGGCGTGCGCGTCGAACGTGGTCCACAGTGCTTCGGCGTCGCCGGGCACACCCAGCTCGGCCTGGACGGCGAAGGCCTGCCCGCCGGCCGCTTCGATGGCCGAGACCGTGTCCTTGGCGGCCGTGTGGTTGCTGCCGTAGTGCACGGCGACGCGGGCGCCCTGTCGTGCGAGCCGGGTGGCGATGGCACGGCCGATTCCCCTGCTCGCGCCGGTCACGAGCGCTGTCTTGCCGGTCAGTGTTGTCATGGTGGTCAAGCCTTCCGTCAGGCGGTGTAGGAGGTGGTGGCCTTGGCGTCGTGCAGCACTCGCGCCCACCACGTCACCTGGTCCAGCAGGGTCTTGGCGGCGGTGGCGGCCCCGTGCGGGTCCTTGGGCCGTCCGTCGCCGTCGAAGCACTCCCACACGCCGTGGAAGCTGACCGTGTTCCGCGTGACGGCGTGCAGTTCGGCGAAGACCGTGCGCAGGTGTTCCACCGCCCGCAGGCCCCCCCGACAGGCCGCCGTAGGACACGAACGCCACCGGCTTGGCGTGGCGAACCAGGTGGCCACGGTCGAGCCGATGCGGGCGTCGCGGACGCTGCCGACGATGACGGGCAGCCTCAGTCGGTTGTCGGACAAGGGGTTCTCCATTCGGTTGGGCGGGGTTTCAGGTCGAGTCACGCTGCGGCGGTGGCCGGTTCCGCGGGGGTCCGGTCGCGTAGCGGGACCTCGCGGATGAGGCACGCGAGCACGAGGGCGACGGCTCCCAGTGCGGCCGCGCCGAGGGCCATGGCGTGGACGCCGCTGGAGACGGGGTGGCACCAACTCGGCGATGAGCGCCAGCGCGCCCACCATCAGTCCGCCCGCGCCCAGCCCCTGCACGGCCCGGAAGCCCACGAGCTGGATCATGTCCTGCGACATCCCCGACAACCCCGACCCCAGCAGGAACAGCACGATCGCGGCCAGGTAGACCGGCTTGCGCCCGCGCAGGTCACCGACCTTTCCCCAGATCGGCGTCGAGGCGGCCATGCAGATCAGATAGGCCGTCGCGACCCAGGAGAAGTACTCCAGGCCACCGAGTTCTCCCATGATCACCGGCAGGGCCGGGCCGAGCATCATGCCATCCAGCGGGGCCGTGATCGTGCCGAGCATCACCCCGATCACGCCCCTGCGAAGAGATCGGTCCACAGGCCCTCCATTCGCGTACCACGTACTCGAAATGAACCATAGCCATTCAGGTACGATGTACGCAAACCGAGGGGATGCCGATGCCCGACGACGAACCGACCAGCATCTGGATGCTTCCGGAACGCCAAGAGCGCTCCGGGCCCGGGCGACGGCCCGGCTACAGCCGCGAACAGATCACTCGGACGGCGGTCCGGATCGCCGACGCCGAAGGCGTGGAGGCCACGACCATGCGCCGGATCGCGTCCGAGCTGGCCACCGGTGCCATGTCGCTCTACCGGTACGTGCCCAAACGCGATGACCTGTTCGACCTCATGATCGACATGGCGATGAGCGAAATCGAGCTCCCGGACGACCCGTCCGGCGACTGGCGCGCCGATCTTTCGCTGGTCGCCGACCAGACCCGCGCCGCGGCCCTGCGCCATTCGTGGCTCATCGGGCTGCTCGCCGGTCGTCCGACCCTGGGCCCCCATCTGTTGCGCGTGCACGAGTTCGCGCTCGGCGCACTCGACGGGCGCGGTCTCGACATCGACGACATCACGGCGTTCGTCGGCATGCTGAACGACTACGTCCACAGCGCGATCCGCCGCGAGATCGGCTGGCTGGAGGAGGCCCGCCGGTCCGGCCTGGACCCGGAACGGTGGAAGCGGGACTACATCGGGCCGTACGTCCGGCAGATCGTCGAATCCGGTGCCTATCCTCTGTTCAGCCGCTCGCTGCTGGAATCCCGCACCGCACACCTCCCGCCCGCGGAACGCTTCCGGCACGGGCTGGATCGCGTGCTCGACGGCATCGGCGCGCACATCACCTGAGACCGGTTCCAATCAGCCCCGGCCCCCGGCGACTCCTGGTCACCAGTGGTTACGCGGAAGGACTCATCAGGTGTGCGTCCCGCCGTCGACGCGGATCTCCGTGCCCGTGATGAACTGGCCGTCGTCCGAGGCGAGCATGGCCACCACTCCCGCCACCGCCTCCGGGGGAGCCACCGCGTTGCCGACCTCCGTGGTGAGGTCCGTGGGCAGGATCGGCATCAGCCGGCCGAACAGCGTGAAGTCGATGTCCCGGGGCAGCCAGCTCGCCGCCGAGTCCGTGATGCCGCTCTTCACGCTGCCCGGCGCGATGCTGACCGCGCGCAGGCCCCGCTTGCCGTACTCCAGCGCCAGCGAATGCGTGAACGCCTGGATGCCGCCCTTGCTCGCGCTGTACGCCGCCATGTACGGGTGGGCGAACGAAGCCGACGTCGAGCTGAAGTTCACCACCACGCCCTTGCCGGTCTCGAGCAGCGCCGGCAGGGCCGCCCGCGTCACCAGGAACGTGCCCGTCAGGTTCACCGCCAGCACGCGGTTCCACAGCTCCAGCGACGTCTCGTGCGTGTGCGAGGCCAGCAGGATCCCGGCCGCGTTGACCAGCACGTCGAGCCCGCCCAGGACGTCGATCGCGGACGCCGTCCGCTCGGCCACCGATGCCTCGTCGGCGACGTCCATGGTGAACGTCGTCAGGCCGCCGACTTGCGCGGCTTCCTGAGTTCCCTTCAGGCCTTCTTCGGAGACGTCGGTGGCGACGACTCGCGCCCCTTCGTCCAGCAGGCGGAGTGTGGTGGCCCGGCCGATGCCGGAACCGGCGCCGGTGACGAGGATGCGGCGATCGCGCAGACGGTCCATGGTGATCACCGTAGCCAGAAAGTCAGAGCGCGGGCACCCTCTCGTTCCCGGGCGGCGGGCCGGGCGGGGTGCCGTCGCCGAACGGGCGGCCGCCCAGCTGCTCGCGGTGGTGCGGGGTCAGCCAGCCCGCGAGGTCCGGGCCCAGCGGGATGATGCCGGTCGGGTTCACGTTCTTGTGCACCACGTAGTAGTGCTCCTTGATCTGCGCGAAGTCGATCGTGTCGCCGAACCCGGGCGTCTGGAACAGGTCGCGGGTGTAGGCCCACAGCACCGGCAGCTCGGTGAGCTTCTGCCGGTTGCACTTGAAGTGGCCGTGGTAGACCGCGTCGAACCGGACGAGCGTGGTGAACAGCCGGATGTCGGCTTCGGTGATCGTGTCGCCCATCAGGTAACGGCGGTCCGCGAGCCGGTCCGACAACCAGTCGAGCCGGCCGAACAGCTTGCGGTAGGAGTGCTCGTAGGCTTCCTGCGACTTCGCGAACCCGCACTGGTACACGGCGTTGTTGACGTCGGTGAAGACCTTCCGCGCGACGTCGTCGATCTCGTCGCGCAGCTTGTCGGGGTACAGCTCGGGCGCGCCGGAGCGGTGGTACGCCGTCCACTCGGTGGACATGTCGAGCGTCATCCGGGCGAAGTCGTTGGTGACGACCTGGCCGCTCGGGACGTCGACGAACGCCGGCACCGTGATGCCGCGCGGGTACTCCGGGTCGCGCTTGAAGAACGCTTCCTGCAGCCGCTCGATGCCGAGCACCGGGTCGCGGCCACCCGGGTCGAGGTCGAAGCTCCAGCTGCGCTCGTCGTGCACCGGCCCGGCGATGCCCATGGACAGCACCGGTTCCAGGCCCAGCAGCCGCCGCACGATCACCGCGCGGTTCGCCCACGGGCACGCGCGGGCGACGACCAGCCGGTAGCGGCCGGGCTCGACCGGCCAGCCGTCGCGGCCGTCGGCGGTGATGCGGTCGGAAAGGTAGTTCAGGTCGCGCTTGTACTCGCCATCGTCGCTCATCGGCGTCCTCAGCAGTCGTCGGTCGGGGGAGTGGCCTCCAGCGCCGCGGCCAGCCGCGCCAGCACGGGCCCGGCCGTGCGGATGTCCTCGGCGCTCAGGTGATCGAACACCGCGGCCCGGACCCGTGCCAGGTGACCCGGGTAGGCCGCCTCCAGTCTGACCAATCCGGCGTCGGTCAGCACGGCGTTCGACGCCCGCCCGTCCTCGGCGCACCGGCGTTTCTCGACCAGGCCGCGACGGGCGAGGTCGTCGACCACCCGGCTGATCCGGCTGAGCGACAGCGCGGTCGTCGCCGCCAGCGCCGAGATGCGAAGCAGGTGGTCCGGCGCTTCGGACAGCGCGACGAGAACCCCGTAGTCGGTGCTGGTGAGGCCGGTGTCGGGCAGGAAGTGGTCTTCGAGCGCGCGCGGCAGCACGATGGCGATGCGGATCAGCGGTCGCCAGAACGCGGCTTCTTCGGGGTCGAGCGCGGCCAAGTCACCCATGCCCGTCAGCCTACCGAAAGCTTGCTTGCGCAACCAGCAAAACCGCGTACAGTGTTGTTGAGCCCTCAATCACCAGAGGGTGCCACGACGAGGAGAGAAGCACAGCATGACCAGCGCGACCACCTACCCCCAGCTGACCGGCGAGTACACCCTGGACGCCGCCCACTCGCGGATCGGGTTCGTCGCCCGCCACGCGATGGTGACCAAGGTGCGTGGCAGCTTCAACGACTTCACCGGCACCGCGACCATCGACGGCGACGCGCCGGAGAAGTCGAGCGTCCAGGTCACGATCCAGGCCACCAGCATCGACACCCGCAACGCCGACCGCGACGGGCACCTGAAGAGCAACGACTTCCTGGCGATGGACGAGTACCCGCAGCTCACCTTCACCTCGACCGAGATCAAGCAGACCGGCGAGACCAGCTTCGACGTGACCGGCGACCTGACGATCAAGGGTGTCACCCACTCGGTGACCATCCCGTTCGAGTTCGAGGGCTCCGCGAAGGACCCGTTCGGCAACGAGCGGATCGGTTTCGAGGGCTCGACCACGATCAACCGCAAGGACTACGGCATCAGCTTCAACGCCGCGCTCGAGACCGGCGGTGTGCTGGTGAGCGACAAGATCACGCTGGAGTTCGAGATCTCCGCGATCAAGTCCGCCTGACCCCGCGGTCGCGGGAACCGGCGGCACCGCCGGTTCCCGCGCGCTCCCTGGCTACGGCGTCGTCAGATCGAACTGCTGGAGGGTGACGGCGCCGCCGAGCGCCTGGGTGGCGTGGTTGAAGACGGCGAACCGGTAGCCCATGAAGAACTGCCAGGCGTTGTTGAGGGTGAAGGGCGCGCCGAGCGGGGTGAAGTTGACCCCGTCGGTGCTGTAGGAGAACCTGGCCTGGCGTCCCGTCCCCGGCCGGATGTCGGCGTTGGCGCGCAGCCAGATCTTGGTGCCGGACAGAGCCGCGCTCGCCGTCTCGGTCCCGGTGCCGGTGGTGTTCCAGTTGCTGTCCATCGTCAGGCCGTTGACCATGACCACCCGGTTGCGGCCGCCGTCGCGCTTGACGCCGATCCACGCCGAGGAGTCACGCAGCATCGCCAGCCCGGTGCGGTCGCCGTCGCGCATCGCCGTCAGGTCGAGCGTGGCCGTGGCCGTCGAGGTCGGTCCCTGGATGCGGCGGGTCAGGGTGTTGCGCGCGGCATACAGGTCGTTGGTGACCGTGGCGGTGGACAGCTTCAGCCCGTTGCCGACCGAGAACTTCGTGGTGTCGGGGTTGTGGTTCCACTCCCAGTGCGGCCGCAGGGTGGTGCCCTGGAAGGTGTCCGTGCCGGTCATCGGCTCGACTTGCCGTGGTGGCGGCGGCAGGTTCGGCTTGGGGTACGTGACACCCCAGCGGCCGTTGACCGTCTGAAGACGGGGCCAGCCGTCGGCCGTCCACGTGACCGGCGCGAGCGCGGGGACGCGTCCGCCGGGGTAGGCGTCGACGAAGGACATGTAGTACCAGTCGCCGTTCTGCGTCTGCACCAGGCCGCCCTGGTGCGGCACGCCTCCGCCCTGGATCGGGCCCGGCAGGTCCAGCAGCACCTGCTGGAGGGTGTAGGGGCCGAACGGGTTGCTCGCCTTCAGGATGTACTGGCCGTTGGCCGGGCGGGTCAGGAAGATGTAGTAGCTGCCGTTGCGCTTGTAGAACCGGGACCCCTCGAGGGTGCCGATGTTCGACGGCGTCTGGAACACCTGCTGGGAGCGGACTTCGGACTTGCCGTCCGCGGACAGCTGGGCGACGCTGATGCTGGTGTTGCCGTAGGCGACGTACATGGTGTCGTTGTCGTCGACGAGCATGCCGGCGTCGTAGTAGCACTTGTCGATCGTGGCGTGCTTGGTCCACTGGCCGTCCACGGCGGTGGCGGTGTAGATGTGGGTCTTCGCGAAGTCGACGCAGCCACCCCAGTAGTAGGTGTCGTTGCTCGCCCGGTGGTTGAGGAACGACGCCCAGATGCCGCGCACGTAACCGCGTCCGCCGTTCAGGTCGTACTTCGCCCCGAAGTCCAGCTTGGGCACCGAGTGCCCGGCGAACTCCCAGTTCACCAGGTCGTAGGAGCGCAGGATCGGCGCGCCCGGCGAGTAGTGCATCGTCGAGGCCGAGTAGTAGTAGGCGTCGCCGACCCGGATGATGTCGACGTCGGCGAAGTCTTGCCACAGCACCGGGTTCGTGAAGGTGGCCGGCTGGTTAGGCGTCGTTGTTGTGGTCGGCGTGCTGGTGGTCGGGGTGGTCACCGGCGTGGTGGGGGTCACGCCCCCGGTGCACGTGGTGCCGTTGAGCCGGAACGACTCCGGGACCGGATTGGCCGAGCTGAACGAGCCGTTGAAGCCGAACTCGGCCGCGCCCCCGGTGGGGATGGCGCTGTTGTGGGCGACGTTCTTCGCGCTCACCTGGGTGCCGCTCTGCGTGATCGTCGCGTTCCAGTGCTCCCGGACCTGCTGGCCGGCGGCGAACGACCACTCCAGCGTCCAGCCGGCGATCGGGTCGCCCAGGTTGGTGATCGAGACGGACGCGCCGAAGCCGCCCTGCCACTCCGAGGTCTTCGTGTAGGTCACCGAGCAGCCGGCCGCGGCCTGCGCGGGCGGCGTGGCCGCGAGCCCGCCCCCGACGAGGACGGCGGCGGTGAGCGGGGCCAGCACCGCCCACAGCCGGTGGCGCGTTCCCATTGGCCTCCTCATGCGCGTGCCCACTTCTGGTTGCTCTGCCCGTTGCAGGTCCACAGGATCAGCGACGACCCGTTGGCGGTGGCCGCCCCGTTGACGTCCAGGCACAGTCCGGCCCGGACGTTGCGGATCGACCCGTCGTCGGCGAAGGTCCACTTCTGGTTGTCCTGGCCGCTGCACGACCAGATGACCACCTTGGTGCCGTTGGCGGTGCCCTGGTTGGCGGAGTCCAGGCACTTGTCGCCGAAGACGCGGATTTCGCCGCCGGCCCAGGTCGTCCAGAGCTGGTTGGCCGAGGTCTGGCAGTCCCAGATGAGCGTGGCCGTCCCGGCCGCGGTCGAGCCGTTGTTGACGTCGACGCACCGGCTCGAGCCGGTGCCGCGGAGCCGGGCCGTGGTGGCGGCGAGCGGGGTGCCGCCCGACACCCGGAAGACGGCCGAGCCGTGCGCGGGAACGCTCGCCGAGATCTGGCCGGAGCTGGCGCTCGTGGCCCCGGTCCACTGGTCGGTCAGGGTCAGCGAAGTACCGGACAGGCCGACCTGGGCGGCGGTGGTGGTGATCGTGGCGGTGCCGCCGCCCCGGTTGATCAGGCCGACCGCGACCGATCCGTCGGACAGCGGCTTGGCGAAGACCTCGGCGTCGCCGTCGTCGCGGACCCGTCTGCCGCCGGCGCCGAGCGAGTCTTGGTTGACGGCGATGAGCCGCGGGTTGCGCAGGACCGCGCTGATGTCGGTGGACATGGTGCGGATGTCGTTGCCGGCCATGAGCGGCGCGGCCATCAGGGCCCAGAGGGCGAAGTGGGTCCGGGACTCCGTCAGCGACAGGCCGGGACGGCCGACGACGAGCATGTCAGGGTCGTTCCAGTGGCCCGGCCCGGACTGGGCGGCCAGCGGCGCGGTGACGTCGAGGACGTTGCCCACGCCCATGGGGTAGCTGTTGGTGTTGCCGTTCTGCCAGATGTCGAGCAGGTCCTCGGTGGTGCGCCACAGGTCCGCGACCTGGCCCCAGTTGTACTTGTCGCCGGTGATGGCGTGGAAGCTGTTGGGGTTGATGCTGTAGACGATCGGGCGGCCGGTGGCGCGCAGGGCGTCGCGCATGATGCCGAACCGGGCGACCTGCTCGTCGCGGGTGCCGACGCCCGAGCACCAGTCGTACTTGACGTAGTCGACGCCCCACGAGGCGAAGGTGTTGGCGTCCTGGATCTCGTGGCCCTTGCTGCCGGTGGAGCCGGGAAAGCCGCCGGAGGTCTGCGCGCAGGTTTTTTCGTTGGGCACCTCGTAGATGCCGAACTTCAGTCCCTTGCCGTGGATGTAGTCGCCCAGCGCCTTCATCCCGGACGGGAACTTCGTCGGGTGGTTGCGCAGGTTGCCCGCCCCGTCGCGCTGTGGGTCGAACCAGCAGTCGTCGACGACGATGTACTGGTAGCCGACGTCGCGCATGCCCGACGACGCCATCGCGTCGGCGGCCTGGCGCACCTGCGCCTCGGTGATCCCGCAGCCGAAGCTGTTCCAGCTGTTCCACCCCATCGGCGGGGTGAGCGCCGGGCTGCCTGGTGCGGCTTCGGCGGCCGGCAGGTTCGGCGCCGAGACGGACAACGACAGCGCGGCGGCCGTCACGGTGAGCAGGTGCAGGACGCGCGAGCGCGTTCGAGCGGGCATCGTCGTTCCTCTCGGCGGGAACGGCGGAGGCGGCCGGACCCGGCGCCGGCGGCCTCCACCGTGAGTCAGCAGTTGGAGTTGGTCTGGGTGAGCAGGCCGAGGCGCCAGGGCAGGTGGTTGTAGTCACCGCTCGCGTTGGGGTCCATGCCCTGGTAGAGGTAGCTCAGCTTGCAGGGGCTGATTTCCATCGTCTGGTCCGGGTTGGAGCGCACCATCTCGCCGTGGCTGATGTCGCGGGTCCAGGCACCTCCGGGGAAGGTGACGTTGTTGGCGCGGGCGAAGGGATTGCTCTCGCTGTCGGCGAGCGCGGTCCACGGGCCGGCGACGGCCGGTGCGGTCCAGGAGCGGAAGTAGCGGCGGCCGTCGGTGCCGATGGCCTCGACGAGCAGCAGGTACTGGCTCTTGCCGGCGATCTTGTACACATTGGACGCTTCGAACAGGCGGTTGCGGTTCGCGTCCCGCATCGCGATGACGGTGTTGGTGAAGCCGTTCGGGAAGCTGGCCAGGGTGGTCTCGGACCGGTAGAGGTGGCCGTTGTCGTCGGACGAGAAGAGGTAGCACTTGGCGGTGTCGCACACGGTCCAGAAGTCGACCCAGTAGCCGTTGCCGATGTTGTCCCGGACGATCTGCGGCATCGAGCCGTAGAAGTTCTTCGGCGCGGACCAGGTTTCGGGGCGGTTGATGTCGCTGGTCGTGGAGTAGGAGCCGCCGGCGCCGGTCTGGTAGACGAGGTACCACAGGCGCTGCGGGGCGAAGTAGAACACCTGCGGCGCGGCCCGGTAGCCGCGGCCGAGCGGCGAGCGGTCCAGGTAGTACTGGGGCGCGGCCGACGCCTGCGACCAGTCGGTGAAGCTGGTGTACATCAGGTTGTAGCCGTCGGTGTAGGTCGACGCGAACACGTGGTACTTGCCGCCGTGATAGATGACGCTGGTGTCCTTCACGGCCACGTTCGGGTGGGCCGAGTCGGGCTTCGGGCCGATCAGGGGCCCGGAGGACGACCACCGGAAGCTCGAGGGCAGGGAGCCGGTCGGCGGGGGCCCGGACGTCGTGGTGGTCGGGGTCGTGGTGGTCGGGGACGTCGGGGTCGTCGTCGGGACGGGTGCGCCGGTGCAGAGGGTGCCGTTGAGGCTGAAGGCCGTCGGGTTCGGGTTGGTCGTGCCGTCGGACGTGCCGTTGAAGCCGAACTCCACCTTGCCCCCGGCCGGGATCGACGGGTTGTAGGTGACGTTGCGGGCCGTCACCTGCGAGCCGCTCTGCGACACCTCGGCGTTCCACGCCTGGGTGACCTGCTGACCGGCGTCGAAGGACCACGTCAGGGACCAGCCGTCGACGGCGTCGCCGACGTTGGTGACGGCGACGTTCGCGGTGAACCCGCCGGACCACTGGGACGGCGCGGAGTAGCTGACCGAGCAGCCCGGGGCGGCCGAGGCGGGCGAGGACACCGCGAGCAGCGTCGCGGCCATCCCGGCGACCACCGCGATCGCGGCCGCCAGGGCCGATCGGTACGGAGTCGGGCGTGGTGAGGACATGGTCTTCCTTCGCGGGGGAAAGGTCGGCGAGGTCCGGGGCTCAGGCGGAGAACTGCCACCAGTTCATGTTGAACAGGTAGCTGCTGCCGCCGGTGAACCGCAGGACCAGGTCCTGGGTGCCGGTGGCGCCGGTGACCGGGCAGGACACCGACGTCCAGGTTTGCCAGCCGCCGGTGCCGGGAACGGTGCAGCGGCCCACGACCGTGCCGGTGGCGCTGCCCAGGCGCAGCTCGATCGTCCCGCCGGCGGCCGCGGAGGCGACGCGGGCGGTGAACGACTTCGCGCCCGCGCCGAAGGCGACGTTGCGGACCTTGACGGTGTCGCCGTTCTCGATCCAGCCGATGTTCATGCCCCCTTCGGACGCCGGTTCGGTCTCGATGCCCGAGCCCCAGGCGATGGTCTCCGCCTCCTGCCGGACAAAGGGGTTCAGCGTGTCGGCCGGCGGCGGTCCCGAAGTGGTCATGGTGATCGTGGGAATGCTGCCGTCGGCGTTGTAGGCGAACTTCTCCACCGCCACCGAGCGGGTGTAGCCGCCACCGCCGGGCAGGGCTCCGTTGTGGTAGAAGAAGTACGAGCTGCCCTTGAAGTCCACGAGCCCGGGGTGGTTCGTGAAGCTGCTGCCCTGGGTGGGCATGACCGTGCCCCGGTAGGTCCAGGGACCGGTGGGGCCGGGCGCGGTGGAGTAGGCGATGAACTCCGAGCAGCACTTGGCGGCGAACACGTTGTAGTACAGGCCGTTGCGCTTGTAGACCCAGGGCCCTTCCTCGTACAGCGTCGGGCGGCTGCCACCGTTGGGGCGCGTGCCGAACCCGGCCGTGGTGAGCGGGATCTGGGTGATCCCGCCCGAGTACGACGTCATGTCGGTGTTGAGCCGCACGTACGACAGGTTGGGGTTTCCCCAATACAGGTACGCCTGCCCGTTGTCGTCGATGAAGACGGTCGGATCGATCTCCCCGTTTTCGACGAGCGGGCGGCCGATGGCGTCGCGGAACGGCCCCGTGGGGCTGTCCGCGACGCCGACGCCGATGGCCATCCGGCCGGTCGAGCGGTTGACCACCGGGACGTACCAGTAGAACTTGCCGTTGCGCTCGACGGCCTGCCCCGCCCACGCGTCCTGTTTGGCCCAGCTGAACGTCGCCAGGCTCATCGGCGAGCCGTGGTCGGTCCAGTTGACCATGTCCGCGGACGACCAGACGCGCCACTCCTTCATGGTGAAGTAGGTGGAGCCGTCCTCGTCGTGGCCGGTGTAGAGGTAGACCCGGCCGTTGTGCACCAGCGGCGCCGGGTCCGCGGTGTATATGTGCTGCACGATCG
This sequence comes from Amycolatopsis sp. NPDC051128, assembly GCF_040682715.1. Lineage (NCBI taxonomy): Bacteria > Bacillati > Actinomycetota > Actinomycetes > Pseudonocardiales > Pseudonocardiaceae > Amycolatopsis > Amycolatopsis sp. NPDC051128. The sequence continues at coordinate 56,855 of NZ_JBFBBN010000054.1, read as the reverse complement.
GGTTGTCGGCGTGGGCGGTTCCGGGCAAGAGGCCGAAGGCGCACACGGCACCGGTCAGCCAGGCGAGCAGGCGCCTTCGGCGTTGCACGATTACCTCCGTCGGTAGCTGGGTGAAGGGGGACGGATCAGCTCGCCGCACAGGTCGACGTGATCCCCTGGCCGTTGCCGGTGCCCTGGAAGCCGAACTCGGTGGACTGCCCGGCCGCGACCGAGCGGTTGTAGTCGACGTTGGCCCAGGTGACGGTGCCTGTGGTGCCGGTGTTGGTGGCGCTCCACGCGTTGGTGACGGCCGCACCGGCGGGCAGGACCGTCGTCACCCGCCAGCCGTCGAGGGCGCTCGCTCCCGCGGTGACCTTCACCGTCGCCACGAATCCGCCGGTCCAGGGGTTCAGGGACACCGAGGCGGTGCAGCCGCCGGGGTTCGGGGTCGTCGGCGTGGTGGGCGTGGTGGGGGTGGTGGGCGTCGTCGGGGTCGTCGGGGTCGTCGGGGTGGTGGGCGTGGTCGGGTTGGCGGCGTTCAGCGCGGTGAGGACGTTGTTGTAGGCGGCCTTCTTGTTGCCGTTGCCGTCGAACAGCAGCGGGTTTTCCCCGCCGCGCCAGGAGTCGGTGTCGCGGATGCCCCAGGTGGTGATGCCGGCGCAGCGGGTGACGGCCATGCAGGCACGGGTGACGGCGCCGTAGGCGTTGGCCATGTTGGAGCCGGCGATGTCGAGCTCGGTGATCTGGACTTCGACGCCGAGGTCGGCGAACCGCTGGAGGTTGGCCTGGTAGTCACCGGGCGCCGAGTTGGTGAGGTGGGACTGGAAGCCGACGCAGTCGATCGGCACGCCGCGGGACTTGAAGTCGCGGACCATGTTGTAGATGCCGGTGCTCTTGGCGTTGATGCCGTCGGTGTTGTAGTCGTTGTAGCAGAGCTTCGCGCCCGGGTCGGCGGCCCGCGCGGCGCGGAAGGCCGCTTCGATCCAGTCGTTGCCGGTGCGCTGCAGGTTGGAGTCGCGGCGCCCGCCGCTGCCGCCGTCGGCGAACGCCTCGTTGACGACGTCCCAGGCGTAGATCTTGCCCTTGTAGTGGCTGGCGACCTGGGTGACGTGGTTCATCATGGCCTGGCGCAGGCCGGAGCCTTCCATGCGCTGTGCCCAGCCTGGTTCCTGCTGGTACCACAGCAGCGCGTGCCCGCGCATCCGCTTGCCGTTGCTCACCGCGTGGTTGAGGATCCGGTCGCCGTTGCCGTAGCTGAACTGCCCCGGGTTGGGTTCGGTGGCGTCCCACTTCATCTCGTTTTCGGCGGTGACCATGTTGAACTCCCGGTTCAGGATGTTCACGTAGGTCGAGTCGCCGAGCTTCCCGGCCGCGACGGCGGCGCCGAAGTACCGGCCGCTCTGCGCGGCCGCCGCGCCGAGCGTCGAGGCCGCGCCGTCGGCGGACGTGACGAGCACCAGCGACGCACCGAGCGCCGCCGCGAGCAGCGTCGAAGCGAGCGCGGCTCGGGACAATGACCGCGATGTCATCTTCATGTTCATGCCTTCTGGAGTTGCGCCTGGGACGACCAAGCGGTGGGTGTGTTTCCGGGGAGCTCGCGCTTCATCGCGGTCCTTCGAGACACGCGAAGAATATTCGCGAGCCGGTCGATGCCGAGGGTATTGCCGATTCCGCGACGAGCTGAAAGGGAAAGGAGGCCGTCGCGCGGGGCTCGCCCGGGTGCGGCACCGGCTTCGCTGTCGGTTCCATTCTCTCCCCACCTTCCACAGCACTCCGAAATCCGCATCCGAAACTCGCGAAACCGAAAGTTTCGAAAAGCCGGGTGCGGGACCGGCGACGGAAGCCAGTGTTACACCCGGATGTTCACGCTCACAAGAGGATCTTGGCAACTTTTGGTTCGTTGGCCTGAACGGAGCAGCAGCTTCCCCTTGGTGGCCCCGATATGCGCATTTGACGCGCGCGCGGAAGCCCTTTCGGCGAAGTCTCGCCGATGTAAGTTTCACGATCGGGGCCGGTGGTGCAACGGTATTCGCCGCACGCAACCGGGCGCGTGCGGCGAATACGCGAACGAACTTACTTGGTGGAGGCGATGAAGTAGACGACAATGCCGATCAGGGCGAGCACTTCGGTCAGCACGAAAGTCGAATAACCGATGGTCTGCAGCTTGCCCCTGGCTTCCGGCTGACGGGCGGTGCCGTTGATGACGGCGGCGAAAATCAGGCCGACGCCGATTCCCGGACCGATCGCGCCGAGTCCGTAGCCGATGGCGGCGAGACCGGGATTGATGTTGACGGCCTGAGCTTGGATGATGTCGATCATGGCGTCCCCCTTCACATTCGGTCCACGCGCGCGTTCGCGTGGAACGGCGATCCGTGTTATCGGGCCGGGCATGCGAGCGGAGCTGTTCCAGGGTGTCGAAATCAACGCAAGGAAATGTGCTGTATTGCCTTGGCATTGCCTTGAGATTTGCCTTGGGCAAGCAAATGATTCGGTGGCCGGAGCTTTGTTCGGTCAATTCGATTGTAGCACTGACGGGCGGTGCCGTCCGCTGCCTTTCAGGCGCGCGGCGCGGCGGTGCTGTCGCGCCAGGTGAGCCGGGGCCCGAGCAGCCGGACCTCGGAGGTGGTGTGGCCGGCGAGCCGGCGCATGGTCATCTCGACGGCTTGGGCCCCGACCTCCTCGGCCGGGATGGCGACCGTGGTCAGCGCGACCGCGTGCTGCTCGGCCATGGTGTCCGGGCACACCGCGACGACCGAGATGTCCTCGGGCACCCGCAGGCCGCGGTGGCGCAGGTCCGACAGCAGGGCGGGCAGCACGGCCTCGTTGTGCACGACCAGGCCGGTCAGGTCCGGGTCGGCGGCGAGCAGGTCGTCCAGGCAGGCGCTCACCGCTTCGTAGGAGTGCGCGCACGGCCGGGAGGACGCCCGCACGTCGCGGCTCCGCGCGGTTTCGTCGAAGCCGTCGAGGAATCGCGTCGCGTAGCTCGTGCCGCGCCGGTAGACGGCGGGGGAGGGGCCGATCAGCGCGATCGAGCGGTGGCCGAGGTCGGCGAGGTGTGCGACGCAGGCCGAGCCGGCGGCGGTGAAGTCGAGGTCGACGCAGCTCAGCCCGGCGGGGTGGTCGGGTACGCCGATGAGGACTACGGGTCGGTCGAGGGCGAGGAGCATTGGTACTCGGGGGTCGGCGGCTTCGACGTCCATGACGATGAGTGCGTCGGCGATGGCGGAGGAGGCGACGCGTTGGAGTGCGGCGGGTCCTTCGTCTTTGGTGAGGAGGAGGAGGTCGTGGTCGTGGGCCCGGGCGGCGGTGACGGCGGCGGCGACGAATTGCATGACGACGGCGACGTTGAGGTCGGTGCGGAGGGGGACGACGAGGGCGAGGACGTTGGTTTTGCTGCTGGCGAGTGCGCGGGCGCCGGCGTGGGGGTGGTAGCCGAGTTTGCGGATGCTTTCTTCGACCAGTCGCCGGGTTTTCGGTGAGATCGAGCGCTTGCCGCTGATCACGTACGACACCGTGCTGGGAGCCACCCCCGCCGCGTTGGCGACGTCGTTGATCGTGACCACGGGCGGCCTCCTGGGGGACGGAGCGGTGGGTCGTTGTCGAAGCGCATCGACGATGAGACGAAGGTAAGTGACACCTGCGCGAAACACAAGCACGATTTGCCGTCCGCACATGTTCGACGCGCATTCGACAGTGGTGGCGCCGGTGAATCCGTCGAACGACGCTGATGGCGGAACTTTCGCGGCTCAGTGCGGGTCTGGGGGAGCGGACCGCGTTTCCTGGAAGCGCTCTCGGAAAGTCTTGACCTCGTGCTCACGTGACTGTAATAGTCGTCACTATCCGAACCTTTGACGCGAATGCTCCGCGCCGTGCAGTCGAAGCGATTCGACAAACCCGGCCTGGGCGTCCGGCAGACCTGGCGGTGCCCGTGCGGCTACCGGGTGTAGTGTTCCAGGGTCCATTTCAGCTCGTGCCCGTCCGGAGGAGTGCGTCTTGAGACCGCCGGTCAAGCTGACGTCGGCGCTGTCCGGCATCGTGCTGCCCGCGGCGAAGGGAATTGCCGCGCTCCCGTTCCCGATTCCCCATGGTGGGAGAATCGGATGAAAGCGGAACCGTGCGCGTCGCGGCATTTCGCGGCAAGATATCTCGGCGACCCGAGCCGGAGTGTGCCTAGACCCCTGGACAGGCTGAGGTGACTGCTCCCCATCCCCATGGCGATGCCCCGCGGACGAAGCCGTCGGCCGAGCGCGCCGCGCGCCGTCTCGGCGCCCTCGCCCGCAAGTGGGGCTACCTGATCAGCGCCACGGCCTACCTGCCGCACACCCCCGAAGAGATCGAGCGCGAACTGGGGCTCCTGGCCGGCCGGCTGTTCGAGGCGGTCGCGAGCGATCCGCCGGGGCTGGACGAGGCGGCCGCGGCCGGGAGGCGGCTCGTCGAACTGCGGTGCGTCGGCGCGGACAGCCTGCGTCGCAGCCTTGAGGTGCTCGGGAAGGCGCTGCTGCGCGAGCCGGAGCTGCGCGGTGTCGACGGGCTCGCCGAGCGGATCGTGCTGGTGCTCGGCGCGCTGAGCTCGGGGTACGCGGAGATGGTGCGTGAGGACATCCAGAAACGCCAGGAGGGCCTCAGCCGCGCGCTGCTGAAGGTCGAGCAGGAGACGCGGCAGAAGCAGGTCCTCACCCGCGCGCAGTTCGAGGAGGTGTTCGCCGGCTCGGCCAGCGGCGTCGCGCTCACCGAGCTGGACGGCCGGGTCCTGCGGGCCAACGCGGCGCTGGCCAAGACGCTCAACCGCACGCCGGCCGAGATCGCCTCGATGACCCTGTTCGACCTGGTCCACCCGGAGGACGTCGAGCAACTGCGGGAGGCCTACCGGGAGCTGGTGGCCGGCAGGCTGCACCGGCTGCGCGCCGGCCGGCGGCTGGTCGGCAAGGACGGCGAGCCGATGTGGGCCACGTTCGCCGCGTCGGTGGTCCGCGATGCCCTCGGCACGCCGCGGCGGCTGATCACGATCGTCGACGACGACACCGAGGTGTCGCTGCTGCAGCGGCGCCTGAGCCACCAGGCTCTGCACGACCTGCTCACCGGGCTGCCGAACCGCCAGTTCTTCGGCACCCGGCTGGAGACCCTGCTGCGCGACGCCGACCCGGCCCGCGGCGTCACGCTGTTCCACCTCGACCTCGACGGCTTCTCGCAGATCAACGGCGGGCTCGGCCATGACCTCGGCGACCGCGTGCTGCGCGGTGTCGCCGCGAAGCTGAAGACGGTCTTCGACGCCGAAAACGCGCTCGTGGCTCGCCTCGGCGGCGACGAGTTCGGCGTGCTGGTGCAGAACACGGCGGACACGCCGGACGTGGTGACGCTCGTCCGCCGGATCACCCGCGAACTCGCGGAGCCGGAGTACGTCGACGGGGAGCACGGGGTCGGGGTGTCGGCCGCCATCGGCGTCGTCCACCGGCCGCCGCGCGACATCACACCGGCGGAACTGCTCCGCGCGTCGGACCTGACGCTGCGCCGCGTCCAGCGGACGGGGAGCCAGTGGGGCCTGTTCGACCGGCAGCTGGACCGGCACGACCGGCACGACTTCGGCCTGGCCGCGTCGATGGCGGGCGCCTGGGAGAACGGCGAGATCGAGATCGGCTACCGGCCGCTGGTGCGCCTGGCCGGCGGTGAGGTGACCGGCGTCGAGGCGAGGCTGCGCTGGACCCGGCCGCAAGGCGTGCTGCCGCACGAAACCTGTGTACGGCTGGCCGCGGAGACCGGGCTGGCGCTGCCGCTGGGCGCGTGGCTGCTGCGGACCGCGGCCGAGCGGCTCGTGACGTCCGGGATCGCGGTGCCGCTCACCGTCGAGCTGACGGCGCAGCAGGCCGCCGATCCCGAGCTGGTCGGCGAGATCCGGAGCGTGCTCGACGACACCGGCCTCGTCCCGGACCGGCTCCGGCCCGGCTTCCCGGCCGCCACGCTGCTGCCGGACGCCGGCGACGCGGCCGAGAACCTCAAGGTGCTGGCGGAAATCGGCGTGCCGGCGGAGCTCCACGGCTTCGGCGCGGCGGGCGACGTCACCTGCCTCGCGGACCTGCCGGTGCGCACGGTCCGCTTGGCGGCGAACCTCGCGGCCCGCCGCGACCACCCGGTGGTGGAACGGTCGTTGACGGCGCTGATCGAGGCGGCGCACCTGGCCGGGGCGGAGGTCGGTGTCGCCGGAGTCGAGAGCCGGGAGCAGGCCGCGTGGTGGCAGGAGCGGGGTGCGGACCGGGTCTCGGGCCCGGCGTTCCCCGCGCCCCCGGACGGCCTCCCCGCCTGCTGAAGCGTCCGGTTTTCGGACGCGGCCGTTCGTTCTACGCGCAGTAAGGTCGACCTTGCCTTGACTTTTACGCCGTACGGCTTAATGTAAGTAGGCCATTCGGTCCTGTCGCACCCCGTGAGCTTCTCATTACCCTCCAGTAGGACAAGTGGTGCCGATCACAGTCGTCGGAGGAGGCCCCATGGCGTCGCGCGTCCGAGGACCCGGCTCCGAAGACCGGCGCGAACTGCGGCTCAGGCACCTCGCCGGCTGCCTCCCCTGCACCCTCAAATGCGGGTACTGCGGGCTGCCGGTGCGGCTCACCGGGCCGGGCGACCACCCCGGCTACGGCGTGGTCGACGAAATCGGGGCGGATCTGGTGCTGCTGCACCGGTTCTGCCGCAGCGCGCTCGGCCGCTGCCGGACCCGGGGGTGCGTGCTGCGGCGCGCCCACCTCGGCCGCGCGACCGAGCAGTACGAAACCGGCCGCCGCCGTCCGGGGCGCTACCAGCGCCTCGGCGTCCGCCGGTCGCCCGACCTCGATCTGTACCGGAAACACTGGCGGGTCGCGAAGATGCGGTACGCGTGCAAGGCGTGCCGGTACTACACCGGCTCGCACTGAGCCGTTCCTTCAAAGTACGACCGGAGGACTCGTGCTCGTTCGTCTCATCCTCGGCCTGCTCATGACCGTCGTCGGCCTCGCCGTCGCCGGCAAGCGCGTGGCCTTCCTGTACCGGCTGATCAAGGCGGGCCAGCCGGACACCAAGCGGTCGGACGAGCTCGGCCGCCGGGTGTCCGCGCACCTGCGTGAAGTGTTCGGCCAGCGCAAGCTGCTCAAGTGGTCGGTGCCCGGCCTCGCGCACCTGTTCACGTTCTGGGGCTTCGTGATCCTCGCTTCGGTGTACCTCGAGGCGTACGGCGCCCTCTTCGACGAGGACTTCGCGATCCCGTGGATCGGGCACTGGGGCCCGCTCGGCTTCCTGCAGGACTTCATCGCCGTCGCCGTGGCCGTCTCGCTCGGCGTGTTCGCCGTGATCCGGGTCCGGCAGGCGCCCGCGCGCCAGGACCGCGCGTCCCGGTTCTACGGTTCGCACACCGGCGGCGCGTGGCTGATCCTGTTCATGATCTTCAACGTCGTCTGGACGATGTTCTTCTTCCGCGGCGCCTCTTCGGCGTCCGGCAACTTCCCGTACGACTCGGGCGCGTACGTCTCGCTCGGCGTCGGGAACCTCCTCGAGCCGCTCGGGCACTCGGCAACCGAGGTGCTGGAGACCGTCGGGCTGCTGCTGCACATCGGCGTCATGCTGGTGTTCCTGTCGATCGTGCTCTACTCGAAGCACCTGCACATCTTCCTGGCGCCGGTGAACGTCACCGCGAAGCGGCTGCCGGACGGGCTCGGCCCGCTGCTGCCGATGGAGTCCGCGGGCAAGCCGATCGACTTCGAGGACCCGGGCGAGGACGACACGTTCGGCCGCGGCAAGATCGGCGACTTCACCTGGAAGGGCATGCTGGACTTCGCCACGTGCACCGAGTGCGGCCGCTGCCAGTCGCAGTGCCCCGCGTGGAACACCGGGAAACCGCTGTCGCCCAAGCTCGTCATCATGAACCTGCGCGACAACCTGTTCGAGGAGGCGCCCTACATCCTCGCGGGCACCGAGCACGAGGACGCGCGCCCGCTGGTCGGCCCGGAGAGCGACGGCGGCGTCATCGACCCGGACGTGCTGTGGTCGTGCACCACCTGCGGGGCGTGCGTCGAGCAGTGCCCGGTGGACATCGAGCACGTCGACCACATCGTCGACATGCGCCGCTACCAGGTGATGATCGAGTCCGCGTTCCCGACCGAGCTCGGCGGGCTGTTCAAGAACCTGGAAACCAAGGGCAACCCGTGGGGCCAGAACAACTCGGAACGGCTCGCCTGGACGAAGGACCTCGGCTTCGACGTCCCGGTGTTCGACGGCGAGCTGGCCGAGGACGTCGAGTACGTCTACTGGGTCGGCTGCGCCGGCGCCTTCGACGACCAGGCGCGCAAGACCGTCCGGGCCACGGCGGAGCTGCTGCACATCGCCGGGGTGAAGTACGTGGTGCTCGGCACCGAGGAGTCCTGCACCGGTGATCCGGCGCGCCGCGCGGGCAACGAGTTCCTCTTCCAGATGATGGCGCAGCAGACCGCCGAGACGCTCAACGCCGTGTTCGAGGGCCGCGAGCCGCGGCTGCGCAAGATCGTCACCACCTGCCCGCACTGCCTGAACACCCTCGGCCGCGAGTACCCGGACCTGGACGGGCACTACGAGGTCGTGCACCACACGCAGCTGCTGAACCGGCTGGTGCGCGGCGGGCAGCTGACCCCGGTCAAGCCGGTCGAGGACGGCCCCCGCGTCACCTACCACGACCCCTGCTACCTCGGGCGGCACAACAAGGTCTACACGCCGCCGCGCGAGCTTGTCGGAGCGACCGGCGCCTCCCTGGCGGAAATGCCCCGCCACGCCGACCGCGCGCTGTGCTGCGGCGCCGGCGGCGCGCGGATGTGGATGGAGGAGCAGATCGGCAAGCGGATCAACCTGGAACGCGTCGACGAGGCGATCGCCACGGACGCCGAGACGATCGTGACGGGCTGCCCGTTCTGCCGCGTGATGCTGACGGACGGTCTGGTGCAGCGCCAGAGCGAGCAGAAGGCGGAGAACGTCGACGTCCGCGACGTCGCCCAGCTGCTCCTGGAGCGGGTGAAGGCGCCTGCGCCCAAGCCCTGACGGGTTCACCCGTTCGCGCATATCTTTAGGTCCGTGAATGTCGCATTGAGGGACTTCAAGTCCCTCAATGCGACATTCACGGCCGCACCTGTCCACCACCGCCCCGGGAAGTCCTTTCCCGGGGCGGTTTTCCGTGCGCCGTCCTGCGCGCGCCGGTTTCCGGCTGCCGGTGGTGAAAAACGTTCCGGACACGTTCCTGTCCGGACGACTTCTCCCCACTGTCGCGACGGGCGCCGGTGACTATCCGGCTACTTCCCGTCAGGATCTCGGCGCGTTTACAACGTTCCGGCAACCACCTTGACAGGGTCGGTGGTACGTACCACTCTAACTCCCAACATTGGTCTACACCATTTGGGCGCTCGGCCGCGGTGGCCGGGCATGGGAAAGGACGGCATCGAGTGAAACGCTGGCTCAAGCTGGTGGCGGGCGCCGCCGCACTCACGCTCGCGACCGCAGGCTGCGCGGGCTCCAGCGGCTCGGAGACCGCGGCTTCGTCGAGCGGCAATGCACCGCTCAGCGGCACGGTCACGGTCTGGCTGATGACCGGGTCCGCGCCGGCCACCCTGACCGACGCGCTCAACAAGGAGTTCGAAGCCGCGCACCCCGGGGTCAAGGTCAAGTACGAAGTCCAGCAGTGGGACGGTATCCAGCAGAAGCTGACCACCGCGCTGGCCGGTGGCACGCCCCCGGACGTGATAGAGATCGGCAACACACAGACCGCGGCGTTCGCCTCGCAGGACGGCGTCCTGACCGACCTGTCCGCCGACAAGGACAGCTTCAACGGCGCGCAGTGGCTGAAGGGTCTCGCGGACTCCGGTGCCTACGAAGGCAAGACCTACGGCGTTCCGTTCTACGCGGCCAACCGCGAGGTCATCTACCGCAAGGACATGTTCGAGCAGGCCGGCATCGCCAAGCTGCCGGCTTCGAACGACGAGTGGATCGACGCGATCGGCAAGCTGAAGGCGAAGTTCGGCTCCGACCCCGACTTCCAGGCGCTGTACATGCCGGGCCAGAACTGGTACGCGCTGCTGTCGTTCATCTGGGACAACGGCGGTGACATCGCCAAGGCCGACGGCAAGAACTACAAGGCGACCCTGGACACCCCCGAGGCCAAGGCCGGCCTGGAGTTCTACAAGAAGCTCGTCGACACCTCCGGCACCAAGGCGCCGAAGGACGCCGACGAGGCCAAGCCGCAGCAGGCGACCGTCTACGGCGCCGGCAAGGTCGCCATGATGATCGGCCTTCCCTGGGAGCTGCCGACGGCGGCGAAGACCGACGCGAGCCTGACCGGCAAGACCGCTGCCTTCGCGATCCCGGGCAAGACCGCCGGCCAGACCGCTCCGGTATTCCTGGGCGGCTCGAACTTGGCGATCCCGGCCAACAGCAAGAACGTGGCCGCCGCCAAGGAGTACATCAAGCTGCTCTCCAGCGCGAAGTACCAGAGCCAGCTCGCCGCCGCCGGCGTCGTGCCCGGCACGTCGACCGACCTCACCGGCCTGGACAAGGACCCGCTGGGCAGCGTGATGGCGAAGGCTTCGGCGAACGGCAAGGCCGTCCCGGCCAGCCCCAAGTGGGGCGACGTCGAGTCCGGCCAGAACCCGGTCAAGGACATGCTGACCGCCTACCTGACCGGCAAGAAGACGCTCGACCAGGCGACCGCCGACGCCAACGCAGCGCTGAACAAGCTCATCGGCGGATGACAGCGACCGCGAACGTGACGATGCCGGCGGGGGCGACCCCGCCGGCGTCGCCGCGCGACACGCGGGTCAAGAGGCGCAAGCGCGGCCGGTTCGGCGACCGGGTGCTCCCGTACCTGCTCCTCCTCCCGGCGCTCGCCGCGATTCTCGTCCTGCTCGCGTGGCCGCTGGTCCAGGTGCTCGCGATCAGCTTCCGCAAGCTCGACATCGGCCAGCTCGTCTCCGGCAAGACCGTCTGGGTCGGGTTCGCCAACTACACGAACACGCTTTCGGACCCGGAGTTCTGGACGATCACCTTCCGGACCCTGGTCTTCACCGCCGCCATCGTGGCCGCCACCATCGCCGGCGGCCTGCTGCTGGCGGTGCTCATGCGCCACCTCGATCCGGTCGTGCGGATCATCGTGCAGGTGACGCTGGTCCTGGCGTGGGCCACGCCGGTGATCGCCACGACCACGGTGTTCCAGTGGATCTTCGACGAGCAGTACGGCATTCTCAACAAGACCCTCGACCGGCTGGGCTTCCACGGCTTCATCGGTTTCTCGTGGTTCTCCAGCGGTGCCAGCACGCTCACTGTGATCGGCCTGCTCATCGTGTGGCAGGCCGTGCCGTTCGTGACGTTCTCGCTCTACGCGGGCATCATCGGCGTCCCGCGCGAGCAGTACGAAGCCGCGGGCATCGACGGCGCCAGCGCGTGGCAGACGTTCCGCGCGGTCACCTGGCCCGCCATCCGGCCGATCACCACGATGGTGACGTTCCTGTCGGTGCTGTGGGACTTCAACGCCTTCGCCCAGATCTGGGCGATCCGCGAGGGCGGGCCCGACGGCGGGAGCACCACCCTGGCCGTCGTGCTGTACCTCAAGGGCATCGCGGGCAACCACTTCGGCGCGGCCGGCGCGATCGCCACGCTGATGCTGATCGTGCTGGCGCTCATCACCGGCCGGTACATCCAGCTGCTCGTCCGGACCCCGGAAGGTGGTCTCAAGTGAGGAAATCGCTGCCACAGCGGATCGCGCTGTCGGTCGTCGGCGTCCTGGTGGCGCTGGCGATCGCGTTCCCGACGTACTGGATGTTCGTCACGTCGCTGAGGACGCCCGGCGAGATCCTCTCGCCGAAGTACGACCTGATCCCGACGTCGTTCTCGTTCGGCAACTTCGCCACCGCGCTGGGCAAGGACAACTTCCCGACCTACCTGATGAACAGCCTGATCGTCACGGTCGGTTCGGTGCTGTGCGCGCTGGTCGCCGGGACACTGGCGGCGATCCCGCTGTCGCGGCTGCGCTTCACCGGCCGCAAGGGCTTCCTGGTGCTGGTGATGGTGGCGCAGCTGGCGCCGGTGTCCGCGCTGTTCATCCCGCTGTTCCTGCTGATGCGGGACGCCGGGCTGCTCAACACGCTGCCGTCGCTGCTGCTGATCTACTTCGCCACCACGCTGCCGTTCACCGTCTGGATGCTGTACGGCTTCGTCAACGGGATCCCGTACGAGCTGGAGGAGGCCGCGATGATCGACGGCTGCAGCCAGACCGGCGCGTTCCGCCGGGTGACGCTGCCGCTGCTCGGCCCCGGCCTGGTCACCACCTCGGTGTTCAGCTTCATCACCGCGTGGAACGAGTACCTGTTCGCGCTCGTGTTCATCCAGGACAAGCCGAAGGAGACGCTGCCGGTGTGGCTGGCGTCGTTCCGCACGGCGTTCGCCACCGACTGGGGCGGCGTCATGGCCGCGTCGGTCATCTACGCGATCCCGGCGCTGGTGTTCTTCCTGCTCGTGCAACGCAAGCTGGTGTCCGGCGCGACCGCCGGCGCCGTGAAGGGGTAGCCGTTGTCGTCGCCCGAGAAACTCGCGGAAGCCGTCCTCCTGCCCGGGTTCGCCGGAACCACCGCGCCGGACTGGCTCCGCCGCCGGATCGCCGAAGGCCTCGGCGGGGTGGTCCTGTTCGGCCGCAACGTCGTCGACGACGAGCAGGTCGCCGCGCTCACCGCCCAGCTGCGGGGCGAGCGCGACGGCGTCGGCGGTGTCGTTATCGGAATCGACGAGGAGGGCGGCGACGTCACCCGCCTCGACGTGAACACCGGGTCGTTCGTGCCGGGCCCGCTGGCCCTCGGCGCGGCCGACGACCCGGAGCTGACCACGGCCGTCGCCGCCGCGCTCGGCGAACGGCTGGCGGCCTGCGGCGTCACGCTCAACCTGGCGCCCTGCGCGGATCTGACCCTGGCGGCCGAGGACCCGATCATCGGCGTCCGGGCGTTCGGGTCCGACCCGGCGAAGGCGTCACCACACGTCGCGGCCTACGTGACCGGCCTGCAGAAGTACGGCGTCGCGGCGTGCGCGAAGCACTTCCCGGGCCACGGCGCGGCGACCGAGGATTCGCACGTGGCCCTGCCGGTGCTGCCGCGCACCGTCGAAGAACTGCGGGAGATCGAGCTTGTCCCGTTCGCCGCGGCGATCCGGGCCGGGGTGCGCTCGGTGATGTCGGGCCACCTGGTGGTCCGGGCGTGGGGCGACGAGCCGGCCACGCTCAACCGGACGGCGCTCACCGATGTCCTGCGCGGCGAGCTGGGCTTCACCGGCGCGGTGATCACCGACGCGCTGGAGATGGGCGCGGTGTCGGGTGCGTACGGACGCCACGACGGCCTCGGCCGCTCGGCCGTGCGGGCACTGGCCGCGGGCGCGGACGCCCTGTGTCTCGGCGGCGCGGCGTTCGAAGCTCCCGCCTTGGACGCCTGTGTGGCCGCGATCGTCGCGGCGGTGGCGGCGGGGGAGCTGCCCCTTGAGCGCCTGGCCGAAGCCGCCGGGCGGACGGCGGCGCTGGGCACGGACCCGGCGCCGGCCCGCGTGGGCCCGGTCGACCGGCGGCTCGGCCTGGAAGCGGCGCGCAAGGCGCTGCGGGTCCGCGGCGAGCCGCGGCTGGCCGGCCCGCCGCTGGTGGTCGACGTCCGGACCGAGCCGACGATCGCGGCGGGGCCGATGCCGTGGGGCCTCGGCACGCACCTGGCGGAGCTGGTGCCGGGCACGCGGGCACTCACCGTCACACCCGAGGACGTCGACGCGGTTCTTGAGGCAGCGCAAGGGTTCCGCAGCGTCGTCGTGGTCACGCGGGAAGCACACCGGCACCCGCGGGTGCGCGCGTTGCTCGCCGCACTGTCCGGTGTGGACTTCATCCGCGTCGAGACGGGCGTGCCGGGGCCGGCGGACGGCGACGGGCCACGGATCGACACGTTCGGCGGCTCGTCCGTGAGCCTGCGCGCGGCGGCCGAGTACCTGGCCTGAGCTGTCCGGATTGCCGCATCTCCAGAAGTTCGCTCGCCGTTTGTACGCGGCTTGTACCGGTGCTCGCCATCCTGGCCGCACACCGGAAAACTGGAGGACGGAAATGAAGTTTCGCATCGGCAAGCAGGTGGCCGCCGTAGCCGGCGTCGCCGCGGCGATCGCGCTGGCCGGGGCCACCCCGGCCTTCGCGGCGACGGGCACAGTGCACACCGACTCCGGCGCCGCCCTGACCTTGCGGGCCACCCCGAGCACCAGCGGCGGCTCGGTCGGCACCATCGCCGACGGCACCGCGGTCACCATCACGTGCCAGACCAACGGCTCGACCGTCGACGGCAAGTACGGCACCTCGGACATCTGGGACAAGGTGGGCAACGGCTACATCAGCGACGCCTACGTCTACACCGGCTCCGACGGCCGCGTCGCCCCGGACTGCGAAGGCTCGACCCTGACCTGTTCGACCGCGGGCACCGGGAACCCGAAGACCTGCGCGCAGGCGGTGGCCTACGCCAAGACCCGCATCCACACCAACGACCTCGACTCCTACGAGCGCTGGTGCGACCGGATCAACGCGCAGAACTACGGCTGGCCCGCCTCCGGCTCGGACACGGCTTACATCCACTGGACCCAGATCCCGTCCTCGTTCAAGCACGCCGGTGACTACCAGGTCCCGGCCGGTGGGCTCGCCTACTTCAAGAGCAGCGGTGCCGGGCACACGATGATCTCGATCGGCGACGGCAAGTTCCTGTCGAACGACATCAACGGCTTCGGCAGCTACACCGAAACGACGATCGCGCAGATCAAGAGCAAGTGGGGCCAGACCTACCTCGGCTGGGCGCAGCCGTGGTTCAAGTACAACCACTGACCCGCTGAACCTGCACGGGCCCTGTTAAGGATTCCTCTGCCGCGCAAGCGGTCAACGGAACGGCCGTGAATGGCACATTGAGGGACTCTATGTCCCTGAATGGGCCATTCACGGCTGTGGGCGAGCACCTGAAACCGGGCCAATTGCCGGGGCCAGTCAGCGTTTCAGGTGGTGCAGCACGAAGATCCCGCCGACGGCCGGACGGTCGAGCCGTTCGTGGTCGGTCGCCACGTACTCGTCCAGCACCGCCAGGATCCGCCGGTCCAGCTCCTCGACCTCGTCGGGGGACAGGTGCAGCAGGAACTTCTCGTGCACCACCACCGATTCCGGCCCTGCCGCGGCCAGTTCCTCCTGGAAGATCTCGATCGGCGCGAACCGCGTCTCGGCGTCGGCGCCGGACAGCGGGCCGTCCAGCCACCACGTCGCGTTGTTCGACCGGTACGGCTTCTCGAGGGCGCCGCTGGCGCCGGTGCGGACCGGCGCCGGTTCGAGGAGGCCCGCGGCCACCAGCTGCCGCACGTGGTGCAGGACCGTGCCCGGGTCGCGGTCGAGGCGGTCGGCCAGCTGCTTGTTCGTCAGCTCCTCGACCAGGCAAAGCCGCATGATGCGCAGCCGCAGGGGGTGCCCGAGGGCCTTCGCCTCCTCCGGCGTCGCCGGGCGCCGACGACGAGGTTCGGTCATGAGCGCAGCGTAATTCATCGAGGGAATTCTCGCCCCATCGATGGAGAAAAGCCCATCGATGTGCGATCCTCCATCACATGACCGCACTGGGTGGCGTGTACTGGCGGCTGTGGACGGCGGCGGGCCTCTCGAGTCTCGCCGACGGGATCCTCAAGGTCGGTCTGCCGCTCGTCGCGGTCGGCTACACCCGGTCGCCGGCGCTCATCGCGGGGCTCGCCCTCGCTTTCACGCTACCGTGGCTGCTCTTCGCACTGCCTGCCGGCGCACTGGTCGACCGCCTCGACCGCCGCCGCGCGATGCTCGCCGCGAACGTCGTCCGCGGCGGGCTCCTCGCCGGCGTCACGCTGCTGACCGTCTTCGGCGGGGGATCGATCTGGGCGCTGTACGTCGTCGCGCTCGGCGTCGGCTCCGCCGAGACGGTTTACGACACCGCGGCGCAGTCGATCGTGCCGCAGGTGGTCGGCCGGGAACTGCTGGCCCGCGCCAACGGCCGGATGTACGCCGCCGAGCAGACGGCGAACGAGTTCGCCGGGCCGCCGCTGGCCGGCGTGCTCGCGGCGGCCGGGGTCGTCGTCGCGCTGGCCGTGCCGGTCGCGCTGTGGGCGGTCGCCCTCGCGGCCCTGCTGCTCGTGCGTGGCTCGTACCGGATCCCGCGCGCCGGGCACACCACACTCCGCGCGGACATGGCCGAAGGGCTGCGCTTTCTCTGGCGCCACAAGGTGCTGCGCACGTTCTCGATCATGGTCGGCACGTTCAACTTCGCCACCGGCGCCGCGTTCGCCGTGCTCGTGCTCCACGCGGTCGGCCCGGGCTCGGCGATGGGCTTGTCCGCGCCGGCCTTCGGGCTGCTGATGGCCACGATCGCCGCGGGCAGCCTGGCCGGGTCGTTCCTCGCCGAGCCGATCGAACGCCGGCTCGGCCGCATCCGCGCGCTGCGGGTGTCCTGGCTCGCGAGCAGCCCGACGATCGGGGTGCTCGCGGTGACCGCGAACCCGTATGCCGTCGGAACCGTGTTCTTCGTCAGCGGCGCGGGAATCCTGGTCGCGAGCGTCGTGATGGTGACGCTGCGTCAGCGGCTCACCCCCGACCGCCTCCTCGGCAGGCTCAACAGCAGCCACCGGCTCGTGGCCTGGGGCACCAGGTCCCTCGGCGCGCTGGCCGGCGGCGCGATCGCGCAGGCGTTCGGGCTGCCCGCGGTGTTCGTCGTCATGGGCGTGCTGCCGTTCGCCGTCCTGCCCGGCTTCCTCGTGATCACGGAGGACGCGCTCGCCGCGGCCGAGCGAGATCAGAGCGGGTGCGTCTCCACATAGGCCGCCCAGACCTTCTTCGGCACGCACATCCGCCACGCGTCCAGGATGAGCTCACGCATCTCGTCCGCATCGATCGCCGCGAGGCGGCAGCGCACCCACTGGTAGCGCAGGTCCGACGGCTCGGGCCGGAACCGGCGGCGCGGGTGCGCCGCCGGTTCCGGGAGTCACGCCCGGCAGGTCTTCCCGCGGTTCACGCAGTTGACCAGACCGTTCATGATCCGCTGCGACATCACGTTGGCGAAGTCGTCGTGATCGGACAGGGGGTTGTGCTTCTCCTGCGGGAAAGCGTCCACTTTGTACTGTTTCCCGAGCTGGATGTCCCGCGGAATGTCGTAGGTCAGCGAGATCTGCAGCTGCGGCACGGCCTTGAACCCCTTGCCGCACCGGCCGGACTGGTCGGGGAACACGATGTGCGTCCGGTGGTTGGCGCTGTCGGTGTTCTTCCCGTCCCAGCAGCTCGGGAACGTGTGGACGCGCTTGACCTTGCTGCCCTGCGGGCAGATCGGGTACTTGTCCGTGACGCGGTTCTCGAAGCCGGTGCACGTCCAGCTCGCCCGGGCGTTGGCGGGCCCGTTGGTCGAAACCTTCGCGTCGCCGTAGAGCACGCGCAGGAAGCGCGGCATCGCCACGACCTTGCCGACCGGGCTGCCGCGGAAGGTGATCTGAACCCGTTGCGGCCGCAGGATCTTGCCGTCGTTTCCGGGCAGCTCGTTGTTCTCGTCCTGGCCGGGGAGCGCCCCGCCGGTGGTGGTGCCCGGCGGCGCCGGCGTGCCGGTGTCCTTGCCGGGCTTCGGCGCGCACGGCGCGAGACCGCCCAGGTCCGGTGGCTTCGGCGCGAACCGGCCGATCGCGATGGCGATCCGGTCGATGATCGCGGCCCGCTTGTCCTTGAGCGGGTTCAGGATCGCGTTGCGCACGAAGTCCGCGCCGCCCTGGCCCTGCGTCGCCGCGATGCGCTTGTTCGCCTCGTCGGTCTGGGTGTCGAGCTGGTCGAGGTTGCCGTCGACCTCGGCCATGGCCTGGTCGGGGATGTCCGGCAGCTTGCTCGCGACGTCCGGGCAGGCGACCTGGACGGACTTCGCCTCCTGGGCGGCCTCGGCCCGGTCGCCGTCGGGCGCCTTCGCCGGCTCGTTCTTCTCTTCTTCGCCGGTGTCGATGCGGACGACGGGCCAGAAGTAGGCTGATTTGTCGCCGTTTTTGCAGGTGGTGCCGGATTTGGCGAGGCTCTTGTTGTTGGAGTCGGCGTTGGCGGAGAGGTTGCCGACGTAGTCGTGGAGGTGCTGGGCGCCGTTGCGGATGCCGGGCTGGGCGATGAAGTTGTCGGGGTTGAAGTGCTGGTTCTCGTTGCGGCCGCAGTCCACGGTGAACGTGCCCGTCGACGCGCCGGTGACCGGCCGCGGGTCGAACTGGTTCGGCTTCACCTTCAGGATGTCGACGAAGAACGCCGGGTTCGCCTCGTCGGCGCTGGCTTCACCGGTGTTGCCGGTGGTCGTCGCGACGACGATGCCGCCGACCGCGATCGCGAGCGCGAGACCGCCGGTGGCGATCTTCGTTCTGCGGGAAAGACGATGCCGTCCTTGGGTGCTGGACATGGTGAATCCTCCGGGGTGCCGGGCTGGCGGGAACGCGCGACAGTGAGCGGGGCGAGCCCAGGCTCGCACCCGTCAGGGTGGGGTACTCGGATGTGTCGGCAGGAACGATGCGCGGCTGGTCCACTGACCCGACATCAGTGGGCGCGCGGTCACCTGCCCGTGGCCACGCCGTCAACCGGCTGGTTATCGTTCCGTTATGGACGCTACACCGGGCTTTCACACCGGGCAAGACGGTATTCCCGACAATCACGAACCGTCAGGTGCGGTTTCCGTTTCCGTAGCCGAGTGCGGGCGTGAAAGGGCGTCGGCAATTGACGAAGAATGGCGCGCGCGCAATATCGCGGGCGCGACGGCCCGCAGGTGGATCACGCTGGGTAGCCGCGCGTGTCCCGCTCCGGCGCTCTCGGGTGCGCGGCCATCCTGGGCCCGCGACCGGGGCGTTGTCCAGCACCGGGCGGCGTGGCGAAGTTCGCGGAAGAAACTTTGAACCGATCCGAACCCGCGTCCGTATCCCTCAGTGAAGCGTGCGGAATGCCCACTGGCCGAGGACGCGCGGGAATGCTCTTGAATGACTCGGAGTCAATCGGGTCAGGAGGCCGCGCGTTTCTCGGTCGTCAAGCTGCGCCGCAAGGTGGTGAGCGCGCGGTGCTGGGCGACGCGGACCGCTCCGGCGCTGTTCAGGCCGACCGCCGAGGCCGTCTCTTCGGCCGACAGGCCGAGGATGACGCGCAGGACGAGGATTTCGCGCTGGCGCGGGGGAAGCGTGTCGAGCAGGCCGGCCGACCAGCCGAGCGCGGCGGAGCGCTCGACCTCTTCGCCCGTCGGGTCCGCGCCCAGCCACCGGCCGGCGGGCGGCTCGGCGAACGGGCTGGTGCGGTCGCGCGCCCGGTGCCGGTGGACGTCGGTCACCTTGTGCGCGGCGATGCCGAAGACGAACGGCAGGAAGCTCTCGGCTTCGTAGCGGTAGCCGGGCAGCGCGTTGACGACCGCGAGCAGCACTTCCTGCGCGCAGTCTTCGGCGTCGGACGAACCGTCCGGCCACGTGCCGAGCCGGCCGAGGCAGTAGCGGAACACCGGCGGCCGCAGTGCGCGCAGCAGCGCCGCCACCGCGGCGCGGTCGCCCTTCATGGCCAACTGGACGGTCGCGGGGTCGAGTGAGAACGGCGCCGTGGGTGTGGAAGTGCCTCCGGCGGAGTGCGGCGGCATCGACCTCACCTCCTTTCCAAAAGTCGGTGACAGCGGACGGTGACGACGTTAAGTCACCCCTCGTGGTCGCCACACCGGCCGGGCGACCGCCGCGACTCGGGTCTTCCGGCCCTGGTGGGCGGGCCCGCGGTGTGCGTGCCGAGCCCCGGTGGCGGCGGCCGGGTCGAACGGCCCTATCGGCGAACCGGGCGAGCCGATCACGCTGGTGGCCGGGATGTTCCACAGGAGAAACACGGGTACGCGATGGTGGACGACGTGGGGTTCGGGCTGGTGCTCGACCGGCAGCAGTGCCTCGCGCTGCTCAGGACGGCGAGCCTCGGAAGGGTGATCTTCACCCACCGGGCCATGCCCGCGGTCCGCCCGGTGCGCTTCACCGTCGTCGACGACGCCGTGGTGTTCGCTATGACGGCGGGCAGTTCTCTCTACGCGGGAGCTCACGGCGCCGTCGTCGCGTTCGAAGCCGACGAATTCGCTGCCGACTTCGGCGCCGGCTGGTACGTCAGCGTGCTGGGGCGCGCCACCGAATCCGGCGCCGTCGACGTCGGCGAGATCGACTGCCGCTGCCCGGGCCCGGCACCGGTCGGCCGCCGGTTCCTGCGGATCCCGGTCGAGACCGTCACCGGTCACCGCATCATTTGTCACACCGGGTGACAACGCGTATCCGCGACAGTCGCGCACCCCGCGATCGACCCACCGGATGGATGAACTGGATTAGGCCGTCATGGGCAGTCGCTTGTGAGACGCTTGACGGCCCGGGGAACCCCGGGATCGGGCGAAGTCAGCGGAGTCGACGGAGCGTGGCGGACGAAATCAGTATGCCGGCGATCCTCGCCGCGGTGGGCGGCATCTCGCACGAGCTGGAGCTGCCGGCCCTGCTGGACCACGCGGTGACGGCGATCTGCGAGCTGCTCGGGGCCCGGCGCGGCCGGCTGGAGCTGCTCGAGGGCGGTGTCGCCGGGTATGGCCGGGGCAGGCCCGGCGCCGGCGCGGTCGAGCTGCCGGTCCGCGCGGGGACGGAGACTTTCGGCACCCTGACCGTCGAACCCGGGGACAGCCCGGAGTTCGGCTGCCGCGAGCGGGAGGTGCTGGGCGCGCTCACCGCGGCGACCGGGATGGCCGTCGAAAAGGCCCTGCTCGTCGACCAGATGCGCCGCCGCGAACGCTGGCTCCAGGCGTCCTACGACGTCACCAAGGCCTTGCTCGCCGCGCAGGACCTGCACGCGACGCTCCGGCTGGTCGCCGAACGCGCCCGCGCGGTCGCCGGCGGGACCGCGGGCGCGATCGCCCGGCCCGACGGCCCGGGCCGGCTGGTGTTCGACGTCGTCGAGCCGCCGGGGGACGACGCCGAGCGCCTCATCGGGCTGACCGTGCCGACGGAGGGCACCGCCACCGGGATGGCGTTCACCACCCGCCGCCCGGTCGTGGTGCGCGACTACGGCGAGCGGGTGCAGGAGCAGCAGCGCCACCACGGCGTGCCGATGCCGGCGATGGTCAAGGACCTGGATTCGGCGATCTCGGTGCCGCTGATCGTCGCGGACGAGACCCTCGGGGTGCTGGTCGTCGCCAAGTTCCGCGACAAGTCGCCGTTCACCGCGTCCGACGTCCAGCTGGTCGAAACCTTCGCCGGGCACGCCGCGCTGGCCGTCGAGTTCTCCCGGGCGCAGGAAGTGCGGCAGCAGCTGGCGGTGTTCGAGGACCGGGACCGGATCGCCCGCGACCTGCACGACCTGGTGATCCAGCGGCTCTTCGCGACCGGGCTCGGGCTGGAGGGCGTCAGCAGGCTGATCGCCGACGCGGGCGTCGCCGCGCGCGTCGCCGGATTCGCCCACGATCTCGACCGCACGATCCGCGAGATCCGCAACACCATCTTCTCGCTGCAGGCGCCCGCGCATGCGCAGGGCAGCCTTCGCGCGGAGCTGCTGCGGGTGGCACTGGACGCCCGCGAGGCGCTGGGCTTCGAGCCGCGCGTCGGTTTCGACGGGCCGCTCGACGCGGCGGTGCCGGACGTCGTCCGCTCGGACCTGATCGCGTCGCTGCGCGAGGCCTTGGCGAACGTCGCGCGCCACGCCGGGGCGCACTCGTTGTCGGTCGAGGTCGCGGTGGACGGCCTGGGCCGCCGGCTGAGCCTGGCGGTGCGCGACGACGGAACCGGCCCGCCGGTGGAGGCCGGCCGGTTCAGCGGGCTCGCCAACCTGGCCACCCGCGCGGCCCGGTGGGGCGGCACCTGCGTGCTGATGGCCGCCGACGGCGGCGGCTCCCGGCTGGAGTGGACCGCCGAGCTGCCGGCGCGGCCCGGCGAACAGGGGAATGGGCGATGACGATTTCGGTGTTCCTGCTCGACGACCACGAACTGGTGCGAACGGGGCTGAAGACGGTCTTCGAGTCCGAAGCGGACATCGAGGTGGTCGGGGAAGCGGCGTCGGCGGCCGAGGCGCTGGTCCGGATCTCGCAGGTGCGTCCGGACGTGGCGATCCTGGACGTCCGGCTGCCGGACGGCGGAGGCGTCGAGGTGTGCCGTGAGATCCGGTCCACTATGGATCCGGCGCCGGCGTGCCTGATGCTGACGTCCTATTCGGATGACGACGCGCTGTTCGGGGCGATCATGGCGGGCGCGGCGGGGTACATGCTCAAGCAGGTCTCCGGCCGGTCGCTGGTCGACGCCGTCCGCACGGTCGCCGTCGGCGGCTCGCTGCTGGACGCCACGCTCACCGCGTCGGTGATGAACAAGCTGCGCGGCGAGAACGTCCCCTCCCCGGACTCGCGGTACGAGCAGCTGAGCCCGCAGGAGAAGCGGGTGCTCGACCTCGTCGGGGAGGGCCTGACCAACCGGCAGATCGCCGGGCGGCTGTTCCTGGCCGAGAAGACGGTCAAGAACTACGTGTCGTCGGTGCTGCACAAGCTGGGCGTGGAGCGCCGGACGTCGGCGGCGGTGTACATGTCCCAGCGGCACGCCGGACCCGGACAATCTGGCTGAATTCGCGACTGTTCGGACGTAACCGGTGGGGCGTTCGACGTATCTGGCCCCGGATGGAGTACACCTGTCGGGTGACGCACGAGGCTGGCAGGGGACCTCGCTGCGTAGTGGAGGGGACGGCATGGCGGGGTTGTCGAGCGGGGACTATGTCACGCAGCAGATCCGGGCACTCGCGGAAGCGGTGCGCCGGGAAGGGGCCGGCGGCGTCGGCGCCCGGAGTTTCCAGCTGGCCGAGCACCTGGCCGCGGAGGGCGGCGTCCACCGCGGCGACATCCTGACGGCGACGGCGACGCTGCTCGCGATGACGGCCTGGTGCGACGGCGCGGCCGACGCGGCCCGCCGGTTCGCCGAGCGCGCGGGCGAACACGACGAGGAATCGCGAGAACTGGTGACGCACCTGCTCCGGCTGGAGGCGGGCGCCGACCAGGGCTGGCTGCCGGAGGCGCAGGCCGAAGCGCTGCTCGCCTACGCCCGCCGGGTGCGCCGGGACGACCTCGAGTCGCGGCTGCGCGCGATCGCCGGCGCCCGGGGCGGCCGGCACCGGCGCGACTGACTCGCGGCGCGCGGTGGCGGGCTCCCGGCTCAGGCGTGGACCCCGGTCAGGGCGAAGAACTCCTGCCGGGTCTTGGGTTCCTCGCGCAGCAGGCCGTGCAGCGACGAAGTGACGGTGAGCGCGCCGTTCGCCCGCACCCCGCGCAACGACATGCACAGGTGCTCGGCTTCGATCACCACGCCGACGCCCTTCGGCGCGAGGTGTTCCTGCAGCCAGTCCGCGACCTGCTTGGTCAGCCGTTCCTGCACCTGCAGGTCGCGCGCGAACAGCTCGACGACGCGCGCGAGCTTCGACAGGCCCAGGATCCGCTCGCCGGGGAGGTAGCCCACGTGCGCGACGCCGCGGAAGGGCAGCATGTGGTGCTCGCACAGCGACTGGACCGGGATGCTCTTGGCCAGCACGAGCTCGTCGTAGCCCTCGTCGTTGGGGAACGTCGTCAGCCGGAAGTCACGCGGCCGCAGCATCTCCGCGTACGCCTGGGCCACCCGCCGTGGCGTGTCGCTCAGGTGCTCCGACACCGGGTCCTTGCCCAGGGCCCGCAGCAGGTCGGCGACCGCGCGTTCCGCCGCGCGCAGGTCGACGTCGTCGCGGTTGTGGACGACACCGAGGTGCCGGAGCGGGATCGCTTCGCGGACGGGATCGACGGTCACGTGGGCGCCTCCTTCTAAAACCAAGTCAAGCTGACGTTAGAAGGCCGCCGGGGTTTTCGTCAACGGTTATTTGTTTTAGAGTGCGGTGATGCACAAACCCTTGGCCGGCGCGCTGGCCGCGGTGGCGGCGCTCGACGAACCGACCCGGCGCCGGCTGTACGAGTACGTCGTGCGGCGGCCGGAGCCGGTGAGCCGCGACGACGTCGCCGCCGCCCTCAGCGTGCCCCGGGCGACCGTCGCGTTCCACCTCGACCGCCTGGTGGACGAACAGCTGCTGACGGTGGACTACGCACGCCGCACCGGCCGCAGCGGCCCCGGCGCGGGCCGTCCGGCCAAGCTCTACCGCCGGTCGGACCGGCAGGTCAGCGTCTCCCTGCCCGAGCGGCAGTACGAACTCGCTGGTCAGCTGCTCGCAACGGCGGTGGAGGAAGCGGACGGGACCGGCGGCTCGGCGCGCGAGATCCTGGGACGGCGGGCCCGCGAACGGGGGGCGGAGCTCGCCGCCGGCGCCACGGAGATCATCGGCACGCTCGAAGAACACGGCTTCGAGCCGCGCATAGCGGGCGGCGAGGTGCTGCTCGGCAACTGCCCGTTCCATCGGCTGGCCCGGACCCACCCGCGGTTGGTCTGCGAAATGAACCTCGGCCTGGTCGAGGGCATGCTCGCCGGCGCGGGCGAACGCGGCCTGCGGGCCCGCCTGGACCCGCGGCCGGGCTTCTGCTGCGTCCGCCTGGCGCGCGGCTGACCCGGAATCAGCCGCGCCGGGACGGAGGTGCGGCCAGCCGGTCTGGCACGCCGCGCGACACACCCGGGTCATCGCGACGAACACGGAGGGGGCTTTCGGGCAACAGCAGGTATGCGCAGAGAGACCGCGATGCTGGTCGCCGGGACATGCGCCGGTGCCGTGGTGGCGGTGCTGGTCGTGGCCGCGGCGATGCGGCCACCGGGACCGGCCGCCGCGCCCGGCCCGCAGTTCGTGACCACGCCTCCGCTGACGACGAGCGTGGCCACGACCGCGACTTCGGCGCCGCCGGAGACCTTCCCGAGCCGACCGGCGAAGGCGCCGCGGCCGACTGAGCCGTGAAGCAGGGTGCGGCCCGGCGCGGGACGCCCGGCGCGCGGCGATTCGGCGGTACGGTCTCGTGGGTGAGGGGACGGCGTGACGTGGAGGGGGTCAGATTGGTGGAGCGGACGAAACCGGGGGAGCAGGCCAGGACGTTCCTGCCGGGGCCGCGGCAGCCGAGCCTGGCCGACGTCGCCGGCATGGCCGGGGTCTCGCACATGACGGTCTCGCGCGTGGTCAACGAGAGCGGCCCGGTGCGCCCGGAAACCCGCGAGCGCGTCCTCGCCGCGGTGCAGAAACTCGGGTACCGGCCCAACACCGCCGCGCGGGCCCTGGTCACCGGCCGGTCCGGCACCCTGGGCGTGGTCGCGCTGGAGTCGAACCTCTACGGGCCGGCGAGCACCCTGTACGGCATCGAGAACGCGGCGCGCGAATCCGGGTACGGCGTCGCGATCTGCAGCGTGACCCGGCCGGGGCGCACGTCGATCGGCGACGCGGTGGAAAGCCTGCGGCGCCAGGCGGTCGAGGGGATCATCGTCATCGCCCCGCACGTCACGGCCGGGCGGGCCCTCGCGGCGGCGCCCGCGGACATCCCGCTGGTGGCGGTCGGTGGCGGGGAATCGGCGCCGGTGCCGGTGCTTTCGGTCGACCAGTACGACGGCGCCCGGCGGGTCACCGAGCACCTGCTGGCCCTGGGGCACCGGACGGTCTGGCACGTCGCCGGGCCCGAAGACTGGCTCGAGGCCCGTGACCGGGAACGCGGCTGGCGCGAAACCCTCGAAGGGCACGGCCTGCGGGTGCCCGCGGTCGTCCGCGGCGACTGGAGCCCGCGGTCGGGCTACGAGGCGGGCCGGGCGCTCGCCGGCAAGCGCGGGCTCAAGGCGGTCTTCTCGGCCAACGACCAGATGGCGCTGGGCCTGCTCCGGGCGTTCACCGAGGCGGGCGTCCGGGTGCCGGAAGACGTCCACGTCGCCGGGTTCGACGACGTGCCCGAGGCCGCGTACTTCAACCCGCCGCTGACGACCGTCCGCCAGGACTTCATCGAGGTCGGGCGCCGCACGTTCGGGCTCCTCGAAGAGCGGATGGCGGGCGGCGACGCCGGTGCCCGGCACCTCGTGCCCGCCGAGCTCGTCGTGCGGGAGAGCACCGGACCGCGCTGAGCGCGGCGGAGGTGCCGGGCTCCGGAATACCGTGAACGGCAGCCTTACGGACATAACGCCCGTAAGGCTGCCTTTCGCGCGTTCAGAAGCTGCGGGAGCCGGCGTCCAGCGCGCGCGAAGAGCCGTGGCGACCGCGAAACTTTCATGCTGAGCGGCGTAATTCCGCATTTCAGTTAGCGCTAACACTACGTCGGCACTGATCCATCCCGGTGTCGTATCTTGACCGCTTCTGTGTGATTGCTTAGCGTTCGTGTTCGGTTCTGGGTGAATTCGGACATTCCCCGCTGGTTCAGCGCCGTTCCAGGAGGCCCTCACATGCGCTCCGCCCGCCGTGCTCTTCCCCGGACGGTGTTCGCCGCCCTGCTCGCCGTCGTGTTCGCCCTCGCCGGCGTGACCGTCCCGCAGGCGGCCGCCGCGCCCGCGCCGCGCCCCGCGCACAGCGTCACCTACGACGGATACTCGTTCCTGGTCGACGGCAACCGGACCTACCTGTGGTCGGGGGAGTTCCACTCCTACCGGCTGCCGAGCCCCGACCTGTGGCTCGACATCTTCCAGAAGATGAAGGCGGCCGGCTTCAACACGACGTCGCTGTACTTCGACTGGGGCTACCACTCGCCGCGGCAGGGGGTCTACGACTTCACCGGCATCCGGGACCTCGACAAGCTCCTCGACCTGGCGCGGCAGGCCGGGCTCTACGTCATCGCGCGGCCCGGGCCGTACATCAACGCCGAGGTCGACGGCGGCGGGTTCCCGACCTGGCTGTCCACCACCCCCGGCCACACCCGCAGCGCCGATCCGGTCTACCTGAAGTACTCCGACGAATGGCAGACGCAGATCGACCGGATCATCGCGCGCCACCAACTGACCGACGGCACCGGCAGCGTCCTGGCCTACCAGGTCGAAAACGAGTACTACAACGGCAACGCCGACGGCCGCGCCTACATGAAGCACCTGGAGGACAAGGCCCGCGCCGACGGCATCACCGTCCCGCTGGTCGGCAACAACAACGGGACGTTCAACGCCGGCGAGGCCGAACTCGACGTCGACGCCGCCGACTCCTATCCGCAGGGTTTCGACTGCTCGAACCCGGCGAAGTGGAACGGCGTGCCGGACATCAGCTACGACCACGTCCCCGGGAAGCCGCTGATCACGGCCGAGTTCCAGGGCGGCGCCTTCGACCCGTGGGGCGGCCCCGGCTACGAAAAGTGCGCCCAGCTGATCAACGACCAGTTCGCGAACGTCTTCTACAAGCAGAACATCGCGGTCGGCGCCACCGGCCAGAGCTTCTACATGCTGCACGGCGGCACGTCGTGGGGCTGGAGCGCGATCCCGCAGAACTACACGTCCTACGACTACGGCGCGGCGATCACCGAGGCACGCCAGTTCGACCCGAAGTACGCCGAGGACAAGCTGATCGGCTACTTCACCCAGTCCGTCGCCCCGCTGACCAAGACCGACGGCCTCGGCTCGGCGCCGCTGACCGACCCGGCGCTCACCGACACCGCCCGGATCAACCCGGACACCCGCACGCAGTTCCACACCCTGCGGCACAGCGATTCGGCGTCCACGGCCACGAACACCACGACCGTCGCGCTCGACCTCGCCGCGCACGCCGGCTACACCCACGACGACCGCGCCGGCGAGGTCGCCTACACCGGCACCTGGAGCCACGTCGGGCCCGAGGTGAACTACACCGGCGGCGACTACCAGCACACCGAGTCGTTCTCGGAGGTCGCCGGGGACAGCGTGAGCGTCCCGTTCACCGGCACCGGGATCCGGTGGGTGACGTCGAAGGACCCGAGCCACGGCATCGCCGACGTCTATCTCGACGGAGCCAAAGTGGACACCGTCGACCTCTACGCGGCGGGCAAGCAGAACCAGGTCACCGGCTACGAGGTGCGGGACCTGCCGGCCGGGGCGCACACGCTGAAGATCGTCGTCACCGGGCAGAAGAACGCGAAGGCCGGCGCACCGTTCGTCGTGGTGGACGCCGTCGACCTGCTGGCGGCCAGCACCGACTACTACCCGGTCGTGCCGCAGCAGCCCGGCACCGGCGTCACGCTGAACGGCCGCCAGTCGAAGATCCTCGTCGCCGGCTACGACCTCGGACGGACGCGGATGCAGTACTCGACGTCGGAGATCATGACCACCGCGGCCATCGGCAGGGGTGACGTCGCGGTCCTGTACGGCGACAAGGGCGGGCCCGGCGAAACCGTCCTCCGGTTCGCGAAGCAGCCGTCCGTGCAGGTCCTCGACGGGGCCGCGACGAGCTCGTGGGACGCCGCCCGCGGCGACCTGCGGCTGAACTACACCCACGACGGCCTGACGCGGGTGCTCGTCACCGCCCCCGGCGCGCGGCCACTGCTCCTGCTGCTCGCGGACAAGGCGACGGCGGCGACGTTCTGGCGCCAGGACACCGCGACGGGCCCGGTGCTGGTCCGCGGCACACACCTGGTGCGGACCGCCACCGACGGCTACGGCACGCTCAACCTGACCGGTGACACCGGCACGGACGGCGCGTTCGAGGTCTTCGGCACCGCGAAGAGCGTGTCCTGGAACGGTTCCTGGGTTCCCGTCACGCCGACGTCGAGTGGCAGCCTCACCGGCGTCGCGCCGACCGCGAAGGCCGTGACGCTGCCCGCGCTGACCGGCTGGAAGCACCAGCAGGAGTCGCCGGAGAGCCAGCCGGGCTTCGACGACTCGGCGTGGCCGGTGGCCGACAAGGAAACCAGCAACAGCTCGACCGCGCTCGGCACGAAACCGGTGCTCTTCGCCGACGACTACGGCTTCCACACCGGCAACACCTGGTACCGCGGGCGGTTCACCGGGGACGGCAGGCAGACCGGGATCACCCTGTCCAGCCAGAGCGGCGGCCCGGCGGGCGCGTTCTCGGCGTGGCTCAACGGCGTCTTCCTCGGCAGCTCGAAAGATCCGCAGCACACGTTCCCGTTCCCCGCGGGGGCGCTGCGCCAGGGCGAGAACGAGATTTCCGTGCTGACGGTGAACATGGGTCACGAAGAGGACTACGGCGCCGCCAACGGCAACAAGGCCGCGCGGGGGCTCACCGCGGCCCGGCTGACGGGGGCGCCGCTGACGTCGGTCACCTGGCGGCTGCAGGGCGTCCGGGGCGGCGAGACCGGGCTCGACCCGGTCCGCGGCCCGCTCAACACCGGCGGGTTGTACGGCGAGCGCGCGGGCTGGTCGCTGCCCGGCTTCCCGGACGGACGCTGGACGCCGGCGTCGCTGCCGGCGAAGGACGCGACGCCCGGCGTCTCGTGGTACCGGACGACGGCGGATCTGGATTTGCCGCGCGGCCAGGACACTTCGCTCGGCCTGACGATCACCGACGACCCGGCGCGGCAGTACCGGGCGCTGCTCTTCGTGAACGGCTGGCAGCTCGGCCAGTACGTCAACTACCTCGGGCCGCAGCACAGCTTCCCGATCCCGAACGGCGTGCTGAACCCGAACGGCCGCAACACCATCGCCGTCGCGGTGTGGAACCTCGACGGCGGCACCGGCGGCCTCGGCAAGATCGCGTGGACGAACTACGGCAGCCACCGCTCGCCACTGACGGTCCGGCAGAACGCCTCGCCGGGTTACGACCCCGCGCGGTACGCGATGCCGCCGGAGCCCACCGCGGCGGTTTCGCTGACCGCGCCGGACACGGCGTCTGCCGGGCAGCGGTTCACCGCCTCGGCGACGGTGCGGGTGCCGGCGGGCGCGCCGCCGGCGTTCGACGTCAAGCCGGTGCTGACCGCCCCGGCGGGGTGGACGGTCGGCGCGCCCACGCCGTCTTCGGCCGGGCGGATCGACGGTGGCCGGTCGGCGACGTTCTCGTGGACCGTCACTCCGCCGTCCACAGTGGACACCGCCGCGCTGAAGGTGGCGGTGGCCTACCGGCAGGCGGGCCGCGCGGGTGCGGTGACCGGGGCGCGCATCGTCGGCGCGGTGCCCCCGGCGCCACCCGCCGGGCAGGTGGCGGTGAGCTCGCTGCCGTTCCTGACGGCCACCAACGGCTGGGGCCCGGTCGAGCGCGACACGAGCAACGGCGAAGCGAACGCGGGCGACGGCAAGCCGATGACCATCGGCGGGGTCGCCTACGCCAAGGGCCTCGGCGTGCACGCGGCGAGCGACGTCCAGCTCTACCTGGCGGGCGCCTGCACCCGGCTGACGGCTTCGGCCGGCGTCGACGGCGAAACCGGCACCGGGGGCAGTGTCGGCTTCAGCGTCTCGGTGGACGGCGTCACCCGCGTCACCACCCCGGTGGTCAAGGGCGGGCAGCCGGCGGTCCCGATCGACATCGACGTCACCGGAGGCCAGGTCCTGGACCTGCAGGTGACCGACGGCGGCGACGGCAACGGGCAGGACCACGCCGACTGGGCGGCGCCGACGCTGACCTGCGGTTCCTAGCTCGGCGACTGCCGGGGTGCCAAACGCCCCAATGTGGCGTTGGGTGCGTTGGACGCACCGAACGCCACATTGGGTGCGTTGGACGCACCGAACGCCACATTGGGGCGCATGAGCCGCGGCCTGGATTCCCGCTCAGGAAAGGACGAGCCGGACGGCCAGCGCGGTGATCACCGCGCTGGACACCAGCGCCGTCACCAGCCGGCCCCGTGGCCCGGTGAGGACGCGGCCGAGCAGGGCCCCACCGCCCGCCAAGAGCACTTGCCAGCTCGCCGAGGCGGCGAACGCGGCGAGCACGAACACCGTCTGGCCGGGGACGGACACCGCGGTGCCGGCGCGGTCGCCGACCACCAGCGCGGTGAAGTAGACGACCGTGGCCGGGTTCACCAGCGTGACGCCGAGCAGGCTGACGTAGGCGCGGCCGGGCCCCAGCGCGGTCACCGGCCGCGCGGTGACGCCGCGGTGCGAGCGCAGCGCCACCACGGCGCCGCGGATCGCCAGCACGACGAGGACCCCTGCCGAGGCCAGCCGCAACGGCCCGGCGGCCGGGGCGACGACGCCCGCGATCGCCGCGCCGCCGAGCACGGCCACCAGCGCGTACACCCCGTCGGCGGTCGCGACGCCGAGTGCGGCGGCGAGGCCGGTCTTGAGCGAGGTGCGGGCGGTGAGAGCGACCAGGTACGTCCCCACGGCGCCGACCGGGATCGCGATGCCGTAGCCGGCCAGCAGGCCGGCGAACAGCGCGCCGGTCACGGCGCTGAACGGATCGGCCTCCGCGGACGGCACGGCTGCTGCTGCCCGGCCGGCGCGGTGGTCGCGGCGACGGTCGGCAGGAGCGGTGTGCGGGGCGTGGTCATGCGCCGATGGTGCCGTCGGCGCGGCCGCCGTGGCAACCGGATTTCCAGCCGGTGCGCGTTCCCGAGCTGTGCTTGAATCGGCGCGAGGGAGGCGCCGACGCGAGAGAGGGCTTTCACGATGCGGGTCGACCTGAGCGGGAAGACGGCACTGGTCACCGGATCCACCCAGGGCATCGGCTCGGCGATCGCGGCGGGGCTCGCCGCGGCGGGCGCGCGGGTCGCGGTCAACGGCCGGAGCGAAACCGGTGTCCACAAGGCCATCGCGCGGCTGCGGGAGAACCTGCCGGACGCGGCCTTCCTGCCGGCCCCGGGCGACGTCTCCGAAGAGGCCGGCGCGGCGCAGGTGGTCGAAGAGGTGCCGGAGGCCGACATCCTGGTCAACAACCTCGGCATCTTCGGCGCGCAGGAGCCACTGGACATCACCGACGCCGACTGGCGCCACTACTTCGAGGTGAACGTCCTGGCCGCGGTGCGGCTCACCCGCGCGTACCTGCCCGGGATGACGGAGCGCGGCTGGGGCCGGATCCAGTACATCGCCAGCGATTCCGCGATCGTGATCCCGGCCGAGATGATCCACTATGGAGTGTCGAAGACGGCGTTGCTCGGCGTGTCACGCGGGTTCGCGAAGCACGCCGCCGGCACCGGGGTCACCGTCAACTCCGTGATCGCCGGCCCGACGCACACCGGTGGCGTCGAGGACTTCGTCCACGAACTGGTCGGCAAGGACCTGCCGTGGGACGAAGCGCAGCGCGAGTTCATGAAGAAGCACCGCCCGCAGTCGTTGCTGCAGCGGCTGATCGAGCCCGAGGAGATCGCGAACCTGGTGGTGTACCTCAGTTCCCCGTTCGCGTCGGCGACCACGGGCGCGGCGGTCCGCGTCGACGGCGGGTACGTCGACTCGATCCTGCCGTGAAAGTCCCGCCCCCGCCCGGAAGCACGGGGGAGCCTCGGGTGGGGACGGGAGTGCGGGGGCCGGCCACCAGTACAACGAGTTCGTCCGGCCGTCTGCCGTGACACTTTCCGGTGACGCGGAAGTGAGCCCGCCCCGCTGCGCCGTTGGGACAGAACCGGGACATTTCTGGTTCAAACCTGTCGAACAACCCCGACGTACCGGCGATCTTCTCCGGCCACCGTGACCGGGGTGCGCCGCGGAAGCGCACCCCGGCACCCGGAGGAAGTCGATGGCCCGTACCCGAATCCCGCCGACGGCCGGCGGGCTCGCTGCCGCGGTGGCGGTGGCGCTCGCCGTGGCCGGCTGGGTCGTCTTCCCGCCCGAGGTCGCCGGCCAGGCGAGTCCCGCCCGCCCGGCCGTCGACCTGGCCCTGCCGTGGCCCGCCGGCGGGCAGGCGAGCGCGGAGGTCCTGGGCCTCGGCTCCCTCGGCAGCCGTGGTGAGCGGCAGCCGGTGCCGATCGCCAGCGTCACGAAGGTGATGACCGCCTACGTGGTGCTGAAGGACCACCCGCTCGGCGCGGGCGAGGCGGGCCCGGAGATCACCGTCGACGAGCAGGCCGAGGCCGAGTCGGCGTCGAGCGAGGAGTCGACCGCGCCGGTCCGCGCCGGGCGCACGATCAGCGAGCGGGACCTGCTGGCCCTGATGCTCGTCCCCTCCGGCAACAACGTCGCCCGCCTGCTCGCCCGCTGGGACGCGGGCAGCCAGGAAGCCTTCGTCGCGAAGATGAACCGCGAGGCCGCCGCGCTCGGCATGACCAGCACCACCTACACCGGCGCCAGCGGCGTCGAGGACTCGACCACGAGCACCGCCATCGACCAGCTGAAGCTGGCGCGCGAGGTGATGAAGAACGGCGTGATCCGCGCGATCGTCGCGACCACGAGCCTGCGGGTCGACGGCGTGCCGGGCGCGGTCGCCAACACGAACACGCTGCTCGGCCGCAACGGCGTGATCGGGCTCAAGACCGGCTCGTCGACCGCGGCCGGCGGCGCCCTGATGTGGGCCGCGCAGGCCCCCGGCGGCGCGCTGATCCTCGGCGTCGTCCTGCACCAGAGCCCCGGCGGGACACCGGGGGCCGGGCTGCGGGCCGCGCTGGAGAACAGCGAGAAACTCATCGCCGCGATCCGGCAGGCACTGCCGGCGGCCACCCGATGACCGAGACCGCCGCGCCGGTGGCGGCCACATCCCCGCCGGGCCGCCCGGCCGGGGCCTGGCGCCGCGGCCGGGTCATCGCCGTGTTCGCCGTGCTGACGGCGTCGCTGCTGCTCGCCCATCCGCTGGTGCCCAACGGGGTGGGCAACGCCGGCAGCCTCCTGGAGACGGTCCTGCCGTGGACCGGCCTGCTCGTGGTGCCCCTGCTCGTCGCGGCGCTGGTCCGGCGCTCGGCGCTCGCGCTCGTGGCCCTCCTGCTGCCGGCGCTGGTCTGGGGCGGGCTCTTCGGCGGCCGGGTCTTCGACAAGCGGGGGACCGGCGGGGAGTTCACGATCGTCTCGCACAACGTGAACGACGAGAACCCGGACCCGGCGGGCACCGCGCGCGCACTGGCCGCCTCGGGCGCGCAGGTGATCGCCTTGGAGGAGCTGAAGAAGTCCGAGATCCCGAAGTACGAGGACGCCCTCGCCGCCGGCTATCCCCACCACTCGGTCCAGGGGACGGTCGGGATCTGGAGCACCTTCCCGCTCGGCGACACCCGGCCGGTGGCGATCATGCCGTGGACCCGCGCGCTGCGGACCACGGTGCACACTCCGAAGGGGCCGGTCGCCGTCTTCGTGGCCCATCTGCCGTCGGTCCGGGTGCGGCTCGACGCGGGCTTCACCGCGAACGGCCGCGACGCGGCGGTCGGCCTGCTCGCCGACGCGCTGGCCGCGGACCCCGTGGCGCGCACCGTGCTGGCCGGCGACTTCAACGGCACCGCCGACGACCGCGCGCTCGCGCCGATCACCGCCCGGCTGCGCGCCACGCAGGACGAGGCGGGGGACGGTTTCGGCTTCAGCTGGCCCGCCTCGCTGCCGCTGGCGCGGATCGACCAGATCTTCGTTTCGGGGGTGCGGCCGGTGGCGTCCTGGACGTTGCCGGAGACCGGCAGCGACCACCTCCCGGTGGCGGCTTCCCTGACGCTCTGACACCGCCTGGCCATCCCCTGGCGAGGGGCGAACATGCGGCTGAACACCGCGGGCCGCGGGTAGCTGGTGAATTACCCACGACTCCCGCCGCAGGTCGGCGTGTCGAATTCGTCGGTGACGGCCGTCGGGCTCACGTGATTAGACCGTTACGCGGCCCGGGGTTGACCGCGCGGGTGTTATCGCTAACACTACTCCTCGCCATCACCGGAACAGGTGATGCGGACCACGCCAACGTCGACGAAAGGGGACACCGGTGGCCGAACGACCCCGCTCCGGCGGACCCGTGAAGGCGACCGGGGCCGGCACGCGGCAGCCGAGCCTGACCGACGTGGCGGGCGTGGCGGGCGTGTCCCACATGACCGTGTCCCGGGTGATCAACGGGACCGGCCCGGTGCGCCCCGAGACCCGCGCCAGGGTGCTCGCCGCGATCGAGGAACTGGGCTACCGCCCCAACTCGGCGGCCCGCGCGCTGGTCACCGGGCGGACCGGCACACTCGGTGTCGTCGCGCTCGAGTCCAACCTGTACG
Organism: Amycolatopsis sp. NPDC051128; assembly: GCF_040682715.1. Lineage (NCBI taxonomy): Bacteria > Bacillati > Actinomycetota > Actinomycetes > Pseudonocardiales > Pseudonocardiaceae > Amycolatopsis > Amycolatopsis sp. NPDC051128. Next base: position 21,975 of record NZ_JBFBBN010000054.1, on the reverse strand, counting down.
GTCCGGCCAGCACGCTGTACGGCATCGAGAACGCCGCCCGCGAAGCCGGGTACGCGATCACGATCTCCAGCGTCAGCCGTCCGGGCCGGTCGTCGATCGCCGACGCGGTGGAGAACCTCCGCCGCCAGGCGGTCGAGGGCATCATCGTCATCGCCCCGCACGTCTCGGCCGGGCGGGCCCTGGAGGCCGCGCCCCAGGACATCCCGGTCGTCGCGGTCGGCGGCGGCGAGACCGCGCCGGTGCCGGTGATCTCCGTCGACCAGCGCGACGGCGCCCGCCGCGCCACCGAACACCTCCTGGCGCTGGGCCACCGCACCGTGTGGCACGTCGCCGGGCCGGAGGAGTGGCTGGAGGCTCGCGACCGCGAGCTGGGCTGGCGGGAAACGCTGGAACGCCACGGCGTCGCGGTGCCGCGGGTGATCCGCGGCGACTGGAGCTCGCGCTCCGGCTACGAGGCGGGGCGATCCCTCGCCGGGGAACGCGACCTGGACGCCGTCTTCGCAGGCAACGACCAGATGGCGCTCGGCCTGCTCCGCGCGTTCGCCGAAGCGGGCATCTCGGTGCCGCGGGACGTGCGCGTCGCGGGTTTCGACGACGTGCCGGAGGCGGCGTACTTCACGCCGCCGCTGACCACGGTGCGCCAGGACTTCATCGAAGTCGGCCGACGCACGTTCGGCCTGCTGGCCGGGCGGATGGACGGGGGCGACCGGGACGCGCGCGCCGTGGTCGTGCCGGAACTGATCGTGCGCGAAAGCACCGGACCGCGATAGCGCGGCGGCCGGTGTGGACCCGGGTGGTCCACCTGAGTTTGTTAACGCTAACAAAGTGTCACAATGTCCAAGTTTCACAGATCACCGTTGATCGAGGAGTGAACGTGCTGAAGAAGCGATGGGCCGCCGCGGCGGCTGCGGCGGCCGGACTCGTGCTGCTCACCGCCTGTGGGAGTGGTGGTTCCTCCACCGGGTCCGCAGGCGGGGGGCCTGTCACGCTCGGGTTCGCCCAGGTGGGCGCCGAGAGCGGCTGGCGGACGGCGAACACGAAGTCGATCCAGGAGTCGGCGAAGTCCGCCGGGATCGAGCTCAAGTTCTCCGACGCGCAGCAGAAGCAGGAGAACCAGATCTCCGCGATCCGGTCGTACATCCAGCAGAAGGTCAAGGTCATCGCGTTCTCGCCGGTGGTCGAGTCCGGCTGGGACACCGTGCTCAAGGAGGCGAAGACCGCCAACATCCCGGTCATCCTGACCGACCGCGCGATCGACTCGCCGGACAAGTCGCTCTACAAGACCTTCCTGGGCTCGGACTTCGTCGCCGAGGGCAAGAAGGCCGGCGAGTGGCTGACCAAGGAGTACGGCAGCGCCACCGGCCAGGTGAACATCGTCGAGCTGCAGGGCACCACGGGCTCGGCGCCGGCGAACGACCGCAAGAAGGGCTTCGGCGACGTCATCGCGGCGGACCCGAAGTACAAGATCATCGCTTCGCAGACCGGTGAGTTCACCCGCGCCAAGGGCAAGGAGGTCATGGAGGCCTTCCTGAAGTCCCAGCCCAAGATCGACGTGCTCTACGCCCACAACGACGACATGGCCCTCGGCGCCATCGAGGCCATCGAAGCCGCGGGCAAGGTCCCGGGCAAGGACATCAAGATCATCTCGGTGGACGCCGTGAAGGACGGGATGCAGGCGCTCGCCGACGGCAAGATCAACCACATCGTCGAGTGCAACCCGCTGCTCGGCCCGCAGCTGATGGACCTGGTGAAGAAGGTCGCCGCCGGCGAGCAGGTGCCCGCCCGCATCGAGACCACCGAAACCGAGTTCGACCAGGCATCGGCCAAGGCCGCGCTGCCGCAGCGTCAGTACTGACACGGGGTCGTGAGTGGGAAACAGGGTCAGTGCACTGTTTCCCACTCACGACACTCGCACCGAGCAGCAGCCGCGCGACCCGACCGTAACGTTCCCCGGAGCACACGAAATGCCAGAACCGCAACCCATGGTGCGGATGAGCGGTATCCGCAAGGAGTTCCCCGGCGTCCTCGCCCTGGACGGGGTCGACTTCCGGATGTTCCCCGGCGAGGTCCACGCCCTGATGGGCGAGAACGGCGCCGGGAAGTCCACCCTCATCAAGGTGCTGACCGGCGTGTACGGCGTGGACGCGGGCACCATCGAGCTGAACGGCGACGACGTCGCCTTCAGCGGACCCGGCGAGGCCCAGTCGGCCGGCATCAGCACGGTCTACCAGGAGGTCAACCTCTGCCCGAACCTGTCCGTGGCGGAGAACGTCTGCCTCGGCCGGGAACCCCGCCGCTTCGGCCGCATCCAATGGGGCCCGATGCGGCGGCGGGCCGAGGAGCTCCTGGCCCGGCTGGACGTCCACGTGGACGTCTCGGCCGAGCTGAGCACCTGCTCGATCGCGGTGCAGCAGCTGGTCGCGATCGCCCGCGCGCTCGACGTCGACGCGCGGGTCCTCGTCCTCGACGAGCCGACGTCCAGTTTGGACGCCGGCGAGGTCGAGCAGCTGCTGAAGGTCGTGCGGTCGCTGCGCGATCAGGGAATGGCGATCCTGTTCGTCTCCCACTTCATCGACCAGGTCTTCGCCGTCGCCGACCGGATGACCGTGCTGCGCAACGGAAAGCTGATCGGCGAGTACCGCACGGCGGACATCACGCCGGTCGACCTCGTCACCATGATGATCGGCAAGGAGCTGGCGGTCCTCGAGGACCTGGAAGACTCCGGGCCCAGCCGGGCCGAGGTCGCCGGGGCCCCGGTCCTGCTGGCCGCCGAAGACCTCGGCCGCAAGGGCGGCGTCGCGCCCTTCAGCCTCGACATCCACGCCGGCGAGGTCGTCGGGCTGGCCGGCCTCCTCGGCTCCGGGCGCACCGAGCTCGCCCGGCTGCTGTTCGGCGCCGACCACGCCGACAGCGGGACCGTCCAGGTCGACGGGAAGCCCACCACGCTGCGCACCCCGCGGGCCGGGCTGGACCACAAGATCGCGTTCCTGTCGGAGAACCGCAAGGCCGAGGGGCTCGTCGAAGAGCTCACCGTGCGCGAGAACATCGTGCTGGCGCTGCAGGCCTCCCGGGGCTGGGCGCGGCCGCTGTCCCGCCGCCGCCAGGACGAAATCGCGGAGAAGTACATCAAGGCGCTCGACATCCGCCCCGCGAACCCCGAGGCGCTGGTGGGCAACCTGTCCGGCGGCAACCAGCAGAAGGTGCTGCTGGCCCGGTGGCTGATCACCGAGCCGCGGCTGCTGATCCTCGACGAGCCCACGCGCGGCATCGACATCGGGGCCAAGACGGAGATCCAGCGGCTGGTCACCCAGCTGTCGGCCGAGGGGATGGCCGTCGTGTACATCTCCGCCGAGCTGGACGAGGTCCTGCGGCTGAGCCACCGCGTCGTGGTGCTGCGCGACCGGAAAGTGGTGGCGCAGCGGGAAAACCAGGCGCTCACCGCGGACGACATCATGGCCACGATGGCCGAGGGGGTGCAGGCATGACCGCTTTGAAAGGTTTGACGAAACACCGGCTCTTCTGGCCCGTGGTGGCGTTGCTGGTGCTGCTGCTGGGCGACCTCATCGCGAGCCCTTCGTTCTTCAAGATCGAGCTGCGCGACGGGCACCTCTACGGGAACCTCGTCGACATCCTGAAGAACGGCGCCCCGCTGATCCTCATCGCGATCGGCATGACCCTCGTCATCGCGACCCGCGGCATCGACCTCTCGGTCGGCGCGGTCGTCGCGATCAGCGGCGCGCTCGCGTGCCTCTGGGTCAGCGACAACCCGGACGGCGTCGGCACGACGCTGGTCGCCTTCGGACTGGCGCTCGGCCTCTCGCTGCTGCTTGGCGTGTGGAACGGCTGGCTCGTCGCGGCACTGGGCATCCAGCCGATCATCGCCACGCTGATCCTCATGGTCGCCGGGCGGGGAATCGCGCAGCTGATCACCGACGGCCAGATCATCACCGTCAACTCCCACTCCTTCGAGTGGATCGGCAGCGGCTTCCTGTTCACGCTGCCCGGCGCCATCCTCATCGCGCTGGCGGTGTTCGTGCTGGCTTCGGTGCTCGTCCGCCGGTCCGCGCTCGGCCTGCTCGTCGAGGCCGTCGGCGGCAACCCCGAGGCCAGCAGGCTGGCCGGTCTCCGGTCGGCGCGGCTCACCTGGCTCGTGTACGTCTTCTGCGCGCTGTGCGCGGGCATCGCCGGGCTGATGATCAGCGCGAACGTGCACAGCGCGGACGGCAACCACGCCGGGCTGTTCATCGAGCTCGACGCGATCCTCGCCGTCGTCGTCGGCGGCACCCAGCTGACCGGTGGCCGGTTCTCCCTCGGCGGGGCGGTGATCGGCGCGCTGCTCATCCAGACGCTGACCACCACCGTCTACGCCCTCGGCATCCCGCCCGAAGCGATCATGCTGTTCAAGGCCGTCGTCGTCCTGGCGGTGTGCCTCCTGCAGTCGCCCGCGTTCCGCCGCAAGCTCCGGCGCCGGCAGCGGGCCCATCCGGTCACCCCGGAGCCCGCGGCGGCTCCGGAGAAGGTTGAGGTCGGGGCATGACCACGCTCACCCGCATCAAGGGCTACCGGCCGCAGCAGCGGCACCTGCCGATCCTGGCGACGATGGCGTTGCTCATCGGGGCCTACATCTACGGCGCGTCGAGCTACGAGGCCTTCGGCTCCGGGCAGGTCGTGCTCGACCTGTTCATCAACAACGCCTTCCTGCTCGTGGTCGCGGTCGGCATGACGTTCGTGATCCTCACCGGCGGCATCGACTTGTCCGTCGGGTCGGTGGTGGCGCTGTCCACCGTGATCTCCGGCGACCTGCTGCAGAAGCACGGCTGGCCGTCGTACGCGGCCATCGCGGTGGTGCTGGTGGTCGGCGCGCTGCTGGGCGCCGGGATGGGCGCGCTGATCCACTTCTTCGAGATCCAGCCGTTCATCGCGACGCTGATCGGGATGTTCTTCGCCCGCGGCCTCTGCTACACGATCACCACCGAGGCGTACTCGATCGACAACGCGACGATCGCCACCCTGGCCCAGACCCAGATCCCGCTCGGCGGCGAGCTGCACGTCTCGATCAGCGTGGTCGTGGCGCTGCTGGTGGTCGCCGCCGCGGTCTACGTCCTGGCCTTCACGCGGTTCGGCCGCACGGTGTACTCGATCGGCGGCAACGCGCAGTCCGCGATGCTGATGGGGCTCAAGACCGGCCGCACCAAGATCGCGGTGTACACGATCAGCGGGACCTGCTCGGCGCTCGGCGGGCTGCTGCTGGTGCTCTACAAGTCCTCGGGCGACCCGCTCAACGGCGTCGGCCTGGAGCTGACGGCGATCGCCGCGGTCGTCATCGGCGGCACCATCCTGACCGGTGGCTCCGGGTACGTGCTCGGCACGCTGCTCGGGATCATGGTGCTGGGCATCATCCAGACGCTGATCACCTTCGACGGCACCCTCAACTCCTGGTGGACCTCGATCATCACCGGGGCCCTCCTGTTCGTCTTCATCGTCCTGCAACGCCTCGTCACCCGCCGAACCCGCTAGCCGCGACCGGGCACTTCCCCCGTGAGTGCCCGGTCGCACCCCCGCGTGAGCGCTAACGCTCGAAGGAGAGCCATGCCCCGCAGATTCCGCCGGCCACTGGCCGCGCTCGTGGCGCTGGTGCTGACCTGCGGCCTGCCGGTCGCGGCCGCGCCGGCCGCCTCGGCCGACCCGGACCCGGCGCTGGCCGGGCACTGGACGTTCGACGAAGGCAGCGGGACGACCGCCGCCGACACCGCCGGCGGCCACCCCGCGACGCTGAGCGCGGGCGCCGGCTGGGGCCCGGCGATCCGCGGGGCCTCCGCGCTGACCACCGACGGCGCGGGCGGCTTCGCCGACGCCGGCGCGCCCGTGCTGGACACCACCAAGAGCTTCTCGGTGAGCAGCTGGGTCAAGCTCGACAAGACGTCGGGCTTCCAGACGTTCGTCAGCGTCGACGGCGCCCAGGTCAGCAACTTCTTCCTGCAGTTCCGCGACGACTCGCGCCGGTTCGCCTTCACCCGTCTCGCCGGCGACGCGCCGGCCGACGGCGTCGTCGCGGGCGCGAACTTCGACCCGGTCGCCGGCCAGTGGTACCAGCTCACCGGCGTGTTCGACGCCGCCGCGTCGACGCTCTCCCTCTACGTCGACGGCACCCGCCAGCAGACCGTGGCCGCGCCCGCGGGCTGGGCCGGCACCGGGCACCTGGTGATCGGCCGCGGCAAGTACAACGGCAACCCGGTGGACTACGTCGACGGCACGATCGACGACGTCCGCGCCTACACCGGCGCGCTGTCCGCGGCCGCGGCCGCCCGCCTGGCCATCGCCGGGCACTGGGGACTGGACGAGGGCACCGGCACCACCGCGGCCGACGACTCCCTCGACACGCGCACCGCGACCCTCACCGGCGGCGCCGGCTGGGGCGACGGCGTCGTCGGCCCGCACGGCGTCACCCTGAACGGCACCGACGCCGCGGTCGACGTCCCGGCGCCGGTGGTCGACACCGCCCAGAGCTTCTCGGTGTCCGCGTGGGTCAAGCCCACCGCGGCCACCGGGTTCCGGACCGCGGTCAGCGTCGACGGCGCCACGATCAGCGGCTTCTACCTCCAGCGCGCCGCGGACGGCCGCTTCGCGTTCACGCGCCGCGCCGCCGACGGCGATTCGGCCTCTTCCTCGGCCGTGTCGACGCTGCCCGCGCAGGCGGACCAATGGCAGCACGTGGTGGGCGTCCACAACCGCGCGGCCGGCACGCTTTCCCTGTACGTCAACGGAACCCTGCAGCAGAGCGTCCCGTTCACGTCGCCGTGGACCGCGGCCGGGCACCTGGTCGTCGGACGCGGCAAGTGGGCGGGCAACCCCGTCGACTGGTTCGCCGGGGGCGTCGACGACGTCCGCGCGTACCCGACGCCGCTGACCGCGTCCGCGGTGGCGGCACTGGCCGCGAGCGGGTCGTGGCACTTCGACGAAGGCGCCGGCACGGTCGCGCGGGACGCTTCGGCGAACGCCGCCGACGGCACGCTCAAGGGCGCGACCTGGACCGCCGGGGCGGCAGGCAAGGCCGTCCAGTTCGACGGCAAGTCCACTGTGGACATGGGCGTCTCGCCGGCGTTCGACACCGGCACCGGCTCGCTCTCGCTGGCCGGCTGGTTCCGCACCACCGCGACCGGCACGCAGTCCATCGTGGACCACGGTGACGGCTACGCTCTCGGCGTGGCCGCGGGCAAGCTCACCGCGCGGGTCGGCGCGATCCAGGTGACGGCGAACGGCGGCGGGCTCGCCGACGGGAACTGGCACCACGCCGCCCTCGTCCTGGACCGCGCTTCGCAGCGGCTGACGGTCTACGCCGACGGCGACGCGGCCGCGGTGACCAGCACCTGCGGCACGCCGTCGGGGACCACACTCGACGTCTCCGCCTGCCCGGCCTCGGGCAGCAGCGCGGCCCCGCTGACGGTCGGCGCCGGCTTCACCGGCGCCGTCGACGAGGTCGAGCTGCGCCGCTTCCCGCTCACCGCGGCGCAGATCGGCGCACTGGCCGGGGCGAACCAGCTCGCCGTCGACGCCAACGTGGTCCGCGCGAACACCCGCCCGACCACCTACGGCTCGATCCTCGAGGACATCAGCCACTCCGTCGAGGGCGGTCTCTACGCGGAGCTCGTCCGCAACCGCACCTTCAAGGAGGGCTACCAGCCCGGCAGCGGCGCGGGCAACACGCCGGTGCCGTACTGGTCGCTGCTCACCTCGGCGGGCGCCACCGGTACCTATTCGGTCGACACCGCGAACCCGCTGAACACCGCGCTCGACCGGTCGCTGAAGCTGCACGCCGACGCGGTCCCGCCCGCCGGCCGGGTGGCCGCCGCGAACGTCGGCTTCTACGGCGTCGCCGCGAAGCCGTCCACCAAGTACACCGGCAGCTTCTTCGCCAAGGGCAGCTGGACCGGCGGCGTCCGGGTCAGCCTGGAGAAGCCGGACGGCACCGTGCTGGCGAGCAAGGACGTCCAGCCGGCCGGCGCCGCGTGGGCGCAGCAGACGTTCAGCTTCACCACGCCGTCGACGATCACCGCGTCCACCGACAACCGGATCGTCGTGTCCCTGGTCAACAAGGGCAGGACGGCACTGGCCGGCGACGCCTGGTTCCAGCAGGTGTCGCTGTTCCCGCCGACCTTCAAGAACCGGGCCAACGGCGTCCGCGCCGACCTCGGGCAGAAGCTCGCCGCGATGAAGCTCGGCCTGTTCCGCGTCCCGGGCGGCAACTACCTCGAGGGCAACACCCTCGACACCCGGTTCGCGTGGAAGGACACCATCGGCCCGCTGGAGCAGCGGCCCGGCCACCAGAACACCGCGTGGGGCTACTGGTCCACCGACGGCTTCGGCATCCTCGACTACCTGAAGCTGGCCGAGGACATCGGCGCCCAGCCGCTGCTGGGCCTGTTCGCCGGCTACACCCTCAACGGCCAGCACGTCGACCAGGCCGACTACCCGAAGTACGTCCAGGAAGCGCTCGACGAGATCGAGTACGCCATCGGCGACGCTTCGACGACGTGGGGTGCCAAGCGCGTCGCCGACGGGCACCCGGCGCCGTTCGACCTGCGCTACGTCGAGGTCGGCAACGAGGACTGGTTCGACGGCTCCGGCAGCTACGCCTGGCGCTTCACGGACATGTTCAACGCGATCAAGGCCAAGTTCCCGCAGCTGACGGTCGTCGCGACGACCGGCGGCCTGCAGGGCGGGACCGCGTCGAGCACGTCGACCGGGGTGCGCCCGGACGCCGCGGACGACCACTACTACCAGTCGCCGCAGTGGTTCACCGACAACTCGACCCGCTACGACACCGCTGATCGCAGCGGTCCGGAGATCCTCGTCGGCGAATACGGCGCCCAGGACGGCCGGCCCACCGGCACCCTGGCCGCGGCGATCGGCGAGGCCTCGTTCCTCACCGGGCTGGAACGCAACAGCGACATCGTCATCGGCTCGATGTACGCGCCGGTGCTGGTGCACGAGAACCAGACCAACTGGCCGGTCAACCTGATCGGCCTCGACGCCGGGAGCAGCTACGGCTCGCCGTCGTACTGGGTGCAGCAGATGTTCTCCAGCACGCTCGGCAAGCAGATCGTGACCAGCCGCCTCAACCAGGGCAGCCCGCTGCGGCAGGTGGTCAACGTGACCACCAAGAGCGGGCGGAAGACGTTCACGGTCAAGCTGGTCAACCCGACCGCCCAGGTGCAGACCGCCCGGCTGGCGCTGACCGGCGTCACCGCGGTCGACGGCACCGGAACACTCACCACGCTCACCGGCGACCCGGCGGGGCGCAACAGCCTCGCCGCGCCGACCGCCATCGTGCCGCAGACCAGGGAGATCACCGGTCTGGCCGCGACGTCGAAGCTGACGCTGCCGGCCAACTCGGTGACCGTCCTGGTCCTCACCGGCCGCTAGAACCCCGGGGCGCGGCGCGTTCACCGCCGCCCGCGCCGCGTCCCGGTCACCAATCAGGAGGGAGGACACCGTGGCAGAACCACTGACCATCGGCGTCGACTTCGGCACCCTGTCGGGCCGCGCCGTGGTCGTGCGGGTCCGTGACGGAGCAGAACTGGGCAGCGCCGTCTTCGCGTACCCGCACGGGGTGCTCGACGAGACGTTGCCCGCCACGGGCCGAGCGCTGCCGCCGGACTGGGCACTGCAGGTGCCCGCCGACTACGTCGGGGTACTCCGCAACGCCGTACCGGCGGCGCTGCGGGACGCGGGCGTCGACCCGGCCGACGTCGTCGGCATCGGCACCGACTTCACCGCGTGCACGATGGTGCCGACGACCGCCGACGGGACGCCGCTGTGCGAGCTGCCGGAGTTCGAGGCCGAGCCGCACGCGTACGTCAAGCTGTGGAAGCACCACTCGGCCCAGCCGCAGGCGGACCGGATCAACGAGCTGGCCCGCACCCGCGGCGAGAAGTGGCTGCCGCGCTACGGCGGGCTGATCTCGTCGGAGTGGGAGTTCGCCAAGGCTCTCGAGGTGCTGGAAGAAGCGCCGGACGTCTACGCCGCGATGCGGCACTGGGTCGAGGCGGCCGACTGGATCGTCTGGCAGCTCACCGGCGTGTACGTCCGCAACGCCTGCACCGCCGGCTACAAGGGGATCCTGCAGGACGGCGAGTACCCGAGCCAGGACTTCCTCCGCGAGCTGGCGCCCGGCTTCGAGTCCTTCGTGGCCGACAAGCTCGAACACCCCCTCGGCCAGCTGGGTTCCCGCGCGGGCGGCCTCACCGCGGAGGCCGCCGCCTGGACCGGGCTGCCCGAAGGCATCGCGGTCGCCGTCGGCAACGTCGACGCGCACGTCACCGCTCCCGCCGCCCAGGCGGTCGAACCCGGCCAGATGGTGGCGATCATGGGCACCTCGACGTGCCACGTGATGAACGGCGCCGAACTGCGCGAGGTCCCCGGCATGTGCGGGGTCGTCGAGGGCGGGATCGTGCCCGGGCTGTGGGGCTACGAAGCCGGCCAGAGCGGCGTCGGCGACATCTTCGGCTGGTTCGTCGAACACGGCGTCCCGGCGTCCTACGCGCACCCGGACGGCGTGCACCAGCACCTCACCCGCCTCGCGGCCCAGCAGGAGATCGGCGAACACGGCCTGATCGCCCTGGACTGGCACAGCGGCAACCGGTCGGTGCTGGTCGACCACGAGCTGTCCGGCGTGATCGTCGGGCAGACGCTCGCCACCCGCCCCCAGGACATCTACCGCGCGCTGCTGGAGGCCACCGCCTTCGGCACCCGGAAGATCATCGAGACGTTCACCGAGGCCGGCGTCCCGGTCACCGAGCTGATCATCGCCGGTGGGCTGATGAAGAACGCGCTGCTGATGCAGATCTACGCCGACGTCACCAAGCTGCCGCTCTCGGTGATCGGCTCGGGGCAGGGGCCCGCGCTCGGGTCCGCCATCCACGCGGCCGTCGCGGCCGGGGCCTACCCTGACGTCCGGGCGGCCGCGGCCGCGATGGGCGCGGTCGAGCGCGCGGTGTACCAGCCGGTGCCCGCCCACGTCGTCGCCTACGACGAGTTGTATGCCGAGTACACGGCGTTGCACGACTACTTCGGCCGTGGCGGCAACGACGTCATGCACCGCCTGGCGGCCCGCCGCCGCGCCGTCGCGAAAGGACGGTCCTGATGTCGCTCACCGGTGAAGTCCTCGACACCCTCGGCGAACTGCGGGAGACCGTGGCGAACCTGCACGGCGAGCTCACCCGCAACGGCCTGGTCATCTGGACCGCGGGCAACGTCTCGGCGCGGGTGCCCGGCCGGGACCTGATGGTCATCAAGCCGTCGGGGGTGTCCTACGACACCCTGTCCGCCGACACCATGGTGGTCACCGACCTGCACGGCGAGCTGGTGCACGGCGACCTCGCCCCGTCGTCGGACACCGCCGCGCACGCCTACGTCTACCGGCACATGCCGGAGATCGGCGGCGTCGTGCACACGCACTCGACCTACGCCACGGCGTGGGCCGCCCGCGGGGAGCCGATCCCGTGCGTGCTCACGATGATCGCCGACGAGTTCGGCGGGGACATCCCGGTCGGGCCGTTCGCGCTGATCGGGGACGACTCGATCGGCCGCGGCATCGTCGAGACGCTGCGCGCGAGCCGGTCGCCGGCCGTGCTGATGCGCAACCACGGCCCGTTCACCGTCGGCCGCACCGCCCGCGACGCGGTCAAGGCCGCGGTGATGGTCGAGGACGTCGCCCGCACCGTGCACAAGGCTTTCGAGCTCGGTACGCCCGAACCCCTGCCGCCCGAGGACGTCGACCGGCTCTACGCCCGGTACCAGAACGTCTACGGCCAGCACTGATCTTCCAAGGAGAACGATGACTTCGGCATCGAAACCCCAGCTCTGGTTCCTCACCGGCAGCCAGGCCCTCTACGGCGAGGAGACCCTCGAGCAGGTCGCCGGCCAGTCGCTGCGCATCCAGCAGCTCCTGGCCGCCTCCGGCGGGCTCCCGGCCGAGATCGTCGGCAAGCCGGTGCTGACCGAGGCCTCGGCGATCCGCCGGGTGCTGCAGGAGGCCAACGCCGACGCGGCGTGCGTCGGCGTGATCGCCTGGATGCACACCTTCTCGCCGGCGAAGATGTGGATCACCGGGCTGGACGCGCTCCGGAAGCCGCTGCTGCACCTGCACACCCAGCTCAACGAGGCACTCCCGTGGTCCACTATCGACATGGACTTCATGAACCTCAACCAGGCCGCCCACGGCGACCGGGAGTTCGGGTTCATCCAGACCCGGCTGGGGGTGTCGCGCAAGACCGTCGCCGGCCACGTCTCCGACCCGGTCGTCGTGGCGCGGATCGACGCGTGGGCGCGGGCCGCGCTCGGCGCCGACCACCTGCGGAACCTGCGGCTGGCCCGGTTCGGCGACAACATGCGCGACGTCGCGGTCACCGAAGGCGACAAGGTCGAGGCCGAACTGCGGTTCGGCGTGTCGGTCAACACCTACGGCGTCAACGACCTCGTCGAACTGGTCGACGCGGTGTCCGAAAACGACACTGTGGACGCGCTGGTGCAGCGGTACGCCGAGGAATACAACGTTGTCGCGGAACTGGCGGCCGGGGGAGCGCGGCACGATTCGCTGCGCTACGCGGCCCGGATCGAAGCCGGGATGCGGAAGTTCCTCACCGACGGCGGGTTCGGCGCGTTCACCACGAACTTCGAGGACCTCGGCGGGCTGCGGCAGCTGCCCGGCCTGGCGGTGCAGCGGCTGATGGCCGACGGCTACGGCTTCGGCGGCGAGGGCGACTGGAAGACCTCGGCGCTGCTCGCCGCGGTCAAGGCGATGAGCGTCGGCAAGGACCGCGGCACGTCGTTCATGGAGGACTACACCTACCACTTCGGGCCGGGCACGCCGAAGATCCTCGGCGCGCACATGCTGGAGGTCTGCCCGACCATCGCCAAGGCGAAGCCGTCCTGCGAGATCCACGCGCTGGGCATCGGCGGCCGCGAAGACCCGGTCCGGCTGGTGTTCGACGCCGCGCCCGGACCCGGCGTCGTCCTCGGCCTGGTCGACCTCGGCGACCGGTTCCGGCTGGTGGCCAACGAGATCGAGGTCGTCGCCCCGGACGAGCCGCTGCCCAACCTGCCGGTTGCCCGGGCGGTCTGGGAGCCGGCGCCGTCGCTGGCGACGTCCGCGGAGTCGTGGATCACCGCGGGCGGCCCGCACCACACCGTGCTCACCCAGGCCGTCGGCACGGAAACCCTCCGCGATTTCGCGAACCTGCTCGGGGTCGAGCTCCTGGTCATCGACAAGGACACGACCCCGCACGACTTCGCCGATCGCATCCGCTGGAACCAGGCCTACCACCGCCTTGCCCAAGGTTTCTGACGCGGCACTTTCACGTGAAAGTGCCGGGTCGTTGAGAAAGGAAGAAAGAACAATGAAGTTCACCAGAGGAATCGCGGCCGTCGCCGCCGCGGGGCTCGTGCTCACGCTGTCGGCGTGCGGCTCGAGCCAGAAGACCGCGGACCAGACGGCGGCGCCCGGTGCCGCCGGTGCCGCCGGCGCCCTCGTCGGCGTCACCATGCCGACCAAGTCGTCGGAGCGCTGGATCCACGACGGCGACAACATCAAGTCGGCGCTGGAGAAGCTCGGCTACAAGGTCGACCTGCAGTACGCCGAGAACGACATCCCCACCCAGGTGAACCAGATCGAGAACCAGATCACCAAGGGCGCCAAGGTCCTGGTCATCGCCTCGATCGACGGCACCGCCATCACCACCCAGCTGCAGGAGGCCGCGGACAAGAAGATCCCGGTCATCGCCTACGACCGGCTGATCCGCAACTCGCCCAACGTCGACTACTACGCCACCTTCGACAACTTCAAGGTCGGCGTCGAGCAGGCGAACTCGCTGGTCAAGGGCCTGGGTGACGGTCCCGGCCCGTTCAACATCGAGCTGTTCGCCGGTTCGCCGGACGACAACAACGCCACGTTCTTCTTCAACGGCGCGATGTCCGTGCTCAAGCCGCTGATGGACAGCGGAAAGCTGGTCGTCAAGAGCGGGCAGACCGACTTCGCCCGCGCGGCCATCCTGCGCTGGGACCCGGCCACCGCGCAGCGGCGCATGGAGGACCTGCTCACCAAGACCTACACCGGTGGCGGGAAGGTCCAGGGCGTGCTCTCGCCGTACGACGGCCTGTCGATCGGCATCCTGTCGGCGCTGAAGAGCAACGGCTACGGCACCGCCGGCCAGCCGTACCCGATCGTCACCGGGCAGGACGCCGAGGTCGCCTCGGTCAAGTCCATCATCGCCGGTGAGCAGTACTCGACCATCTTCAAGGACACCCGCATCCTCGCCGACACCACGGTGAAGATGGCCGACGCGGTGCTCAAGGGCGGCAAGCCCGAGGTCAACAACACCAAGGACTACGACAACGGCAAGAAGGTCGTCCCGTCCTTCCTGCTGCAGCCGGTGACCGTGGACAAGGCCAACTACCAGAAGGAGCTCGTCGACTCCGGCTACTACACGGCAGGTCAGCTGAAATGACCGAACTACTCGGCATGCGCGGGATCACCAAGACCTTCCCCGGGGTCAAGGCGCTGTCCGACGTCACGCTTTCCGTGCGCCAAGGGGAGATCCACGCGATCTGCGGGGAGAACGGCGCCGGGAAGTCCACCCTGATGAAGGTGCTCTCGGGCGTCTACCCCCACGGGACGTACGACGGCGAGATCCACTTCGACGGGCAGCGGTGCGAGTTCGGGTCGGTGCGCGACAGCGAACGGCGCGGGATCGTGATCATCCACCAGGAACTCGCACTGTGCGGACAGTTGTCGATCGCGGAGAACATCTTCCTCGGCAACGAACGGCAGCAGCGAGGCTGGATCGACTGGAACCGCACCAACCACGAGGCCGACGCGCTGCTCAAGCGCGTCGGCCTCGCCGAAAACGCGACCAGGGCGGTGCAGGAGATCGGTGTCGGCAAGCAGCAGCTCGTCGAGATCGCGAAGGCACTGTCCAAGGACGTCAAGCTGCTCATCCTCGACGAGCCGACCGCGGCGCTCAACGACGACGACTCGGCGCACCTGCTCGATCTGCTGCGCGGGCTGCGTGACGAAGGCGTCACGTGCGTGATCATCTCGCACAAGCTCGGCGAGGTGACCGCGATCGCCGACACCGTCACGATCCTGCGTGACGGCAAGACGATCGAAACGCTCGACGCGGCCGGGCTCACCGAGGAGCGCATCATCACCGGCATGGTCGGGCGCGACCTCGAGCACCGGTTCCCGCCGCGGGAACCGGACATCGGCGAGGAGGTGCTGCGGATCGAGGACTGGACGGTCTACAGCCCCAACCAGGCCGACTGGCTCGTCGTCGACCGCGCCAACCTCACCCTGCGGCGCGGCGAGATCGTCGGGCTCGCCGGGCTGATGGGCGCGGGCCGCACCGAGCTCGCGATGAGCGTGTTCGGCCGGTCGTACGGCAAGAACATCTCCGGCCGGATCTTCAAGCACGGCAAGGAGATCGACGTCCGCTCGGTGCGCGACGCCGTCAACCACGGCATCGCGTACGCCACCGAAGACCGGAAACGCTACGGGCTCAACCTGATCGAGGACATCCAGCGCAACGTGTCCGCGGCCGGGCTGGACAAGCTCGCCAAGCGCGGCTGGGTCGACGAGCACGCCGAGCACGACACCGCCAACCGATACCGCCGGGACCTGCGGATCAAGGCGCCGACGGTGAACAGCGTGACCGGGAAGCTCTCCGGCGGCAACCAGCAGAAGGTCGTGCTGGCCAAGTGGATCTTCACCGACCCGGACGTGCTGATCCTCGACGAGCCGACCCGCGGCATCGACGTCGGGGCGAAGTTCGAGATCTACACGATCATCAACGAGCTGGCCGCGCAGGGGAAAGCCGTGCTGGTCATCTCCTCCGAGCTGCCGGAGCTGCTCGGGCTCTGCGACCGGATCTACGCGCTGTCGGCGGGGCGGATCACGGGTGAGGCGACCCGTGACCGAGCCACCCAGGAACTGCTCATGCAATACATGACTAAGGAACGGGAATGACCACCACCGAAGCGCGGCCCGCCGCGCCCCCGGGCGAGCGCTCCAAGCGGAGGATCTCGATCAACCCGCGCCAGAGCGGCATCTACGTCGCGTTCGCGCTGATCGTGGTGCTGTTCGAGGTGCTCACCGGCGGCGCGCTGCTGGAGCCGCAGAACATCTCCAACATCATCGTGCAGAACTCGTACGTGCTGATCCTCGCGATCGGGATGATCCTGGTGATCATCTCCGGGCACATCGACCTGTCCGCCGGGTCGGTCGTCGCGATGACCGGCGCGGTGTCGGCGGTGCTGATGGTGAACTGGCACCTGGCGTGGCCGCTGGCCGTGCTGATCACCGTCGTGGTCGGCGCGGTGATCGGCGCGTGGCAGGGCTATTGGGTGGCCTACTTCGGGATCCCGGCGTTCATCGTGACGCTGGCGGGCATGCTCGCGTTCCGCGCCCTGACCCTGACGGTCCTGGGCAACCAGGGCATCGGCCCGTTCCCGGACGCGATCCGCACGCTGTCGAACGGCTTCACCGACGGCTATCTCGGCAACGTCGCACTCGGCCCGCTGGGCGGTGCCGACCTGGTCTCGCTGCTCGCCGGCGTCGCGGCCGTCGCCGGGATCGCGTTCACCCAGTGGCGCAAGCGCTCGGCGCGGCTCGGCTACGGCCAGGACGTCGACCCGTTCGCGGTGTTCGTGCTGAAGATCGCCGGTGTGGCGGTGGTGGTGCTCGCGCTGGTGGTGCAGCTGGCGCGGTTCAAGAACCTGCCGTGGGTGCTCATCCTGCTGTCGGTGCTGGTGCTCGGCTACTCGCTGGTGGCCGGGAAGTCGGTGTTCGGCAGGCACATCTACGCCGTCGGCGGCAACCTGCAGGCCGCGACCCTCTCCGGGGTCAAGGTCAAGTCGGTGACGTTCTGGATCTTCGTCAACATGGGCGTGCTGGCCGCGCTGGCGGGCATCATCTTCGCCGGCCGGCTCAACCAGGCGGGCCCGACGGCCGGCGTCAACTTCGAGCTGGACGCGATCGCGGCGGCGTTCATCGGTGGGGCGGCGGTCCAGGGCGGCGTCGGCAAGGTCGTCGGCGCGATCACCGGCGGCCTGATCATGGCCGTGATCAACAACGGCATGTCGCTGATCGGCGCGCCGAGCGAGCGGGTGATGCTGGTCAAGGGCGTCGTTCTGCTGGCCGCGGTGGCGTATGACATCTGGACGAAGCGGCGCGCGGCTTCCTGAGCGCCGAGGTTCCGAAGGGGCTTTCCGCGACCGCGGAATGCCCCTTCGGCGCTTCCAGGGCACATTCGACGGAATTCGACGGTACCTTATTTTCGAACTTCTCGAACGCGCCGGTTAATGCTTGACCGGCCGGTCGCGCGACTGCGATAGTCCTGGTGAATCCCTCACCAGTAGAGGACGGATCCATGCACAAAGTCGTGCGTTCCCTTGTGGTTTCGATGACGGTGGCCGCGGCGGTGGCGACCTCGGCCGGCGTGGCCTCGGCGGCGACCTGGTCGTCTTCGGACAAATGGGCGACCTGGTCCAACGGCGGCTACACCGTCCGCAACGACGTCTGGGGCGGCGGTGCCGGTCCCCAGGCGATCTGGGCGAACTCCTACAGCAACTTCGGTGTCTGGTCGGACCAGCCGAACACCGGCGGGGTGAAGACCTACCCGCACTCGGCGAAGAACGTGAACCAGAAGCTCAGTGCCCTGAGCAGGGTCTCCAGCAGCTTCGACGTCAGCCGCCCCGGCAGTGGCGCCTACGAGACCGCCTATGACATCTGGGCGAACAACAACGCCTACGAAATCATGCTGTGGATGAACCAGCAGGGCGCGGTCGGGCCGCTGGGCAGCAAGCAGACCACGGCGTCCGTCGGCGGCCACACCTGGGACGTCTACAAGGGAACGAACGGCTCGAACGCGGTGTTCTCGTTCGTCCGGACCTCCGGGACGAACGCCGGCACGGTCGACGTCCTCGCGGTGCTGAACTGGATCAAGGCCCGCGGCTGGTACGGCGATGTGACGCTGGGCGAGGTCCAGTTCGGCTTCGAGATCACCTCGTCGGCCGGAGGGCTGAACTTCACGACGAACAGCTACTCGGTCACCGCCTCCTGACCGCGAAAGCCGTGAATGTCGCATTGAGAGACGCTAAGTCCCTCAATGCGACATTCACGGCTTTTCCTACTGGGAACAGCGCTTCCCGGTGTTGATGCAGTTGACGACCTGGTTCATCAGGCGCTGGCCCATGACGTTGGCGAAGTCGTCGTGGTCCGAGCGCGGGTTGTGGTTCTCCTGCGGGAAGGCGTCCACTTTGTACTGGCCCTTGACCTGGATGTCGTGCGGGATGTCGTAGACCAGCTTGATCACCAGCTGCGGCACGTTCTTGAACCCCTTCGGGCACTTGCCCTGCTGGTCGGCGAACACGATGTGCGTGCGGTGGTTGGCGCTGTCGATGTTCTTGCCGTCCCAGCAGTTCGGGAAGGCGTGGACGCGCTCGACCCGGCTGCCCTGCGGGCAGATCGGGTAGTGGTCGGTCAGCCGGTCCTCGAACCCGGTGCACGTCCAGCTGGGCCGGGCGTTGGCCGGGCCGTTGGTGCTCTGCTTGGCGTCGCCGTAGAGGACGCGGAGGAACTGCGGCATCGCGACGACCTTGCTCGCGCCGCCGCTGGTGAACGTGATCGTCGCCGACCGGACGCGCTGGATCTCGCCGTCGTTGTCGGCGATCTCGTTCTTGTCGTTGACGCCCGGAAGCTCAGCGGGCTGGCCGCCGCTGTTCTGGCCGCCGTTGTCGAGCCCGCCCTGGCCGTTCTGCTTGAGCGCGCACGGCGCGAGCCCGCCGAGGTCCGTCGGTTTCGCGGCCCGGCGGCCGATGGCGATGGCGATCCGGTCGATGGTGGCGGCGCGCTTGTCCTTGAGCGGGCCGACGACGGCGTTCTGGACGTCCTGCGGGGTCTTCAGGTCGCCGTTCGCGATCCGCTTGTTCGCTTCGTCGATCTGCTTGTCGAGCAGGTCGAGGTTGCGGTTCACCTCGTCCATGGCCTGGTCCGGGACGTCGGGGAGCTTGCTCGCGACGTCCGGGCAGTCGACCTGGGTGCTCGCCTTGTCCTTCGCACCGGCCGCGCGGTCGGCGGCGGGGTCCTTCGCGGGCTCGTTCTTCTCTGCTTCGCCGGTGTCGATGCGGACGACGGGCCAGAAGTAGGCTGATTTGTCGCCGTTTTTGCAGGTCGTGCCGGACTTGACGAGGCTCTTGTTGTTGGAGTCGGCGTTGGCGGAGAGGTTGCCGACGTAGTCGTGGAGGTGCTGGGCGCCGTTGCGGATGCCGGGCTGGGCGATGAAGTTGTCGGGGTTGAAGTGCTGGTTCTCGTTGCGGCCGCAGTCCACGGTGAACGTGCCGCGCGCGCCCTTCTGCTGCAGCGCCTTGTTCACGTTGACGCCCGAGGGGACCTTCGCGATGTCGAGGAAGAACGAAGCGTCGGCGGGATCGGCGCTGGCTTCGCCGGTGCGCCCGGTCGTGGTCGCGACGACGATGCCGCCGACCGCGATCGCGAGCGCGAGCCCGCCGGTCGCGATCTTGGTGCGGCGGCTGATGCGATGTCTGCCCGTGACGGGGGATCGGGATGTTTTCCGGGCCATGTTCACCTCGTTCGGTTTTCCGGGCGCGCCGAAGACGGCAGCGTGCCCGGGGGGAGACGCGCGGAACCCGGGGGAGTGCCACCGGGCGCGGAAGTCGGGGGGCCGCGTCCGGGTGTCACTGGTTCCGGCATTGGCTGAAACGGCTGGGGGCGGGGGCCGGTTCAAACCGGGATTCCGCCGTTATCGGTTCGTTATTTATGGAAGGTGAAGGAAGTTCACGTCTACCCCGTGTGATCGCTAACATCAGCGCATGCCCCTGGACGACGCCGGTCCCGACGGTCTGCTCCGCGCGCGTGCCGTCCACGGCCGGGGGACACTCGGCGTCGTCGCGACGGGGTCCGCCGTCACGGGTCCCGTCCTGCACGGTCTCCGCGCCGCCGCCCGCGAGCAAGGCTACGCACTCAGCGTCTTCAGCGTGCCCGGCCGGGGCGGCGCGGCGGTGCTGGCCGCAGTGGCCGGGCTGCGGCTGCAGGGCGTGGCCGGGATCGTCGTGCTCGACCAGCACCTCATCGCCGAACTGGCGCCGGTCAGCGGGATCCCGCTGGTCCCGGCGGCATCCGCCGACCAGTACGAAGGCGCGCGCCGGGCCACGGAGCACCTGCTGGAGCTGGGCCACTCGACGGTCTGGCACCTCGGCGGCCCCGAGAACGGGCCGATCGCGCGCGCCCGGGAGCGCGGCTGGCGGGAGACCCTCGAACGGCACGGCGCGGAGGTGCCGCCGGTGATCCGCGGCGACTGGTCGGCCCGCTCGGGGTACCGGGCCGGGCAGTCACTGGCCGTCGAAATGGCCGTCCGCGCGGTGTTCACCGCCAACGACCACATGGCACTCGGCCTGCTCGCCGCGTTCACCGAAGCGGGAATGCGGGTGCCACGCGACGCCCACGTCGTCGGCTTCGACGACGTGCCGGAGGCGGCCTACTTCGAGCCCCCGCTGACGACGGTCCGCCAGGACTTTCTGGAGGCGGGCCGGCAGACGCTGGCGGCGCTCACCGCCCACATCGACGGCGTGGTGCCCCCGCCGCGCCCGCCGGTCGAAGCCGAGCTGGTGGTGCGGGAAAGCAGCCGCTGCCTCCGGACGTGACCGGAGCCACCCCTACGCTGGGCCCATGCCGCACACCTGGGGGACATCGCCGGCCTTCGACGCGGCGCTGGCGGAGGTGGCCGGCCGGGCCGGGGAGTTCACCCGGTTGCGGCACGTACCGCGAGACGTCGTCGACAAGTTCCGCCTGGCCGGCTTCTACCGGGCGACAACCCCGAAGCGCTTCGGCGGGGACGCCCGGCCGCCCGGGGACTTCCTCCGGATGGTCGAGCGGATGTCCGAAGTGGACGGCTCCGCCGGCTGGGTCGCCGGCTTCGGCTCGTCGGGCGTCTACCTCGCCGCGCTGCCGCCGGAGACCCAGGCCCGGCTCTACGCCGACGGCCCGGACCTCGTCTTCGCCGGCGCGCTCTTCCCGGTGCAGCCGGCCGAAGAGGTGCCGGGCGGGTTCCGCGTCCGCGGGCAGTGGCGCCTGGCCAGCGGCTGCCTCGCGGCCGACTACCTCGGCGTCGGCATCGGGGCCGGGTCCTCGGGCCGGCCGCGGACCGCCATGGTGCCGGCCGCGCGGGCCGAGATCGTCGACACCTGGGACGCGGTCGGCCTGCGCGGCACCGGCAGCCACGACCTGCGGCTGGACGGCGCGTTCGTCCCGGCGGAGTGGACGTTCGTCCGCGGCGGCGGGGCCACGGTCGACGAGCCGCTCTACCGCTACCCGACGCTCGCCTACGCCGCCCAGGCGCTCGCGGTGGTCAACCTCGGCATCGCGCGCGCGGCGCTGAACCACGTGACGGGGTTCGGCGCCGGCCGGGCCGGGCTCAGCGGCGGTCCCGTGCTCGCCGACCGCGGGTACGCCCGCGTCGCCCTCGCGAAGGCCGAGGCGGATCTCCGTTCGGTGCGGGCGTTCTTCTACGAGGCGACCGAAGAAGCGTGGGAGACGGCGTTGACGGGGGAGCCGGGCCCGGAGCAGGTCAGCCTGCTACGCCTGGCGGCCGCGCACGCGGCCCGGGTGGGGTTCGCGGTGGTCCAGGCGGCGTACCAGCTCGCCGGTACGGCGGCGATCGAGGCGGACCACCCGTTGCAGCGGCACCTGCGTGACGCCGCCGTGGTGCCGCAGCACGCGTTCCTGACGGAAGCCATGTACGACGGCGCGGGCGCGGTGTTCCTCGGCGCGCAGCCCTTCCCCGGCTACCTCTGAGCCGGGCGGGCGCTCATGCGCCCCAATGTGGCGTTCGGTGCGTCCAACGCACCCAACGCCACATTGTGGTGGTTTGTAGCAACCAACACCACAATTTGGGGGATCACCAA
>NZ_JBFBBN010000053.1:0-71518 GCF_040682715.1 Amycolatopsis sp. NPDC051128 | reverse complement strand
GCCCCAATGTGGCGTTGGGTGCGTCCAGTGCACCCAATGTGGCGTTGGGTGCGTCAGACGCAACCAACGCCACATTGGGGCGCAACCCGGGCCCCTGTCAACGCGCCTCGGACGCGCGACACGAGCCTTATTTCCTGGCCGCTTGCCGCTCAGGGGTGGGCGGTGCGGCGCAGTTCGCCCGGCGTCAAGCCGAAGTCTTTCTTGAACATCCGGCTGAAGTGGGCCGCGTCGGTGATGCCCCGCCGTCGGGCGACGTGGCCTCCCGGGACGAGAACGGCTACATCACCTACATCGACCGCACCGACGACGTCTTCAAGGCTTCGGCCGTCGTGCCGGCACCGGACCCGGTGCGGTTGGCTGTGCCGAAGGCGTACATCGCCCTGGCACCCGGCCACGAGCCCGACGCCGAGACAGCTCGCTCGATCCTCGGCTACGCGCGCGGCGCCGTACCTACGGGTGCGCAGACTGGAGTTCTCCGAGCTGCCCAAGACCATCTCGGGCAAGATCCGCCGGGTCGAGCTGCGACGACGCGAGGCCGAATTCGACGGCGCCCGGCCGGCGGGGGAGTACCGCGACGGTGACATCCCGGACATCAAGGGCTGATGCCCCGCGCACGCGGCCATCACTCGTGGTCGCGGCGCAATCACCCCACACGGGCAGCGTAACCGATCGCGACTCGGCTCGACGACGGGTTGTCGAGAGTCGTGATGCGTGCTCGCCAGGTCACCGGTTCCCCCTTTCCACCTCCTCGACCGCTTCGACCGCGCCGAGAAGACCGCGGAGGTTGACCTCGTAGCGCTCGGCGTCGGTCGGGTCGAACTGCCATTCGGTGACCGGGGTGCGGGCGGCGTCTTCGGGGTGGCTCGATTCGGCGATGTCCAGCTCGGCCTCCACCTCGATTTCGAGCCCGTGCAGGAACTCTTCGTTGTCCGGCGTGCTCATGTCTCCTCCGTCAGACTGTGGTGACTCCTCGCCCGGTCGCCAGCTGAGACAAGGCAGGCCACCGGGGTTGTGACAGGCGCGGCGAAATCTCCGTGCCCGTCACGAACGCCGACGCTGCTCTGTCCTAGCTCGCGACCGACCGAGTGGGATGGAGCGAGCCTTGCCGCCGATGAGCACCAGGATCCGGATCCGCGTCCGGATGAGCGCGCGCCCGATCGACGAACCGCACCGCGCGGCGAGCCAGCTCGAGCTGCTGTTCGACCTCGTCTTCGTGGTCGCCGTCGCGGCCGCCACCGCCCAGCTCGCGCACCGGATCGCCGATGGCCACGCCTTGACCGGCGTGGCCGGGTTCCTCCAGGTGTTCTTCGCGATCTGGTGGGCGTGGATGAACTTCACGTGGTTCGCGTCGTCCTACGACACCGACGACGTGGCGTACCGGTTGCTGACCATGGTGCAGATGGCCGGCGTGCTCGTTCTCGCCGCCGGGGTACCCGCCACGGCTGTCGGCGACTACCGCGCGGTCGCGGTCGGCTATCTCGTCATGCGGATCGGGCTCGTCACGCAGTGGGTGCGGGCCGGCATCGAGGACCCGGCGCGCAGGCGGACCGCGTTCCGTTACGCCACCGGCATCAGCGTCCTGCAGATCGGCTGGGTGGGCTGGCTCGTCCTCGGCGAGACGGGCGTCCTGTCGCCGGTCACCCGGCCGGTGTGCTTCGTCGCGTTGGCCGCCGCGGAACTCGCCGTGCCGAGCTGGGCGGAGCGGCCCAGCGCGACCACCTGGCATCCACACCACATCGCCGAGCGCTACGGGTTGTTCACGATCATCCTGCTCGGCGAGAGCGTCCTGGCCGCGATCACCGGTGTCCGAGGAGCTTTGGCGGCGGCCGGGATCAACGCTTCGTTCCTCACGATCGCGATCTCCGGCCTCGTGCTGCTTTTCGCCATTTGGTGGCTGTACTTCCTGGAACCGGCCGGGGACGGGCTGCGCGATCGCCGTGACGGGTCCTACCGGTGGGGTTACGGCCACTACGGCATTTTCGCCGCGCTCGCGGCGCTCGGGGCGAGCCTGGAGGTCGCGGTCGAGGACACCGGGCACCACCTATCGGCCTCGCCGCTGGTGATCAGTTACGCCGTCGCGGTCTCCGTGGGTGTGTTCCTGGTCCTGTTGTGGCTGGTCCACGTGCCCATCGTGGCGACGGCCGTCCTGCGTCCCGGCGCGGTCCTGGCCTGCGCCACCGTCGTGTTCCTGCTCCCGCTCGCCGCGCCCTGGACCGGCGTGGCCGTCGTGGTCGCGGGCATCGCGGCGGCCTGCGCCCTGCTGGTCGCCTTCATCATCACCCTGGAAAGAAAGGAAATCTCTCATGAGTGAGCCTGTCCTCGAACCGGCCGCGCAGGACTTCGCGGACGCGGCGGCGAAGCCGCCGTTCCTGTACGAGCTCGGCCCCACCGGCGGGCGGAAGGTCTTCGACGACATCCAGGCCGCCCCGGCCGGCCTGCTGCCGGTCGACGAGAAGTGGATCACGGTGCCGGCCGCGGTCGGCGACGTCCGGGTGCGCATCGTCAAACCGGCCGGTGCGGACGGCCCCCTTCCCGTGGTCCTCTACGTCCACGGCGGTGGCTGGGTCTTCGGCAACGCGGGCACGCACGACCGGCTGGTGCGGGAACTGGCCGTCGGCGCCGATGCCGCGGTGGTGTTCGTCGAGTATTCGCGGTCGCCCGAGGCGCGGTACCCCGTCGCGGTCGAACAGGCCTACGCGACCGCGCGGTGGATCACGGCCGACGGCGCCGCCGAGGGCTTGGACGCGTCCCGCCTCGCGATCGCCGGTGACTCGGTCGGCGGCAACATGTCCGCTGTCGTCGCCATCCTCGCCAAGCGGCGCGGGGACGTGACGTTCCGGCACCAGTCGCTGTACTACCCGGTCACCGACGCCGGCCAGGACACCGGCAGCTACCGCGAGTTCGCCGACGGGCCACACCTCACGGCCAAGGCCATGGCCTGGTACTGGGACGCCTACCTGCCCGAGGTGTCCCAGCGCGCCGACGTCACCGTGTCCCCGCTGCGCGCGGGACCGGAGGACCTCGCCGGGCTCCCGGAGGCCTTCGTGGTCGTCGACGAGAACGACGTGCTGCGCGACGAGGGCGAGGCCTACGCGCGGAAGCTCGTCGCGGCCGGCGTGCGCACGACCTGCGTCCGCTACAACGGCACCCTCCACGACTTCATGATGCTCAACCCGCTCCGCGGGACCGCGGCCGCGATCGGCGCGGTGGAGCAGGCGTGCCGCGTGCTGCGGAAAGCGCTCCACGGTTAGGAAACCCACACAGAGAAGGAGAACGAACCATGGCCGAACAGAAGCCGACCGTCGTCCTGGTGCACGGTGCGTTCGCGGAGTCCGCGAGCTGGCGCGGTGTCGTCGAATCCCTCCAGGCCAGGCAGGTGGACGTCGTCGCGGTGGCGAACCCGCTGCGCGGCCTCACGAGCGACGCCGCATACGTCCGCGACGTCGTCGCGAACATCGGTGGACCGGTCGTGCTGGCCGGGCATTCCTACGGCGGCATGGTGATCACCGAAGCCGCGGCCGGCAACCCGGCCGTGACCGGGCTCGTCTACGTGTGCGCGTTCGCCCCCGAGCACGGGGAGAGCGCGTTCCAGCTGTCGACGAAGTTCCCGGGCAGCACACTCGGCGAAACGCTCACCGCCTACCCGGTCGCCACCGGAGGCGACGAGTTCGCGATCCGGCCGGACGCCTTCCACCACCAGTTCGCCGCCGACGTCCCGTCCGCCGAGGCGAAGGTGATGGCCGCGACGCAGCGCCCGGTCACCGAGGCGGCGCTCACCGAGGGCCTGCCGACGGCAACCCCGGCGTGGCGGTCGGTCCCGTCCTGGTTCGTGTTCGGCGACCAGGACCGCAACATTCCCGTCGCCCTCCACCGGTACCTGGCGGAACGCGCCGGCGCCAAGGGCGTCCGGGAGGTGACGGGCGGGTCGCACGCCCTCACCGTGTCGGACCCGGCCGCGGTCACGGCCGCGATCCTCGACGCCGTCGACGGCTCGTCCGCGTAAGGAATCCGGGCCACGTCGATCATCCCGCCACCCAGCGGTGACGGGATCATCGGGGTGGCCGGGGCCGGTGTCAGGAGGAGACGACGTCGTCGACGAGGACGCGCTCGAGGTCGGCCACCTCACCGACCCTGGCCGCGTCGAGAAAGGCCTTGAGCAGGCGATCCAGGTCCGCCGGCCGGGCAGGTTCGTGCCGCTGCCCGGCCAGGTGCGCGCGGGCTCGCCGGGCCAGTTGCCGCGCGTTGGCATCGCTGATCGCCAGCGTGTCCGCGATCTCGCGGAACGGGTAGTCGAACGCCTCCCGCAGCACGAAGACCGCGCGCTCTCGCGGCGACAGCCGCTCGAGCAGCAGCCGGACGGCGTGCGCCATGTCGTCCGACCGTTCGGCCATCGTCGTCGGGTCGTCCGCGGTGGAGGCTCGCTCCGGCAGGCGGTCGTCGACCGGCACCTCGCGGCGGACGCGAGCCGAGCCGACGACGTTGAGCGCGACCCGCGTCGTGACCTTCGCGAGGAACGCCGCCCGGTCGCGGACCCCCTCGCGGTCCACGCCCTGCCAGCGGACCCAGACGTCCTGGACGACGTCTTCGGCGTCGGCGGCTCTGCCCAGCATCCGGTAGGCGATCCCGAACAGGCGCGGGCGAACGTCCTGGAAGTCGGCCGCTTCTTCGACCGTGGCGGTGGCGTCGGACGTGGGCATCGGGCTCCTCCAGTTCGCGGTGGCCGCTGACCCGACAACCGTCGCCCAGCCGGGGGCCCGGCCGCGCCAGGGGAAGGCACGGGGTACCTCCCTGGGCCCGGGCCCCCCGGGAGCCCCGGGTCACGACCCCAGGCCCCCTGTGGCGGACCCCGCCGAGGTGGCTGCCCGGACCGTCGCGGGGCGGGTGCATGATGGTGTGGCCCGCCGTTGACGGAGCCGGGCTCCCTCAACTCCGCGGTGGTGCCGATGTCGAACGACGACCCAGGGCGCGGGCTGCTGGGCAGGCGCGGCGAGTGCGCCGCGCTGGACCGGCTGGTGGCCGAGGCGCGGTCGGGCCGGAGCCAGGTGCTGGTTCTGCGCGGCGAGGCGGGGATCGGCAAGTCCGCGCTGGTGGAGTACCTGGTGGAGAGCGCGGCCGGGTGCCGGATCGCGCGAGCCGTCGGCGTCGAGTCCCAGATGGAGCTGGCGTTCGCCGGAGTGCACCAGTTGTGCGGGCCGATGATGACGCGGCTCGATCACCTGCCGGGACCGCAGCGTGACGCGCTGGCCGTCGCGTTCGGGCTGCGCTCCGGCGGTGTCCCGGACCGGTTCATGGTCGGGTTGGCGGTGCTCAGCCTGCTCGCCGAGGCGGCGGAGGAGCGGCCCCTGGTGTGCGTCGTGGACGACGCCCAGTGGCTGGACCGGGTGTCCGCGCAGACGCTGGCGTTCGTCGCGCGCCGGTTGCTCGCGGAGCGCGTGGTGCTGGTGTTCGCGGTGCGCGGGGCGGCGCCCGAAGCGGACGACCCGCTGAAGGGACTGCCGGAGCTCGTGGTCCGGGGTCTGCGTGACGGCGACGCGCGGGCGCTGCTCGATTCGGCGGCACCCGGGCGGCTCGACGAGCGCGTCCGGGACCGGATCGTCGCCGAGACCAGCGGCAACCCGCTGGCCCTGCTGGAGCTGCCGCGGGGCTTGACGGCGGCGGAGCTGGCCGGCGGCTTCGCGCGTCCCGACGCGCGGCCGCTGACGGGCCAGATCGAACAGAGTTTCCTGCGCAGGATCGAGGCGCTCCCGGTCGCCACGCGACGGCTCCTGCTGGCAGCGGCCGCCGAGCCGGTCGGGGACGCCGCGTTGCTGCGGCGGGCGGCCGAGGGGCTCGCCATCGGGCCGGACGCGGCGGCGCCCGCCGAGGCGGCCGGGCTGGTCGAGTTCGGTGCGCAGGTGCGGTTCCGGCACCCGCTGGTCCGCTCGGCGGCGTACCGCCTCGCGGCCCCGGGAGACCGCCGGGACGTGCATCAGGCGCTCGCCGCGGCGACCGATCC
Source organism: Amycolatopsis sp. NPDC051128 (assembly GCF_040682715.1). NCBI lineage: Bacteria > Bacillati > Actinomycetota > Actinomycetes > Pseudonocardiales > Pseudonocardiaceae > Amycolatopsis > Amycolatopsis sp. NPDC051128. The sequence goes on along the minus strand of NZ_JBFBBN010000053.1, from coordinate 65,523 downwards.
CCAGTCCGACCCGGATCGCCGGGCCTGGCATCGCGCTCACGCGGCGGTCGAGCCCGACGAGGTGGTGGCCGCCGAACTGGAGCGCCGCGCCGGCCAAGCCCAGGCTCGGGGCGGCATCGCGGCGGCGGCCGCGTTCCTGCGGCGCGCGACCGAGCTGACCCCCGATTCGGCCACGCGAGGAGCGAGGGCGCTGGCCGCGGCGCAGGCGACTTTCGAGGCGGGGGCTCCCGATGCGGCGCTCGATCTGCTCGCCGCCGCCGAGATGGGTGTACTGGACGAGGTGCGGCGCGGGCGGCTGACCCGGCTGCGCGGCCAGGTCGTCTTCGCCCGCAGGCGCGGCGGTGAAGCATTGCCGCTGTTGCTCGACGCGGCCCGCCGGCTGGCCCGGGTCGACGACGGACAGGCGCGCGAGGCGTACCTCGAAGCAGTGGGAGCAGCGGTCTTCGCCGGCCGGCTCAACGGACCCGACGGGCTCGAGGAGGTGGCCGGGGCCGCCCGCGCCGCACCGGACGCACCGCGGCCGGCTCGGCCGGCCGACGCGCTCCTGGACGGCCTGGCGACGCGGTTCGCCGAGGGCCACGCGGCGGGCGCGCCGCAGTTGAAGCGCGCTCTGCGAGCCTTCCGGCGGGATACCGGTCCGGACGGGGACGACATCATGCGCTGGCTCTGGCTGGCGTGGCCGTCCGCCGGCGACATGTGGGACGACGAGGCCTGGCACGAACTGGCCACGCACGCGGTCCGGACGGCGCGCGAAACCGGCGCGCTCAACTTCCTTCCCCTGGCGCTGACCTATCGCGCTGCCGTGCACGTGCACGCCGGCGAGCTCGACGTGGCCTCGGCGCTGGTCGCGGAGTCCGCCGCGATCACGGCGGCGACCGGCAACTCGCCCCTCGGGTACGCCTCGCTGTTACTCATCGCCTGGCGCGGCCAGGATGCCCAGGCGGCGGAGCTGATCCAGGCCGAAGTCCGCTGGGCGACCACCTGGGGTGAGGGCCGGGCCATCGGCCTTGGCCATTACCTGACCGCGGTGCTGCACAACGGTTTCGGTCACTACCAGGAGGCCCTGTCCAGCGCGGAAGCCGCCTGCGAGCACGACGATCTGATGGCCTTCGGCCTGTCCCTCGCCGAGCTGGTCGAGGCGGGTGCCCGCGGGGATGCCCCCGAGGCGGCCGCGGCGGCATTGAGGCGGCTCGAGGAGCGGGCCACCGCCAGCGGCACGGAGTGGGCCCTCGGCATGCTGGCTCGTTCCAGAGCCCTGCTCAGCGACGGCCGGGCCGCCGACCTGCTGTACCGCGAGGCCATCGAGCGCCTCGAGCGCACCAGAGTCGCCGTGCTCCTGGCACGCACTCACTTGGTGTACGGCGAGTGGCTTCGTCGCGAGAACCGTCGCCTCGACGCGCGCGGGCAGCTGCGCACCGCCTACGAGATGCTGCACCGCTTCGGCGCGCACGCCTTCGCCGAGCGCGCCCGTCGCGAGCTCATGGCCACGGGGGAGTCGATCCGCAGGCGGGCGGTCGAGGCCGCCCCGGTCCTCACGGTGCAGGAGGCCCAGATCGCCCGCCTCGCGCGCGACGGGAAGACGAACACGGAGATCGGCGCCGAGCTGTTCCTCAGCCCCCGCACGGTCGAATGGCACCTGCGCAAGGTGTTCACCAAGCTCGGCGTCGACTCACGCCGGAAACTCCGGGGCAGTGCGATCGACAGCTGACGGCCGGCCCGCTGGTCAGCTCGGCCCGGCGGCGTGGACGCGCATCTCGCTGACCGCCACCCGGCGGTCGCGGGTGACGACGTAGGCGATCGCGTCCGCGACGTCCTCCGGCCGCAGCGTTTCCCGTCCGGCGGCGGGCCGGCGCACCGCGGTGCGGGTCGTGGTGCCGAAGTGGTTCACCAGGCGGGGTTCCACGACGGCGGGCTCCACCAGGCCGACCCGCACCCGTTCGACGAGCAGTTCGCGGCGTAGCGACTCGGTGAACCCCTCGAGACCGGACCTGGTGAGGTTGTAGACGCTGCTGCCCTGCCGGGTGAGCTGTCCGGCCGTCAGGCTGACGTTCACGAGGTCCGCCACCTGCCGTGGCGATGTCGCGGCCGCGTCGATCAGGTACGGGACGGCGGCGTGCGTGAGGTGCAGGAGCGCTGTCACGTTGAGCGCGACCAACCGGTCCCACTCGTCGAGCGGGGCGTGCAACGCCGTGTCGAGCAGCACGATGCCCGCGTTGTTGACCAGGATGTCCAGGCGTCCGAGCCGGTCGTGCGTGTCCTGCACCGCCTGGCAGGCGCGCTCCGGATCGGTGATGTCGGCCGCCATCTCGATCGCGTGGCCGCCCAGGTTCCGGATGTCGTCCGCGACCTGGTCCAAGCGGTCACCGCTGCGAGCGACCAGCGCCACCGTGGCGCCCTCGCGGGCGAGGCGGTGCGCCGTGCCGGCCCCGATGTCGCTGCCGGCATCCGTCACGAGCGCGACCGCCCCAGCCAACGTCTTGTCGGACATGGCTTTCTCATCCCTTCGCACGCTGCCCCCTCACGACCAGGCTCGCGCGTCCGGGTCCCGGGTGCGCCAGGGAATCACCCTGGTCCCGGGGACCAGGGGGTCCGGGCTTCGCGGCGGTTCCCGGTGTCAGTCGCCGCCGGCCAGGACGTCCCGGAGCTGCTTTCGGGACGTGATGGAAAGCTTCGTGAAAATCTTGCGGAGGTGCCATTCGACCGTGCGGGGGCTGAGGAAGAGCTGTGCGCCCACCTCCGGGTTGGAGAAGCCTTCCCGGACGAGCCGGGCGATCTGCCTTTCCTGAGGCGTCAGCTCGTCGCCCGTCACCGGATCGGCCGTGTGCTTCAGTACCTTCTCGCCGGTGGCGAGAAGTTCGCGGCGGGCGCGCTCGGCGAACGCGTCCATGCCGATCGAGACGAACATGTCGAACGCGGCACGCAGGTGTTCCCGTGCGTCGACGCGCCGGGACTGCCGGCGCAGCCATTCGCCGTACAGCAGCTGGGCACGCGCCAGTTCGGGGCGCAGCTTCGTCCGGCCCAGCCGCTCGATCGCCTCGCGGTAGAGCGGCTCCGCGGCGATCTCGTCGCTGAGCAGCGCGCGGCTGCGCTGCAGGATTCCCTGTGCCCAGTCCGTGTCGCAGGGTCCCGCCGCCTCGGTCAGGCGGTCGAGCGCGCCGCGGGCGATCTCGTCTTCGCCGACCCGGACCGCCGCCTCGATGAGTTCCGGGAGCACCCACACCGAGACCCACAGCTCGGCGATTCCGATGCTGACCTGGGCCGCCGGGATCGCCTGCTCGTACCGCGCGAGGCCGTTGTAGAGGACGGCGGCGGCCCAGTTCGCGGACGTGACGCCCATCAGCTGGCCGTCCTGCCCGGCCCAGTCGATGGTGGCGGCGATCAGTTCGGCCGCCTCGGTCTCCTTGCCCTGCATCGCGGTCAGCAGAAGCTTGGTGTGCGGCGCGATGGGGACACCGGTCGCGGTGGCGACAGCCTCGGCTTCGGCGACGATGGCGGCCGCGCCGGCGAAGTCGCCGGTCCACGTTGTCGCGATCCCCAGTGAGGCGAGGTAAATGGGAAGCACGGTCAGCGCGCCGGCGTCGCGGGCCACCTCGGCCGCCCGGACGTAGGTCTGGCGCATGGCCTCGTCGTCCCAGACGGCCGCGTTCGCGCCGTTGCCCACCCAGCCCCACTTCAGCACGTCCTGGGCGGGAAGGTCCGCGAGCGCGGCCGTCGCCCGTCGCAGGACGGGGACCGCGGCGGACCGGCCGTCGGTGACGAGCAGCCCGTAGCCGGCGAGCACCAGGTCGACCGGACGCGGTTCGCCTTCCGGCGGCGGCAGCTCCCGGATCGCCCGGGAGATCGCCAGGAGGCTCTTGCCGTCCGCGGCGATCAGGGCCGCGGCGCCCCAGGCCTGGAGATAGGTCTCTCGCGCGAGGTCCATGTCGAACGGTTCGAGCCGCCGCGCGGCCGCCAGCAGCATCGGCGGCGCTTCGCCGCCGAGCCCGGCCGAGAAAGCGATCTGGCTCCGCACCAGGTGAGCGCGGGCACGAAGGAACTCGTCCTGCGCGTCGCGTTCCGCGACGTCGGCCGAAGCGCGTGCGGCCGCGAGATCACCCGCGCGGAGGCTGGCGTCCGCGGCCGCCACGGCACGCTCGGCGCGCCGTGCCGGGTCGGCGGTCAGCGCCACGGACCGTTGCAGGAAAGCGGCAGCGGCGGCCAGCCCACCGCGGGCCTGCGCCCGTTCGGCGGACCGCTCGAGCTCCGCGGCGACTTCGTCGTCCGGCCCCGGCGCGGCGAACGCCAGATGCCAGGCACGGCGGTCGGGGTCGATCTGTGGGTCGGTCGCCCTCGCCAGCGCCAGGTGCACGGCCCGCCGGTCTTCTTCGGCAGCCGCCCGGTACGCGGCCGACCGCACGAGCGGGTGACGGAAGATCACCCGTACTTCGAAGGACACCAGCCCGTCGACCTCGTCGGTGAGGGCCGTCGCCGGCATGACCCCGAGCTGTGCGGCCGCGCGCCACACCAGGGTGGGATCACCGACCGGCTCGGCGGCGGCGACCAGCAGGAGCAGCCGGCTCGGCGCGGGCAGCTCCTCGATCCGCGTCAGGAAGCTCTGTTCGATCCGGCTGGGCAGCGTGCCGGCCGGCGGCAGGCCGAATCCGCCCGCCACCCGGGTGGCGGTCAGCTCACGGGACAGTTCCAGCAAGGCCAGCGGGTTGCCCCGGGTCTCGGCGACGATCCGATCGCGGACGTGCTGGTCGAGTGGTGCGGGGAACGCCGTCTCGAGCAGGGCGCGGGCGTCGGCGTTGCCGAGGCCGGTGACCTCGAGCTCCGGGAGGCCGAGCAGGTCGTGGCCTCGCTCGCGGGTGGCGAACACGAGGGCGACCGACTCGGCCAGCAGCCGGCGGGCCACGAAGCCGAGGACCTGTGCGGACGCCCGGTCCATCCACTGCGCGTCGTCGACCACGCACAGCACGGGACCGCTCTCCGAGGCGTCCGACAGCAGGCTCAGCACCGCCAAGCCGACCAGGAACCGTTCCGGTGGAGTGCCCGCCCGGAGCCCGAACACCGTCTCGAGCGCGTCCTGCTGCGGCGTGGGAAGCCCCGGCAGCCGGTCCAGCAGCGGCACGCACAGCTGGTGCAGGGTGGCGAACGCCAGCTCCATTTCGGACTCGACGCCGACCGCGCGCAGCACCCGGATGCCGGTCGCCGAACTCTCCAGGTGCTCGACCAAGGCCGACTTCCCGACCCCGGCAGCGCCGTGCACCACGAGCGCCCGGCTCTCACCGGTGCGGACCGCCGCGATCATCCGATCGAGAACGGCGCACTCCGACGTCCGCCCCACCAGTCCGGCACGTCGTCGGAAGACCACGGTAAGCACCCTTCGCCCGCGGGATCGGCGCCGGTCAGCGCACCCACCCAGGATAAGGATCATCCGAGTGGGCGACGTCCCCGGCCGAAGCCACGATTCGGGCTCGGTGACCCGCGGCGGCGCCGCTTTTAGTTCCGTCGCTCGGGTGGCACGTACTCGAAGGTCGGGCCCGCGGTCGTCTTCCCGTCGCCGGTGGGCAGCTTCATCAGCGCCTGCGCTTGCTTGCGCAGCCCGAACATCGTGCCGACGGCGTCCGGCAGCTGGCCGGGGTCGCCGTTGAAGGCCTGTTCCAGCTGGTAGAGCAGGAGGCTGTAGGTCTGGTTGAACTCCTCCTGGGCGACGCGGATGGGGCTGCCTTCCGGGTAGTCGGCGGTCCTCGGGTCGGGCCGCATCGGCAGCACGCCGTCGAAGTCGACCTTGATCTCCTCGCCGGTCGGCCCGGACCGCGGTGTGTCGCCGGTGCGGTAGCGGCGGCCGAGCCGGAGTTCCTGGAAGCGGTAGTAGTGGGCGACCTCTTCCCGCTCGGGGTGGAAGACGTCGTGGTCGCCGTCCCACACGGCGGTGCGGGCGGCTCCTTCGCCCTGTTCGACGATTTCCGCCAGCGCGGCCGACGCGGACTTCAGGTCGTGGACCGGCAGCACTTCGCCACCGCCGCCCCGGAGGTGGTACTCGCCGATCTGCCGGGCCGGGTCGCCGCTGAACACCTGCTCCTCGCCCAGCTTGTCGCACAGGGTGCGCAAGCCGGCCTCGATGGCGGCGTAGAACTGGCCGATCGTCCGGTACTCGTCGCCCTGGGGCGGGTCGTCCGCCGACGCGGGTTGCTCGATGCGCAGGAACAGCTCAAGGGCTTCCGGGCCGAACGGGACCAGGTGGACGTGCACCGACCGGTCGCCGTGCGGCAGCGGATGCGGGTACGGCGGCAGCAGCTCCGGCGTGTCGAGCTTGGGTGACCCGCCGACGGCGTTGAGCAGGTTCGCGGCCAGGGCCAGGTGGATCATCTCCTCGGCGAGGACCGTGCCGACGACCTGGGCGGCTTCGGGATTGCGGGCCGGGTCCAGTGAGTACAGCGCGCACAGGTACGGGGGAATCGTCGCGTGCTCGAGTTCGATCGCCCACTGCAGGTGGCGGCGGAGATCGTCGATCGTGTCGATGGCGTGGGCGCCACTGGTGTCCATGCGGTACTCCGGTTCGTCAGGTCGGTGTCACCAGCCAGGACAGGACGCCGCCGCGGTTTGTGACAGCCGGGCTGTCACAAACCGGGAGCCGGTCCGGTCCTGGCTGGAGAACGACGTTCCGGAGCGGCCGGGACGCGGGACGGAAGGCACCTCATGAAGATCGTCGTGATCGGCGGCAGCGGGCTGATCGGCTCGAAACTCGTCCGGAAACTGGCCGGACACGGCCACGAAGCGATCCCCGCGTCACCCGACTCGGGCGTGAACACGCTGACCGGCGAAGGGCTGGCCGAGGTGCTGGACGGCGCCCAGGTCGTCGTCGACGTTTCGAACTCGCCGTCGTTCGCCGACGACGCCGTGCTCGACTTCTTCCGCACCTCCACCGGAACCCTCCTCGCCGCCGAGGAGAAGGCCGGGGTGGGTCACCACGTGGCGCTGTCGGTGGTCGGCACCGAGCGGCTCGCCGAAAGCGGCTACTTCCGCGCGAAGATCGCGCAGGAAAAGCTCATCAAGGAGTCCGGACGGCCGTACTCGATCGTGCACGCCACGCAGTTCTTCGAGTTCGTCGGAAGCATCGCCCAGGCGGCGACCGAGGGGAACACCGTGCGCCTGTCGGACGCCCGCATCCAGCCCATGGCGGCCGAAGACGTGGCCATCGCCGTCGGCCGGGTCGCCGTCGGCACACCGTTGAACGGCACCGTCGAGGTGGCCGGTCCCGAGCAGTTCGGCCTCGACGAGCTGATCCGCACCGGGCTGGCCTTCCGCGGTGACCCCCGCGAGGTCGTCGCCGATCCGGCAGCGCGCTACTTCGGTGCCTTGCTGGACAAGGACATGCTCCTGCCCGGCCCGGACGCACAGCTGTCCGCCACCCGGTTCGCCGACTGGCTCCCGCTGAACCCGCCGCCGGCGAAGTGACCATGACCGAGCACCGGATCGCGACGTCCGTCCTCGTCATCGGGACCGGCGGGGGCGGCCTGCGCGCCGTGATCGAACTGGCCGAGCGTGGTGTCGACGTCCTGGCGGTCGGCAAGCGGGCGAAGTCGGAATGCCCTTCGCGCGTGAGGCCGACGGGAAGATCTCCCAGCGGTTCTTCGGCGCGCACACCTACCGCCGGACCGCGTTCGCCGGTGACTACACCGGGCTGGAGATCCAGCGGACCCTGGTCAACCGGGCGGCGCAGCTCGGCGTCCCGATCCTGGACACCGTTTACGTCACGCGGATCCTGGTCCGGGACAACGTCGTCTTCGGCGCTTACGGGTTCGACGTCGCGAACCGGACGAGATACGTGATCCACGCCGACGCGGTGATCCTCGCCGCGGGTGGGCACACGCGCATCTGGCGCCGCACTGTGACATCCGGGGCTTCGCCCCGGGCCGGGGGCTCCGCCACCCGGACCCCCGAAAGCGGTCGTCGTCCCGCCGCGACGAGAACACCGGCGACTCCTTCCGGCTCGCCCTGCTGGCCGGCGGCCGGATCCGGGACGCCGAACTCGTCCAGTTCCACCCGTCGGGGCTCATCGCGCCGGAGAACGCCGCGGGCACGCTCGTCTCGGAAGCGGCGCGCGGCGAAGGTGAGGTGCTGCGCAACGCGCTCGGCGAGCGGTTCATGACCAAGTACGACCCGGACCGGATGGAACTGTCCACACGCGACAGAGTGGCACTGGCGGCGTACACCGAGATCAAGGAGTGCAGATGCTCGACATCACCCAGGAACCGATCGAGATCGCGCCCACGGCGCACTACTCGATGGGCGGGGTCTGGGTGCGGCCGGAGGACCACGGAACCGGCGTCGAGGGCCTGTACGCCCTCGGCGAGGCGGCGAGCGGCATGCACGGCGCGAACCGGCTCGGCGGCAACTCGCTGATCGAGCTGCTGGTCTACGGCCGCACGAGTCGTTGCGGGTGAACCTCGTCTGGTCCGGGTCGAGCGCGAAGAGCTGCCCCCGATCCCGGAGGAGATCGCCTCGCTCATGCGCGAGGTGTCCACCGCGGGCAATCTCGTCGAATGAGCCTCGGAGGGTCCCGGCCGCGCTGCCGGGGTCCTCGGGACCGGCCTCGTAGAGTGAGCGGTCACGAGACGAAGGGGCCTGAGGTGGCGGATTCCGGAGTGGGCGCCGATCTAGAGGCGGCTACGGCGGTGTTCACGCAGGTGCGGCCACGGCTGTTCGGTATCGCCTATCGCATGCTCGGCAGCGCCACCGAGGCCGAAGATCTGGTGCAGGAGGCCTGGCTGCGGTGGCAGACCTGTGACCGGTCCACAGTGGTCAACCCGGAGGCGTTCCTGGCCACGACCACCACCCGGCTGGCCATCAACGTTCTCCAGTCGGCGCACAAACGGCGGGAGACCTACATCGGGCCGTGGCTGCCCGAACCGGTCGACACCGGCGCGGACCCCTACCTGGGCGCCGAGCGCGGTGCGGCCCTGGAGTTCGCGGCGCTGCTGCTGATGGAGAAGCTCACCCCGAACGAACGCGCCGCCTACGTGCTGCGGGAAGCCTTCGACTACTCCTACGCGCAGATCGCCGACATCCTGTCCTCGACCGAACCCGCGGTGCGTCAGCTGGTCAGCAGGGCCCGCAAGCACATCGCGGGCGAGCGGCGCGCACCGGTGACCGCGGCCGGGCAGCGGGAACTGCTGACCGCGTTCCTCGCCGCCGCCCGGTCGGGCGACCTGACCGCGTTGGAACGGCTCTTCACCCCGGACGTGACCAGCCTGTCCGACGGCAACGGCCGCAAGGGTGTCGCCCGCACGCCGGTCGTCGGCGCGGCGCGGGTGGCGAAGTTCCTGCAGGCGATCTCCACCTGGTTCTGGGACGGCATGGACGTGCGGTGGGTGATCACGAACGGGCGGACGTCCGTGGTGCTGCGCCGGGACGACGCCGTGTACGGCCTGCTCACCGTCAGCGCCACCACCGAAGGCATCGATCAGGTCCTGTGGCTGGTCAACCCCGAGAAGAACAAGGCGGTGTCCGTGGGGACCGAGCGTGCTCGACCGGCATGACCGGGTCATCCGCCGGCTCGCCGAGGCCTGCCGGCGGGAAGACGTCACCGCACTCGCGGCCGTCCTGGACGTCGATGCCGTCGCCACGTGTGACGGCGGCGGACTGGTGCCCGGCCCGGCCGGGCCCGCGCACGGTGCGGCGGACGTCGCCCGGCTGGTCGTGACGTGGCTGTGCGGGCGAGCGGGTGCCGAGCTGACCGTCGAGTCCGTCAACAGCCGCGCCGGACTCGCCCTGCGCCGCGGTTCCCGCGCCGTCGCGGTGGTCGCTGCCGAGACGGCCGGGGCCAAGGTCACCGCGCTCTGGATCGTGCTCAACCCGGCCAAGCTGAGCGGCTGGCACCGCGGGTGACCGGGCCCGCACGCGGCTGCCGTGCGGGCCCGGTCTCCTCAACGCGCCAGCCACTCCCGGTAGGTGGTCTTCGCGATGACGGCCTCGTCCTTGGCGATGAGGGCATCGCCCGACACGGCGGCGAACAGGCCGGCGCTGTCGTCGGTGACGACGGAGCGCTGGTCCCCTTGGGCGGCGAGGGTGATCCGGCCCAGCTCGTCGAGCGTGAACACCTCCGGTCCGGCGATGTTCCGGGTGCCCCGCAGCGGGGCGTCCATGCTGACCTCGGCGACCGCCTGGGCGACGTCGTCCGCGGCGATGGGCTGGACGCGCGTCGCGGGCAGCCGGACGGTGTGCTCGTCGGAGGTCCAGGACATCGTCGCGGCCATGAACTCGAAGAACTGCGTGGCGCGGACGATCGAGTACGGCACCGGCCCGGCCTTGAGGATGTCCTCCTGCAGCACCTTGGCGCGGTAGTAAACCAGGTCCGGCACCAGGTCGGCACCCACGATCGAGAGGATGACCGCGTGGCCGACCCCGGCCGCATCGGCGGCCGTCAGCAGGTTGTCCATGGTCGTCCGGAAGAACGCGGGCGAGGCCTCGTCGAACGTCGGCGAGTTCGTCAGGTTGACCACGACCTCGGCCCCGGCCAGCGCCTCGGCCAGGCCCTGCCCGCTGAGCAGGTCCAGCCCGGTCGAGGGCGAGTGCGGGACCGCTTCGTGCCCGCTCTTGGTCAAGATCGTGACCACGCGAGAGCCGATGAGCCCGGTCCCGCCGATGACGGCGATCTTCATTTCCTCGACCAGCCTTTCGCCCGGAGTTCTTCTTCGTCCACGAGGTCGACCATCGGCCTGCCCGGTTCGCAGAGCATGGTGACGGTGAACCGCACCGGGATGTCGTCGCGGTTGTTGCCGTCCTGGTAGTGGATGACCTCACCGCCCGGCTCCCAGAACGCCTCACCGGCGCGGACGACGCGCGGCGGCTCGCCCTCGAGCTCGAACACCATCTCGCCCTCCAGCACGTAGCCGAAGGCCGGACCGGGATGGCGGTGCGGCGGGGTGCCGGGGTCGCCCGGCGGGTACTCGATGACGATCGTCATCGCCTGCGCCCCCTCCGGGATGAAGGGCGGTTTCGCCTCCTGTAGCACGGTCAATGACATCGAAAGACCTCCTCGATCAACGGGTTCACCCGCTAGGACCGGACAGCCGCGCGATTTGTGACTCACGGGGCTGTCACACACCCCGGGGCTGCCTGGTCTTCACTGGCGCCGGGATCGCGACGATGTCCGGCGGACAGGAGGTATTGCCGTGACGAGCGTGGTGGCAGCCACCGCGGAGGCGGAAGCCGGACACCCGGCTCGACCGAACCGATACGGGTGCATGTTCCCCGGCCTCGCCCCACTGGTCACCGATTCGCGGCTGCTGGCGCGTGCGGGCGGGCACGGTGGGATCTGCGACGCGGCGCCAGTACCCGGGCCGGGCGGTGATGACGCGGCCGAGTCCGCCGGGTGGCCGTTCTTCGGTCAGTTGATCGCGCACGACATCACCGCCGACCGCTCCTCCCTCACCAGCGGCCTGCACCGGGGAGCGCTCCGCAACGCCCGCGCGCCGAAGCTCGACCTGGAGATGCTCTACTCCGACGGCCCCGTCGGTTCGCCGTTCCTTTACGAAATCGGGGATCCGGCGAAGTTCCTGCTCGGCCGCCCCGCTGGTTGCGACGTGCCGCGCAACCAGCAGGGCGTAGCCCTGATCGGCGACCCCCGCAACGACTCGCACCTGTTCGCGCTGAGCCTGCACGTCGCGATGCTGCGGGCACACAACCACATAGTGGATCTGCTGCGGGACGACGGTGCGACCGACGTGTTCGACCAGGCGCGGCATCTCCTCGCCTGGCACTACCAGTGGATCGTGGTCCACGACTTCTTGCCCAGGCTCGTCGGGCTACCCCTGGTGGAGGAGGTGCTCGCGACGGGCGGCCGGTGGTTCGCGCCACCGCCGGGACAGGCCGGCATCCCGGTGGAGTTCTCCCACGCGGCCTTCCGCTACGGCCACAGCCAGATCCGCCACACTTACCGGCTCTTCCGCGGCGGTCCCGAACTACCGCTCTTCCCCGACCTCGTCGGGTTCCGGCCGGTGCCCGCCGGCCGGCGCCTCGATCTCGCGCTCATCTTCGACCTGCCCGGCCACCCACCGGCGCAACGAGCGAAACGCATCGACGGCCGGCTTCCCGCGAGTCTCATCGAACTTCCCGAGCAGATCACCGGCACCGTCGACGCCCACCGTTCGCTCGCGGTCCACGACCTCCTCCGCGGCGAGAGCACCGGACTGCCCAGCGGCGAATCCGTCGCCCGCCACCTCGGCGTGACGCCGTTGACCGCGGACGAACATTCCTGGCCGCACGGCACTCCACTGTGGATCTACATCCTCAACGAAGCCCAGCGCCACGGCGGTGGCGACCGCCTCGGCCCGGTCGGCGGCCGCATCGTCGCGGAAGTCCTGATCGGACTGCTGCGCGCCGACCCGGCGAGCTACCTGAGCAGCGAACCGGACTGGCGGCCGACCCTGCCCGCCGCGGCACCGGCCTTCGGCCTGGCCGACCTGCTCACCCTTGGCCGCCACCACGACGGCTGAAGGCCCTGCGCGGTACGGAACCGCCCGGGCGCACCTCCTCCGCGCCGCCAAACCTGATGCATCAAAAGGCAAGGCCGGGTAGTTAAGGATTCCTCTGCCGCGCAAGCGGTCGACGGAACGGCCGTGAATGTCGCATTGAGGGACTCTATGTCCCTCAATGGGCCATTCACGGCCTTGGGCGAGCACCTGAAACCGGGCCAATCGGGCCAATCGGGCAGCTTGACAGCTCGCTGCCGCAGCATCATTTTCATGCTCGCGAAGATCGCGATGTCGGCGCCGATCGCCGGCGTGCCGGCGATCTCCTGCGACATGCTCCCGCTGGGCCGACCGCACGGTGCGCCTGGAGGACCTGACCGTGCCGGCGTGATGCCGGTGGTGTCAGCGCTTCCGGTTGCGGTAGGCGCGCTGTTGGCAACTTCGCGAGCAGTAGGCGCGCCGACGGCCGGAAGCGGGTTGCTCGATCGGCCCGCCGCACATCGCGCAGGTTTCGTCACGCTTTCCCTCACGCTGCGCGATGCGCAACTCGACGCCGTCGAGCAGGAGCGCCAGACTGAAACCGAACGGGTCCGGCTGCTCGAAACCGCCCGCCTCCCACAGCGCGGTGAGGGTCGGGTAGCGGCTCATCCGCGACCAGAGCCCGTCGCGCGCGCCCCAGAACTCCTCGTCGCTCACCCCGCTGTCCCGCTCGGCGCGCGCCGCCTCGACCAGCGCCAGAGCCTCGGCGTCGAGGAAGCGGCCGAGCAGGCCCGCCGCCGACACGACCTCCGCCGGCGGCAGGGGAGTGCTCGCCAGGATGCTCAGCAGGTGCTCGTAGTACGCCAGCGCGTTCGGCCCCGGGAGATGCCGCGTGCTGTGCTCCTCGGCCAGCCATGGGTGTCGTTTGCGCAGCTCCCAGCCGTGCCGGACGGCCGTCTCCAGGCGCTCGCGCCACGGAGCGCCGGGGTCGTCGGGTGCGGGCGTGTCCAGGACGGCGTCGCGCATGAGATCGACCAGGTGCTCCCGGCTGGGCACGTGCCGGTACAGCGACATCGTGGTGAAGCCCAGGTGCTCGGCGACCTTGCGCATGGACAAGCCCGCCAGGCCCTCCGCGTCGGCGACCTCCACCGCGGCGGCCACCACCCGGTCCGGGCTCAACCCCGGCCGCGCGTCCTCGTCGCGCCACAGCAGTTCGACCCGCTCGTTGTCCTGCGTCACCAGATACCTCCTGTTTATAGTATAAATAAGTTTATGGCATACACAACTGAAGTTCACGTAGCCCTCGACGGCGACGACGACGCCCCCGGCACTCCGGAACGGCCCTTCGTCACGATCGACCGGGCGCGGAGGGCGGCCCGCGAGGCGGCGGGCGACGTGGTCGTTCACGTGCGGGCAGGCACCTACCCCGGGCCGTGGGAGTTCATCGAGGAGGACTCCGCGCGGGAAGGTAGCCGGATCACCTACCAGGCGAACGGGTTCGGCACACCCGCGCAGGACGTGGTGGTGATCGGCGGTGGACGGGTGATCACCGGCTGGCGGGTGGGCGGTGACGGCGTCTGGGTCGTGGACGTCGGCACGCTCGACACCCGCCACCTCACCGTCGACGGTCGGCGCGTCGACCGGGCCGCCATCGACGGGATCCCGGGCGAAGTGAGTGAAAACGACGCGGGTTACGTCACGGATGCTCGCCTCGACTGGCGAGCGGGCGTCGAGTTCGTCCACCGGGGCGTCTACCCGTGGACCGAGGCCCGGCTCGCGGTCGAGTCGGTCGCGGACGGCACGATCACCATGAAGCAGCCCGCCTTCTCCTGGGCCCGGCAGCTCTACAACTCCTCCTGGGACGGCCAGACCTCCTCCGGCCCCGGCCTGCCGACCCGCGTGGAGAACGACCCGTCCTTCCTCACCGAACCGGGGACGTTCGCCCTGGACCGCTCCCGCCCCGGCGAGCACGTCCTGCACTACCTCCCGCGTACCGGCGAGGACCCCGCCACCACCCGGGTCGTCGCTCCGGAACGGGACACCCTGCTGGTGGCGACGGGGGCCGGTGGTATCTCCTTCCGCGGCCTGATCTTCGCCGACACCACCTGGCTGCGCCCGGCCGGCGACCGGGGCTTCCTGCACTACCACGGCAACGGCTTCCACGACGGCGGCCGGATCGACACCGTGGTCGTCGTGGAGGGCCAGTCCTGGCTGACCGTCACCGGCGAGCCGGAGACCATCCCGGCGTGCGCGTCCCTGGTCGACACCACCGGCATCCGGTTCGAGGGCTGCCGCTTCACCCGCCTGGGCTCGACCGCGCTCGGCGTCACCGGTGGCGCGGACACCGTGGTGCGCGGGTGCCGGTTCGACACCCTCGCCGCCGGCGCCATCACCCTGACCGGCACCCACCGGGCGGTGGTCGAGGACAACGAGGTCCACCGCGTCGGGCTCGACCACTCGGGCTCGCCCGGCATCGCCCTCCTCGCCACGGTGGACTGCACGGTCGCGCACAACCGCGTGGACGACGTCCCGCACTGCGGCATCGTGGGCGGCCCGGCGAAGGGCACGCGCATCCTGCGCAACCACGTCACCGGCGCGATGGGTGTGCTGGCCGACGGCGGCGGCATCTACGTGTCCGGACCGCAGGGCGAATCGCACGAGGACGGGGCGGTGGTGCGCGGCAACGTCGTCACCGACACCCGCACCCCGTACAACTTCGCCCTCTACACCGACTACGGCGCGGCGTGGGTGACGGTGGCGGACAACGTGGTGCGGCGCGCCGACAACACCGCCGTGCTACAGGTCCACCCGCCGCTGGACAACGTGGTCTACCGCGGCAACGTGTGGGACGCCGACCCGATCGGCAGCGAAGCCGTCCCGGATTCGGTCACCTACGAGGACAACGCGACCCTGACCGACGCGGCCGGCTTGGACGCCGCCGAGGCACGCGCGCAAGCCGGACCTCGCCGCCGCTGACCGCACCCGGCCCGCGGCCCCTCCACGGGTCGTGGGTCCCGGGAAGTCACGGGTCTCAGTCGGCCTGGTCCATACGCGCCGCGCACGTGGAGGTCAGGTGCACGTGGTCTCGGGGACGGCTTCGGCCTCATCTTCACGGGCGGGCCGGTCATCGGGCTCGCCTGTGGCGGCATCATCCTGGCGTTGCAGGCAGGGTCGGCGCGGGCCTTCCGCCCGAACGCCTCGGCAGCGGCCGGCTGCGGCAGCGGGTCATGACGACCCTCGAAGACCTGACTGCCTTGCGGAGCAAGACGACCGGCCGGCTGGAGGTGCGCGTCTCCTCCCGGATATCGTCCGCGGGCTTCAACTGCCTCGATGCGTCCGGGCCGCGCGGGATGGTCTGCGTCCAGCACTACGAGTACCACCCGCTCGGCGAAGCCGCGCCGGTGTTCGTCCTCGAACCGAAGGACACTCCCTGGTACCAGCACTTCGCGGCCGAGGCGGAACGCCTGTGGGAGGCCGGCACGCCCTGGCCGCTGTCACACGCCCAGCAGCTCGCCCGCGCCCGCCGCCCCGTCTTCGCCGAGAGCTTCGGCCCAGAACTCGAGCAAGCCATCGAAGGCGCCACCGACCTGTTCATCACGGGCATGGCCCGCAATGCCTTCGTCAACAACCACTACTCCAAGCTCGAAAAGCTCCTGAAGGCCGGCACGACGATCAGATTCCTGCTCATCGACCCCGAATCGACCGCGATCGACGCCGCCGCATCGCGCTACCCCGTTCACCGGTCACCCGCCAGCGTCCGGGAACGAGTGCGATACACCCTGAGGCTCTTGGCGGAGCTCAAGAGCGCGACGGGCGGCGACTTGACCGTCCGGCTGGTCTCGCATCCGCTCACGGTCGGCATCATCGCCACGGACAGCCGCCCCGGCCACACCGGCCCCTTGTCCGCCGTCTTCGCCGAGTACTACACCTATCAGGCACCCGGGGAACCGAAGTTCGTCCTCCAGCCCGGAACCTCACCGGGCTACCAGATCTTCGTCGACGAGGCCGAAGCACTGTGGAACGACGCCGTATCACCTCTCGGCAAGAGCGAGAACTGAACTTCACGGCCCGCCGGGCCCACTCCGTCCCAACGAGATCGTAAGGGCGCAGACACCGGGCCGGACGGTGCGCGCGGGGAATGTCCGCCGTCAGGCCGCGACAGCGCATCAGGGCGCAATCGTCGGGGACAGGGGTTCGAGGTTCATGCCGATTCCTTCCCGCTGAGGTCGACGGCGGCGCGGACAGCGGGGGCGATCTCGCTGCCCAGCCGGTGCACGGACTCGCGCACCCGGCCGGCCGGCAGGCCACCCCAGTCGGCGAGGAGCTGCACGCGGTCATAGCCGACGATCTCGTGCAGGCGCACGAGCTTGTCCGCCACGTGCTCGGACGTGCCGATCATCAGCGGCCGGTCCGGGCCGGTGCCGTCGGTGAAGTCCTGCTGCGACACGGTGAATCCGCCCCCGCCGGGTCGTTTGGGGCGCAGGAAGTCGTGGTAGTGGCGGTAGGTCGAGGCCGCCTCTTCCGGAGAGGCCGCGCCGAAGTAGTGCGCGGCGACGCCGAGCCGGAGCCGGTCGCCATGACCGGCCTGCCGCCCCGCGGCGCGGTAGAGGTCGGCGAGTTGCCGCAGGTGGCCCGGACTTCCGCCCAGGTAGCCGAGGATCAAGGGCAGCCCGAGCGCGCCGGCTCTGGCCACGCTCGACGGCGAGCCGCCCGCGCCGATCCAGATCGGAAGAGACTCGCTTCGGGGCACCACGGCTGCCCGGTCCAGCGGTGGCCGGTGGCGGCCGTGCCAGGACAGCACGGGTTCGTCGCGCAGCCGCAGCAGCAGTTCCAGCTTCTCGGCGAACACCTCGTCGTACCGGGCGATGTCCACCCCGAACAGCGCGAAGGGTTCCGGGTAGGCGCTGCGCCCGGCGGTGATCTCCGCGCGTCCGGCGCTGAGCAGGTCCAGCGTGGCGAAGTCCTGATACACCCGGACCGGGTCGTGCACGCTGAGGACCGTCACGCCGCTGGTCAGCCGGATCCGGGAGGTTCGCGCGGCGACGGCGGAGAGCACGGGCACGGGCGACGACACGGCGAAGTCCACGCTGTGGTGCTCGCCGACGCCGAAGATGTCGAGACCTTCCTCGTCAGCCTGCACCCCCAGTTCCACGATCTGCGCCAAGCGGGCGGCTTCCGTCACTTCCCGGCCGTCCACCGTCCGTGGCTGCCGGTCGGTCAGGGTCGCCACGCCGATCTCGACGCTCATCGGCGGCCGACCCGGGTGACGGTTTCGCGCAGCGGGACGGTGTGCCCGCCCATCGTGACGGTCCCCAGGAACACCAGCCAGTCGCCGTCCCAGTAGGCCGAGCGCTGGCGGCCCTCGGCGTGCCACGTGCCGACGAAGAAGGCGAGCTCGCTCATCTGTGCGGGTGTCCGCATGACATCTCCAAGCGTCTCGATCTGGAAGGGGTCTTCCGGTTCACCTACGGTAGGCTATCCGGAAGACCCCTTCCAGATCGAGAGGAGTGAGCCATGACACCCGGCCCCCGGCGGCCCCGCGCGGACGCGGCGCGCAACCGCCAACGCCTGCTGGACGCCGCGGTCGAGGTGTTCGGCGAGTCCGGTATCGACGTACCGATGAGCGAGGTGGCCCGGCGCGCCGGCGTCGGCATCGCGACCCTGGCGCGCAACTTCCCGGCGCGCGAGGACCTGATAGCGGCCACCTTCAGCGCGTCGATGACCGCGTACGCGGACACCGCGGCCGCCGCCGCGGCCGACCCGGAGCCGTGGCGGGCGTTCTGCGGCTTCATCGAATACGTCTGCCGCATCCCGCGGCGCGACCGCGGGTTCGGTCAGGTGCTGACGACGATGTTCCCCGGCGTCGAAGCCCTCGAATCGGAACGTCAGCGCGGGCTGCGCGAGTTCATCCGCCTGGTGCGCCGGGCCAAGGAGGCCGGCGGCCTGCGCCCGGACTTCTCCCCCCACGACCTGCCGTTGATCATGCTCGCGACGGGCGGGGTGACCCGCGCCGGCGCCCCAGCACTGGCCGTGGCGGCCGACCGGCTCATCGGCTACCTCCTGCAGGCGTGCGCCGCCGGCAACACCGGCCCCCTGCCCGGCCTGCCGCCGCCGCGGGAGCTCTACCGGGCACTGGAAATCAGCCGACCGGGCTGAGCACGGCCCCAACTCGGCCAGGATGGCGTCCCCGGCAGTGTCCAGCTTGAACAAGCCGACTGCGACGCCGGTGTCGATGCGCAGCTGGGCGTGCTGGGCATCTCCTTGCCGCGATCCCAGGTCAAGGATCGGCGCAGCTGTTCATGGTGATAGCCAAGACGATCGCGTCCCGGACGGCGTCGGCGCCGCGTCAGGTCTCCCTCCCAGTACCCGGGAACCGCACGGTCCGCGGTGTCCTGCTGGTTCGCCGGTCTACGACGACCAGCCGGACAGCTACCACCAAGCAGGTCGTGGTCAGCACGAGCAGGAGCACCAGGGCCGGGTTGACCCATGCCGGGACCAGGTCATAGGTGGCATTGCACTTGTTGCGCAGAGGGAAAACACGCGAAGGCTCTCGCCAATGGACGGAGCGGTAGGCCCCATCGTAAGTGACGCCGGCCGCGCGGCAGGACTCTTCCGGGTCCATCGACGGACCCGCGAAGGCGCCGATGAACCACGTGACGGCGGCGGCGGCGACGCAGAACCCGGCTGTTCCGACGAACCAGCCGGGGGTTCTCCATCGGCCGGTGAACAGCGGCCTGACCCACAGCCGCAGCACGAACAGGACAGGCACGGCGATCAGGACAGAGCACGCGATGACGCCCACTTCGATGAAATCCCCTTTCGTGCAGGAGTTGAGGCAGACTCGTCGAGCGACCACGTCGCCTGAACGCAGTCTGCTGTCCGCCGGCGCATGCGGTCAAAGACAGAAATTGGATCTGCGTTTGGTGCGACACCACCAGTAAGCCGACCGCCAGAGCGGTGCCCGCCAGGAAGCGCGACAGGACGGCGATTCCCGCGTCGGCGACTACGGCAGCGTGAAGCAGTATGCCAGGGCTGAGCCGTAGGTGTCGGCGGAGTGGTCGGCGTCGGCCGAGGGTCGCACAGTGGATACCGCCAGCCCAACCACCGTCACCCGTGACGCCAGTACCGCAGAGCGTGGGTTTCCCACTCTCGACATGGTCCCGTAGCGGACCCGCCAGAGTTGCCAGACGTCCGCACCAACAGCTTCGACACGTGCGGGGTCTCGGAAAGCGGGTAGACGGCGGAGTTGTTCTCCTCCGCCCGCCGGTACTCGCCGTCGACCCACTCGATGGTGCCGTCGGGGTGGATCGCGGTGATCATCGCGACGTCCGCCGAGGTCGGCAGCAGCCACCACGCCCCCGCGCCCACGACCACCGCCGCCCAGATCCAACGCTTCATTCCCTGCTCCTCGATCGGTGATCACCATCTTGACGCCGTGACCGGCACCGGGGTTGCGTGCGGATCGTGGACAACGTGGGAGCAGGCGGCTTCGGCGGCCTGCAGCAGCGTTATGTGGGTTTGGCAGTTGGGGCTCTCTGAGTCAGCGCTTTCGGGTGCAGCAAGTCTTCGCTGGGATGTCTGGTGCGGCGTGCGCTTCGCTGGGATTTGCCGAGATCGGCTTCCGTTCGAGGATCTGTCCGATCTTGGCGGCCGCGAGGTGTGGCTCGTCGGAGTGTTTCCCGGCCGCAGCGATGTCGAGTGGCAGACTGCAGGGTTTCGTCGGGCCGCGGACCAGCACGAGCGCTGGGATGATCAGCAGGGCTACAAGTACCATGACGATTCCTCGTCTGTGGCGAGTTACTTGCGGTTCTGTCTCGCGGTCGCGGTCGGCGGCGCTGGCGTCGAGGTAGGACCGCTCTTGGGCGTTGGGGTTTCCCCGTTCTCGGGCCCAGTCTCGGATGATGGTGAGCTGGGTGCCGCGGAGGAGCAGGCTGGGATCGCGACCGTGTCGGCGCCATGTCGCCACCGCGTTGGTGAGTTCGCGGTGGATACGTTGCCCTTCGCGGTCATCGCCCAGCCATGCGGTCAGGCGTGGCCATACTCCGATCAGTGCGTTGTGCGCGAGTTCGAGAACGCGTGCGTCCCGGACGAGCAAACGGGCTCGGACGAACTTTTCGACGACGTCGGTGACGGCCGGGGTGTCGTCGAGCTCGTCGAGGTTGACCGTGCGTGCGGTGCCGGCCATGCCCTCGCCGGGTTCGGTGAGCCGCTGGAACAGGTCGCGGGCGACGTCCTGCTCGTGGTCGTCGAGGGCGGCGAACACTTCCTCCGCCGCTCGTGCCTGGAGGCCGTCGAGTTCTCCGCTGGCCTGGAATGCGGCGAGGGTGAGGTTGTTGCCGCTGCGGTGCCGCCATGTTTCGAGAAGAGCCTGTGAGAGCCACGGCAAGGAGCCTGCCTGGCCATGGGTGCTCACGATGACGGCGGTGAGCAGTGGCGTTTCGATCGTGCATCGAGCTCGGATCGCCGGTCGGGTGACCGCCTGGCGCAGTTCGTCAATGGTCATCGGATCGACCGCGACCCGGGTGTGCTGAAGAATTTCGGCCAGTTCGGGGTACTCGGCACTGCGGGCCTCGAAGTCGGCTCGTATGCCGAGCACGACGCGGATGTTGCCGGCCGCCGCTGAGGCGGCGGTCACCAGCATGGCGATGAAGCGTGATCGTTCGTGGTCGTGCCGACACATGGTGAACAAGTCTTCGAACTGGTCGACGATCACGACAGCCTCGTCCGCCGCGGGGTGCGAGGTGATCAGGTTCTCGATCTGCTGGTGCAGGTCTTCGGGGGTGACCTCCGGTCCGCATTGCGCGGCGCCGGCGGAGTGATCGCCGAGCGTCGCGAGCTGTCGAGCGCATGCCTGCAGCGGGTGGGTGCCCGGGGTGAACGTGATGATGATTCCGGTCAACTTCGGGGTGAGGCCGGCGCGAAGGACCGAAGTCTTGCCGGAGCCTGATGGGCCGATCACGGCCGCGAATCGATGGGTCGCGATGCGGCTGAGCAGGGTGTCGACGAGCTGTTCGCGTCCGAAGAAGTGGTCGGCATCCTCGGTGTCATATGCGCGGAGCCCTATGTAGGGTGCGGCGCAACCGTCGGTGTCGTCGCCAGGAGCCGCAGCGTTCAGTTCGGCCACGACCGAGCGCCATCGATGTTCCCATTCGCTGGGATCCCCGCCGCAGGCCCGCACATACGCGAGTGTCACCGCGAGACTGGGCAGCCGTCGCCCGCTGGCGGCGTCGGACAACGTGGTGGCCGAGAAGTACGCGCGCTGTGCCAATTCACGGTACGACGGGCTGCCCGCCGCTGCCCGGAGTTTGCGCAGGTCGACGGCGAAGGTGCTCAGTGCGGACCCGTCCAGCTCAAGTGGCTTCTCAGCGCGCGGCAAGGCTGACCACGCCCTCGGTGCCTGCGGTGGGGTCCGCAGTGGCCGGCCAGGCGGAGCCGAGGCAGAGGCCGCCGACCAGCCCGGTGAGGAGCAGGGCCGCGGCGAGTTTGAGAGCGAGCGAGATCGGCAGGTGCATCCGCATCGTGACCCCTTTTCGTCGGTTCGACATTAAGTGTCTTCAAGTTAGGGCCGGAGCCGACTTGGTGTCAAGGTGACGAGAAGCTAGGCTGCCGATGTGGCACAAAACCTGAAGCAGCGCCCGCAGGTGGCGCTCGCCGTCGACCTCGCGATCCTCACCGTGCGTGACAGCAAGCTCCAAATCCTGCTTGTCGAGAGAGCCAACGAGCCGTATCGCGGGCAACTGGCGCTGCCCGGTGGGTTCATCGACACCGCGGACGAGGATCTCGACACCGCCGCGGCCAGGGAGCTGGCGGAGGAGACCGGCCTGGCCGCCGAGCGGCTGCACCTCGAGCAGCTACGCGCCTATGGCTCGCCAGGCCGTGATCCCCGGGGCCGGGTGGTGACCGTGTGTTATCTGGCGTTGATGCCCGATCTGCCGATTCCCGTCGCGGGCGGCGACGCACGCGCCGCACGCTGGGAACCGGTTGACGCCGTTCTCGCCGATGGCGACCGACTGGCCTTCGACCACCGGGTACTCATCGCTGACGCGGTCGAGCGTGCCCAGGGCAAGCTGGAGAACACGACCCTCGGCGTGGCCTTCTGCCCTCCGGAGTTCACCATCAGCGAGCTGCGCCGGGTCTACGAGATCGTCTGGAGGCAGGAACTCGACCCCCGCAACTTCCACCGCAAAGCCACCAGCGTGGACGGTTTCCTCGAACCCACCGGGCGCCGAACCACCCGAGGCGGACGGCCGGCCGCGCTGTATCGGCGCGGACCGGCGAGAGTCCTGCACCCACCGCTACTGCGCGGGCACAATCACAGTGACCCAGGACAAGATAAGGGGGACGGCCGGTGACGAGGATGTCCGAGCCCACGATCGTGGTGCTGACCGCGCTGGAAGTGGAATACGCGGCCGTTCGCACGCTGCTGAGCGAGCCCCGGCTCACCACGCACCCGGCGGGTACCCTGTTCGAGGTGGGACGGCTCCCCGGCGGTCGCGGATCGATCGTGCTCGCGCTCACCGGCCCGGGGAACCAGGCCGCCGCCATACTCACCGAACGCGCCGTGAGCACCTTCGCCCCCGACGCGTTGCTGTTCGTCGGAGTCGCCGGGGCACTCCACGACGACCTCCAACCTGGGGACGTCGTGGTCGCGACCAAGGTTTACAGCTACCACGGCGGCAAAGACCAGGACAGCGGCTTTCTGGCCCGCCCGCAAGCGTGGGAAGCACCGCACGCACTCGACCAGCTCGCCCGCCATGTCGCCAGGCGAGACTCGTGGACGGCACTGCTGCGATCGGCTCCCGAACGACGACCACACGTGCATTTCAAACCGATCGCCGCCGGCGAGGTCGTCCTCAACTCCCGCACCACCCCGCTCGCCACACAATTGCGCACGACCTACAACGACGCCGCCGCCATCGAGATGGAAAGCGCCGGGGTCGCCAAAGCAGGCCACCTCAACCACAGCCGCCCGGTCCTTGCCATCCGAGGCATCAGCGACAAAGCAGACGGTCACAAACACGCCGCCGACAACGCGGGCTGGCAACCCATCGCCGCGGCACACGCGGCAGCGTTCGCGCTCGCCCTGGCTCCTGAAATTCCCTTAGCCAACCGGCCATCGTCGACTCGAGGAGAGGTGGAAACGGTGATCGAAGCCCTGGACCTGGTCGTGACCGCGTTGACCGCGGGCGCCGTCGCAGGCGCGAAAGACACCGCGAGCGCAGCCGTCAAAGACGCCTACGCAAGCCTGAAAACCGCGACCTCCAAAGCAGTGCGCCGATCGCACGCCACCGCGGACGCCGGCACGGTGCTGGAGGCACCCGGCGACCATCGCGACGTACTCGCCTCCGCACTCACCGATGCCACCACCGGCACCGCACTCGTCGACGCCGCCCGCAAGGTGCTGGCATTGGTCGATCCGCACGGCACCGAGACCGGCAAGTACGTTCTCGACGTGCACGACAACAAAGGCGTGCAGGTCGGCGACGGCAACACGATGACCCTCAACTTCAACGACTAGCCCCGTACCCATGGCGCAGCTACCCGAACACCCTCGTCCGCCCCTACACGCCAATGTCCGCGACAACATCGGCGTGCAGATCGGCGACGGCAACATCCTCAACGTCGTTACACCCCACACGCCGGTCACCTGGCCGGTCCGCATCGGCGTTCCACCGCCGCTAGCCGACTGTTTCCAACCCCGCGACGCGGAAGACCAGATGCGGCGACTCCTCGCGGCAGGCGGCACCGCCGAGCACGCGTCAGCCGAGCATGCACTGGTGCTGTCCGGCCTCGGCGGCGTCGGCAAAACCCAGCTCGCCGCCCACTTCGCGCACGCCGCGTGGCGCGACGACGCGCTCGACCTCATCGTGTGGATCACCGCAGTGAACCGCGACGCGATTGTTTCCAGTTACGCAAGCATCGCGGTGGCCGTACTACGCGACACCAACCCCACGATCGGACAGCAACCGCCCGAGCAAGCCGCCGGCAGCCTGCTCGCGTGGCTCGGTGCCACACCCAGACGATGGCTTATCCTCCTCGACGACGTACAAGAACCCAGAGACCTCAACGGTCTCTGGCCACCGCACACCGACTCCGGCCAGCTGGTGGTGACCACCCGCCGCCGCGACACTTCCCTGATCCGAGGTGACCGGCAACTGCTTGATGTCGGAGTGTTCGACGAAGACGAGTCCGTGGCCTACCTGTCGGTCAAACTGCCTTCGCACGCCACAGCCGCCTCCAGAGAAGCGGGGCTCCGCCGGTTGGCGACGGAGCTAGGACATTTGCCGCTCGCCTTGGCGCAAGCGGCAGCGTTCATCGCCGACAAGCCGCTGCTGACCGTCGAAACCTACCTCGACCGCCTGGCTGACCGCCGCAAAACCCTCACCCAGGTACTCCCGACACCCGACACCCTGCCCGACGAGCATCAAGCAACTGTCGCCGCCACCTGGTCCCTGTCCGTCGAGCGCGCCGACACTCTCCACCCGCAAGGCATGGCCCGGCCACTGCTGGAGATCATCAGCCTGCTCGACCCGGCGGGTATCCCGGCGAGAGTGTTCACCTCCACCGACACGATCCGCGGCTATCTGGCCGGCATCGGAAATCTAGAGATCGACGCCGACACTATCGGCGACGCACTGAGCTGCTTGCACCGCCTCAACCTCATCTCTCTTGATCCATCACAATCCGCCCGTACCGTCCAAACCCACGCACTCGTCCAACGCGCGACCCGCGACACCATCAATCCTGAGAGAATCACCGAACTCGGACGAACCGCCGCAGACGCCCTCCAAGAGGCATGGCCGAGGTTCGACGTCAACGACGACGTCGCTCAAGCATTCCGGTCGTCGACCGCCGTTCTCTACGGCAACGTGCAAACCGCACTATGGCAACCGGGCTGTCATCCAGTGCTCCGCATGGCAGGAGAGTCGATGGGCAGCGCCGAACTACTGGACGCGACTGTCGCGTACTTCCAAAGTCTGCTCGACCACTCGCTAACTCACCTTGGTTCAGACCACCCGCACACGTTCCAACGCCGCAACGACCTGGCCTACTGGCGAAGCAGGAAGGGTAATATTACGGTAGCCGTTGCCGAGTTCAAACAATTGCTGATCGATCAGTCTCGCGCTCTGGGGCACGATCATCCGGATACTTTGGAAACACGTAGTATCCGGGCATCCCTGATCGGTCTTGCGGGCAACTTTGCTGGGGCCATCGCCGAGTACGAGAACCTGCTGGCTGACAGATCGCGGGTTCTTGGCCCCGAAGACCGCAGAACCCTGCTCGCACGCTCTTCTTTGGCAGAGTGGCGAGGCATTGCGGGCAATGTTGATGGGGCCATTGCCGAATATAAGCAACTGCTACACGATCAATTGAGGATATTGGGTCCGGACGATCCCGATATCACCAAAACCCGCCTTGCCTTGACATCGTGGCATGCTGCGACAGATGATGTTGAGGAAGCGGAATCTGAGCTAGTCCAAGTGCTGGCCGATCTCGAGCGGGCGTTGGGCCCAGGTCATCCCGATGTCCTAAAGGCGCGCAGTAGTCCGGCGCCATCGCTTGATGAGGCGGATGTCGACGCGGATTACGTCGCCGAATACGAGCAGCTGCTGGCCAGCCGGTCGCGAGTATTCGGCCCGGATCATCCCAAAACTCTGCGCACGCGCTGGAAGCTGGCTGATCTGCGTGGTGATTCGGGTGATATCCCGACGGCTGTTGTCGAATTGGAACAAGTAGTCGCTGATCAGTCGCGAGTGTTGAGCCCGGATCACCCCGATGTGTTAAAAACGCGCATCACCCTGGCGTTCTGGCGCGGCGAGACGGGTGCCGCCGCAGACGCCGTCGCCGAGTACGAGAAACTGGTCGACGACTGCTCGCGAGTATTCGGCCCGGATCATCCCGAAACCATGCTCATGCGCTACGCACTGGCGGGCTGGCGCGGTAAGGCGGGTGACGTCGCTGGTGCTGTTGCCGAGTACGAAGGGTTGGTGGCCGACCAGTCGCGGGTGTTGGGTTCGGATCATCTGGACACTTTTCGTACGCGTAGGAACTTGGCGTTTTGGCGTGGTGCTGCGGGTGATTTCGCTGGTGCTGTTGCCGAGTTCGAACGGTTACTGGCCGACCAGTTACAGATTCTCGGTTCAGATCATCTGGACACTTTTCGTACGCGTAGGAACTTGGTGTCCTGGCGTGGTAAGGCGGGCGATGCCGCTGGTGCCGTTGCCGAGTTCGAACGGTTACTGGCCGACCAGTTGCAGATTCTCGGTTCAGATCATGATGACACTTTTCTCGTGCGTGACGTTTTGGCGTTTTGGCGTGATAAGGCGGGTGATGCTGCGGGTGCTGTTGCCGAGTATGAAAGGTTGGTCGCCGACCAGTCGCGGGTGTTGGGTTCGGATCATCCCGACACACTGCGCGCGCGGAGAAACTTGGCGCATGAGCGTCGCCGGTCAGGTGACGTCGTGAGAGTTCTTGTCGAGTTCGAGCAGTTGGTGGCCGACGAGTCGCGGGTGTTGGGTTCGGATCATCTGGACACTTTTCGTACGCGTAGGAACTTGGCGTCCTGGCGTGGTAAGGCGGGTGATGCTGCGGGTGCTGTTGCCGAGTTCGAAGGGTTGGTGGCCGACCAGTCGCGAGTTCTCGGTCCCTATGATCGAGCCACCCTTTCCACTCGCGACGATCTGGCGTACTGGCGTGGCGCTGCGGGTGATGTCGCAGGCGCCGTTGCCGAGTACGAGCAATTGGTGGACGATCAATCGCGCGTATTCGGTCCTGATCATCTTGGTGTCTTGGAGGCACGCAGATACCTTGCGTACTGGCGTGGTAAGGCGGGTGATGCCGCGGGTGCTGTTGCTGAGTTTGAAGGGTTGGTGGCCGACCAGTCGCGGGTGTTGGGTTCGGATCATCTGGACACTTTTCGTACGCGTAGGAACTTGGCGTCCTGGCGTGGTAAGGCGGGTGATGTCGCAGGTGCCGTTGCCGAGTACGAGCAATTACTGGCCGACCAGTTGCAGATTCTCGGTTCAGATCATGATGACACTTTTCTCGCGCGTGACAATTTGGCATTTTGGCGTGGTAAGGCGGGTGACACTGCAGGTGCCGTTGCCGAGTACGAGCAATTGCTGGCCGACCAGTCCCGGACTCTCGGTCCCGATCATGCTGATGTTTTGAGCTTGCGTCAAAGCCTGGTGCACTGGCAACGTGACCTGTAAGGTATCGCCTTCGATGACATGTGGATCTTGCCTTACCTGCGACTGCCGTGCGACCACCGAGACCCCGTCGACGATCGTGGTCATCGCATTCTCTGGCTCTCACGCAAGCGGGATACGCATTCAGAGTCCAGCCGAAGCAGGGTGGGTGGCTGGGTGTATGCCCACATCAGCGGCTCGATCCCGATGGCGCCCTGCGAGTGAAGTTGGCCGGCGAACCAGACGGAGCCGGCCTGGAGCGGCAGAGTCGATGCCACGGAGATCGCGAGGCCACCGGCCCAAGCGTGAAGGGCCTGGCCGCGGCGGGACGCCAGTAGGAGGCCCGCCAGTCCGGCCGCCAGCGTGATCCAGTTCTTCACAGCGCCCCGTGTTGTCAATCGTCACACACGTCCACGGAGCCGAGCCGAGGGGCATGGCCACCACCGTCCACGGCATGCTCAGGCCGACCACCGCGGCTTGGGCGCGCAGCCAGGGTGCGGCTTGTGGCGTCGGAGCCTCGTGGTGGAACCCGGCGTACAGGCAGGCCACCGTGACCCACAGGGGCAGATCGACCGTGATCGGCGGCCACAGGGCGGTGGGTCCGATCACGGCGTTCGTCAGGCCGATCAGGGTGGGCGCGACCGCTGCGGCGGCGGTGATCTTGGCCCAGGTGCGGTGTCCGCGTACGAGCAGCACCAATGTCGTCGCCGAGCACAGCAGCATGGTTGTTTCGCCGACGGTTGCCGGTCTGGAAGGTCGTCGTGCGGATGGAGCAGCGCTGTCACGAGCACGTTGACCAACGTGGCTCCGGCCAGGGCGGGACTGTGCCAGCAGCCCCAGCATGGCAGCCAGGCGGACGGAGCGGCCGAGGATCAGCACACGGGGCGGGGTGGCGGTGGCGGCCAGCCAGGTCCGTCTCGCCAGCGCGGCGGTTGCCCAGGCTTCCGGCCGGCCAGCCGTGCTTGGACGGCGCGGCCCAGCCCGCGGACATCCGGCGGGCCACGGTCACCAGCTTCGACCACGACGGCGGCAAGTGGCTGCGGATCAGGCTGGCGGCGACCGAGCTCGCCTCCGTCTCCGCAATAGCCTCGCGGTTGTACGGAAAAGTCAAGATCGCGCAGCACTCGGGGAGTGAGAACAAGTCGCAGCGTGCGAAGTGTTCATGGCTCTCCCCGATGGCGAACAACGCCAGGCTCCGTCCCGCTCGGCTGTCAGGGACTTCCCGGAGGGGCGTGGAACTCGCACGACTCAGACGGCCAGAGCCAGGCTCAGCTTGTCCAGCGCACCGAGACGTTGGACAGTTCGCGCGCGCAGCAGCAAGTTCCGTGATGGCCCGTCGCCGATGCCCGTTGACTGCCGCCTTGCTCAGGCCGAGTACCGCGCCGAGCTGTTTGTCGGTGATCTCCAGGCGCTGTTCGCCGAAATAGCGGGCGACGAGGATTTCACCGCGTGATCGTTGCCGACTTGGAGCAGGTGCTCGCCGACATGGTGCGGGTATTCAACGATCCCGGCCATCCCGTGCTTGTCGGCACCGGTGAAGCCTTGGCTCAATGGCGGGCTCTGTCATCCCGCCAGCCGTGATTGCCAGGCAGAATCGCACTCCTGAAGGCAAGGCTCACATCTCGTCGAGCAGTCAGCAGAAACACTTCGAACAACGGCATGCGTCCGTCGGTGGGCCGGACAGGGTCGTGCTTCGACAACGCGTCGTCAACACGGAGATTCATGCCAACGGGAGATCCGTGGCCGATTCCGCGAAACCCCAACGACGAACAGGGCCGCACCGTCTGGTCGCCACTGCTGGCGGCCAGACGGTGGCGGTCGGGACTGAAACTGTGTCCGCACTGGCCCTGGTGATCCGCCAAGCCGATCGGATCATTGCCGGAGAGTGGTCACGGGCGCTTGAACTCTCCGCAGACGGTGAGCGTGACATCGCTGAGGCAGATGCGGATGGAGGCGGGAGTTCCGGGGACGCCGATCGCGGCGTTCCCGGAAATGGCGACGTGGCACGACGTCGAAGTGGCGTTGGGTCCCTCTGTCGCACCGTCGGCGGTGTAACCGGTCATGAACACCCGCACGCACGAACTGGTCTTCAAGGTGTAGTCGACACCGATGGTGCGCTGGTACCAGGCCAGGGTTCCTTTCATTTGGCTCGTGTCGGTGTGGAGTTCGAAGGGGGTGGTGGGATACGCCGCGACTGCGGATGGTGCCGCGGAGATGAGCGTGCCCGGGATAGCCGCGGCGAGGACCACTGCGGCTTTGACGCGCCGGCGTTTGGTCGGGCGGGTGTGGAGTTTGCGCATAATGGGTATTCACCTGTTTCTGTGCTGATGGAAGGGTCAGTACGGCAGGACGTACGCGTGGCTCATGTCGGAGGCGTGCGTGGTTGCCGATCCTTGCGAGTCGGTGAGCCCGAGGGCCGTGCCCTGGATGCCGGCGGTCTCACCACCCAGCCACTCGACCTTGACGTAGGCGTTGAACCGGGGGATGCAGCCCGGTGCCGTGCTCACGGTGAAGTCCGCTTTGTTGAGGGGCACGTACTTGTGGTGCACCCAGTACGCCACGTCTTGGGTGACCTGGGCGCTGCTGTCGGTCTTGCAGAGTGTGCCGTCCGACTTCCACTGGTTGACGAAGAGCGTGAACTTCACCTGCGTCGCTTTGGTCTTGTCGCATGGCGTGCTCGGCGAGCAGACCGCCAGTTCGGCATCGCCGACGACGTTGAGGCCCTGCACGGTCGCGGGGAGGGTGAAGTAGTCGAGCGCGGGCAGCCGCACCACCGGGGAGTCGGCGTTGATGCTGTGCGTCCCCGGGCTCACACTGGATTGCACCGGTTGCCCGTCGGTGGCGTTGGTGACCGCGGTGTCGGCGAACATGAGGTACCCGCTGACCAGCCGGTAGGTGGCGTCGTCGGTCGGGCTGAGCGAGTTGCCCCGTACGTTCGCGGTGCAGGTGACCGTGCCGGCGACGCCGGGGTGGACGAGGAAGCGGGTGTAGAGCGTCACGTCCTGCGACGGGGAGCCCGAGTTCCTGTCGTACACGTTCTGCCCGGTCACCATGTTCTTGCTCCAGCCGCCCGGACCCCGGCAGACGACCTCGTTGTCGAAGAGGCTGCGGATGGTGGCGTCGTTGACCCGCATCTTCGAGACCACGTACGCGGTCTGCGTGGCGGTCATGTTCAGCGAGATGGTGCCCACCGGGGTGACGCTGTGCACGACGCCCGTTTCCGGGAGCTTGGGCACCGAGATCGTTTGCGGGGTGAACGCGACGGATGTCGCCGCCTGTGCGGGCGTGGCGACGAGCAGACAGGCGATCAGTGCGAGCACCGCCGTCACGCCAAGGGAACGGATGTTCATGTCGGACCTCCTCATCGGAACTTTCCTGCTACGGACCCGGCCGATGCGCCGGCAGCGCACCGCCGTGTGGGTCCGGTCGTCGAGTTGCCCGGACCCACACGCCGGATTCGGCGTCGTTGAGCGGTGGGTCTAGTGCAGACCGTTGACGCAGGCGCTCACGCCGCGGTAGCAGGTCTGTCCTGCGAGGTAGGTCTGGTTTTCGTCGGTCATGTAGACCCAGATGTTGTCGGCCCCGCCGACCACGTTCGCGTCGAGGGGGAGGGATGCCGGCCCAGACCTGTTGCACCAGGTGCTGGAGCTCACGAAGTCCAGTGAGGTGCTGCCGGCGAACGCCCGCGCGTAGATCCGCCGGCAGTTGCTGGCTTTGAACGCTCCGTCGACGCCGACCGACCGGTTGTAAAAGGTGGCCGTGCCCTTGTAGTAGCTCGCCCCGTAGACAATCGAGAAGGTGCTGGTGGGGTAGTCGGCGACGGTGGCGGTGGCGGGTGCCGCCGCGAAGACCATCCCGGCGACCGACGCGACCGCGGCCACGGCGGCGCCGACCTTGATCGTGCGGCTCTTCGCCATCCTTTCCGTGCCGGGGGCGGTGCCGGCGTTCCTCGGCGCCGCCTGCGCTGGAGCGGCGAGCGGAGTCGGAGCGGTCACTGTCGTAGCGGCGCTACGCACGGCGCCTGTGCTTGTGAACCAACGCATGATTTCCCGCTTTCCGTTGAGATCCATGCCAGGTGGTCTGGCGGGTGGCTCGGCCGTCTGGCTCGAGGTGCAGCTCCTGGTTGTAGTGCCATCGGGTTGTCCGGCGCCGGGCGCTGGACGCCGGACAAACAACGTCCGGACAATGGGCAACCGACTCGGGGAGAGGTTGGGGAAGTCATGCCACATGCTGAGAGGCCGTGGGAACAGGATGGTGCCGTTCTCCCGGAATTTGCCTCTGACCTGCGACAACTGCGCGAGAGTGCAGGGAGTCCGTCGTACCGGGAGCTGGCGCGGCGTGCCCATTTCTCATCGACGACGCTGTCCGACGCCGCCGGTAGTCGGCGGTTGCCCAGCTTGGCGGTGACGCTGGCGTACGTGGCGGCCTGCGGTGGCGACCGAAACGAGTGGGGACCCCGTTGGCACGCTGTCGCCGCCGATCTCAACGACGATCGTCTTGAGCAAGACGACGATGTCGCCGTCGATGTGCCCTACGTCGGGTTGGCTGCCTACGGCACAGCGGACGCCGAGCGGTTCTTCGGCCGTGAACGGCGCTCGCTGGCCGGCTCGGTCGTCAGAGGGCCGCGCCCGCGGAGGCCTCGGCCGGAAGCCGCAGCCACCAGTTCGCGCGGGCACGGACGACGGGGGCGTGTGCCCTCAGGAGCCGTAGCCCGTCGCGGTCGCCGTTCATCCCCACCGCGTAGAGCGCGGCTCGCTGGGTGCTCCCGCCGGTCGGTTGTGCGGTGCGCACGTGGTGCTGGAGACGCCCGGGCCCGGTACCTCCTGGATCGCCGGCGGCCCCCCGGAACGGCGTAGCCGCTGCGCGAAGTCGGGGCAGTGGAGCCATTCCGCCGTTCACGACGGCAACCAGGACGTCTCCTGGGGCAGGTCGATGCCGGAGCGGCTCGCGTCGGTGATGGCGGTCCGGAAGGCGACGACCGCGGGCGCCAGCGGCCGGTGGGGAACGCTGACGACGGCGATGCTGCGTTCGGTGCGGGGGGCGCCGAGTGGACGGTGTTCGAGTTCGGCGAACGTCATGAGTGGCAGGACAAGTCCCGGTACGGCGGTCACGCCGAGCCCGGCGGCGACGAGGCCGGCGAC
Organism: Amycolatopsis sp. NPDC051128; assembly: GCF_040682715.1. Classification (NCBI taxonomy): domain Bacteria; kingdom Bacillati; phylum Actinomycetota; class Actinomycetes; order Pseudonocardiales; family Pseudonocardiaceae; genus Amycolatopsis; species Amycolatopsis sp. NPDC051128. The sequence continues at coordinate 32,757 of NZ_JBFBBN010000053.1, read as the reverse complement.
CGCGCTGATGTTGCGGGCCTCGATGGCGTTGCGCGGGCGGGCGCCTGCCTCGGTGAAGGCCCGGTCGAGGTGCTGGCGGATGCTCGTGGTGCGGTCGAAGGCGATGAACGCCTCGGCCGTGAGGTCGGTCCAGGTGACCTCCGCGACCTCGGTGAAGCGGTGGCCTTTCGGGAACACACAGCAGAACCGGTCGGTGGCGACGGGGGTGACCAGCAGGTCGTCGATGGGGTCGGTGGTCGCGGACACGACGGTCACGGCCAGGTCGACCTCACCGGCGCGGACACGACCGAGCACCTCGGTGGCCAGGGCGTCCTCAATGGACAGGACGACGCCGGGGTGGTCGCGGTGGTAGGTGGACACGATGGTCGGCAGCAGGATCGCGGCCAGGGAAGGCAGGGTCGCCACGCGGACCCGGCCGCGCTGGCCGTCGAGGAAGCCGGCGAAGTGGCGCAGGTTCGCGTCGAACGACGCAACCGTGACGCGGGCGATCGCGACGAACTCGCGGCCTTCGGTGGTCAGTTCGAGCCGTCTGGTCGTGCGTTCGAAGATCGCCACCCCCAGGCGCCGCTCGACTTCGAGCACGGTCCTGGACAGTGACGACTGTGCCTGCAGCAGCACCTCCGCCGCCGAGGTGAAGCTGCCGGCGTCGTGCACGGCGAGCACGACGCGGAGCTGCTGCACTGTCAGGTCCATGCGCACGGCTCATCAATCTATCGAATATTGATGCTTGCCGCGATAGGTGACGGCTGGGGAAGGTGAGCACACTTCAAGGAGGTCAAGGATGCTCGCCGCGAGTGGCTTTGTCACGATCGCGCTGTTCCTGGTTGCGGTGCTGTCCCGCCGGGTCTCGGTGCTCATCGCGTTGACCGCGCTGCCGGTCCTCGTCGCGGTGCTCACCGGGCACGGCGGCGCCCTCGGCAAGCTGGTCGGAGGCGGCCTCCTCAAGGTCGCCCCGGTCGCGATCATGATCACGTTCGCGGTGCTGTACTTCAGCCTGATGATCGACGCCGGGCTGTTCGACCCGGCCGTCGCGCGGGTGCTGCGGTGGGCGAAGGGCGACCCGCTGAAGATCACCGTCGGCACCGCGGTCCTGACGCTTCTGGTCGCGCTCGACGGCGACGGCGCGTCGACGTTCCTGATCACCGCGTCGGCGCTGGTGCCGATCTACGAACGGCTCGGCATGCGGCGGCTCGTCCTCGCCGGCGTGGTCTGTCTCGGCGCCGGCGTGATGAACATGGTCCCGTGGGGCGGCCCGACCGCGCGGGCCATGGCGGCGCTGCACCTGACCGCGGGCGAGGTCTTCGTGCCGGCGATCCCGGCGATGGTCGCGGGTATCTTGTGGGTGCTGGTCGCGGCGTTCCTCATCGGACGGTCGGAACGCAAGCGGCTCGGTGTCATCGAACTGGACGAGGTCGTGCCCGCCCCGGAGCCGCGCGTCGGGTGGGCCCGCGTCCGGTTCTGGTTCAACGTGGTCCTGACCCTCGCGCTGATCGTGGTGCTGCTCGCCCAGTGGTTCCCGCTCGAGGTCGTGTTCGTGGTCGCGTTCGTCATCGCGGTGATCGTGAACCGGCCGAAGTGGGAGCAGCAGCAGGAGCTGTTCGCCAAGCACGGCACCAACGTCGTGCTGGTCACGACGATGATCTTCGCCGCGGGCGTGTTCACCGGGATCCTCGGCGGCACCGGCATGATCGGGGCGATGGCGAAGTGGCTCGTCGGCATCATCCCGCACGGCGCGGGCGGTGCGCTGCCGGTGATCGTGGCCGTCACGGGCATGCCGCTGTCGCTGGTGTTCACTCCGGATGCCTACTACTTCGGTGTGCTGCCAGTGCTGGCGGAGACCTCGGCCGCCTTCGGCGGCAGTGCGGCCGAGGTCGGGACGGCGGCCATCCTCGGGCAGATGACCACGGGGTTCCCGCTCAGCCCGTTGACCGCGTCCACGTTCATCCTGGTCGGCATGAGCGGCGTCGACCTGGGCGACCATCAGCGGTTCATCTTCAAATGGGCGTTCGGCACGACGCTGGTCATGACCGTCGTCGCGTTCGTGACCGGCGCCATCTCGTTCTAGCCGGGGAGAGATCGCTTGTCTACCACCAGGATCGGCAGCGGGGCCGGGTTCTCCGGCGACCGGATCGAGCCGGCGGAGGACCTCCTGCGCCGGGGAGACCTGGCCGACATCGTGCTGGAGTGCCTCGGCGAGCGGACGGTCGCGCTCGCGCAGCAACGCAGGCTGTCCGACCCGTCACTCGGCTACGAACGGCGGTTGCCGGCCCGGTTCGCCCGGCTGCTGCCGCCGGCCCTGGCCAACGGCGTGCGGATCGTGACGAACATGGGCGCGGCCAACCCGCTCGCGGCGGGCCAGGTCACCCGGGACCTGCTGGACGCGCAGGGGCTCGGTGGCCGGGTCGCGGTCGTCACCGGCGACGACGTGCTCGCCGACCTGGACCTGGACGCCCCGGCGTGGGAGACCGGGAAGCCGCTGCGCGAGCACGGCGAGATCGTGTCGGCGAACGCGTACCTGGGTGCCGACGCCCTGCTCCCCGCACTGTCCGCCGACGTGGTGATCACCGGCCGCGTGGCGGACCCCTCGCTGTTCGTCGCGCCGCTCGCCGGCCGCCTCGGCTGGGACGTCGACGACCTGCCGAGGATCGCCGCGGGCACGGTCGTCGGGCACCTCCTCGAATGCGCGGGACAGCTGACCGGAGGCTACTTCGCCGACCCCGGCTTCCAGGACGTGCCGGACCTGCACGCGTTGGGATTCCCCTTCGCGGACGTCGAGCCGGACGGCACCGCCCTGCTCGGGAAGCTCCCCGGCACCGGTGGCCTGCTGTCCCGCGCGACCGTGCGAGAACAGTTGCTCTACGAGATCACCGACCCGGCCGCCTACCTGACCCCGGACGTGACGCTGGACGTGCGCGGTGTGTCGGTCACCGAGACCGGCGCCGGCACGGTGCGCGTGGCGGGCGCGCGCGGAACCCCGCGACCCGGATCGCTCAAGGTGAGCGTCGGCTACCGGGCGGGGTCCAAAGTGGAGGCGGAGATCTCCTATGCCGGCCCGAACGCCGCCCGCCGCGCCGCGCTCGCCGCCGAGGTCGTCACCACCCGGCTGGCCGGGGTGCCACTGCGTGCCGAAGTACTCGGCGGCGAGACCGACTGCCGGTTGCGGGTGGCCGCGATCAGCCACGACCAGGACGTTCTCGAACGCGTCGGCGACGAGGTGGAGTCCCTGTACACCAACGGTCCCGCCGGCGGCGGGGGAGTTCGCGTGCACGTCAACGAGGTGATCGGAATCGTCTCGGCCCTCATCCCGCGCGACGCCGTCCGCCCGGCCGTGACGTTCCTGGAGGCACCCGATGCTGCTGCATGAGCTGGCTCACTGCCGCGCGGGCGACAAGGGCAACGTGGCGACCCTGTCGGTGTTCCCGCGCGACGACGGCGACTACCAGCTGTTGGTGCGGACCCTCACGGCGGACCGGGTCCGGGCCCACCTCGCCGAGTACGTCGCGGGTGAGGTCGTCCGCCACGAGCTGCCCGGCCTGTGCGCGCTGCACTTCGTCTGCCACCAGGTCGTCGACGGCGGCGTCACCACGTCGCTGGCGCTGGACACCCACGGCAAGTCTCTCAGCTCACGCCTGCTCTCGCTGGAGGTCTGACCGGGCCCCCCGGCGTGACTGGGCGAACAGCCAGTCGATGACGACGTCGTTCTCGTAGGTCTGGCCCCACGCGAAGTGCGGGCTGGGCGCCGTCGTCCCCGCTGTGTAGCTCGTGAACAGCACGTGACTGCCGGCGGCGCGGGCCTCGCGCAGCAGTGCGCGCGAGCGGGCCTCGAACTCGGCCTTGGGCAGGTTGTTGGCCCATTCGCCGCGGGTCACCTTGGTACCGGTGGCTTCCAGGGCGTTCATCAGCGTCCAGGTACCGGGTTTGCCGAACCGGCCCTCCCGGTAGGGCACCACCGGGTCGTCGATCGAATGGTCCGCCCACAGCGGAACGCGCGTGATCTTGTCCATGGCCGACACCTCGCCCCAGCCGGACGTGGGCAGGGCGGCGGCGAACTTGCCGGGGTACTTCGGCAGCAGGTTGTAGATCCCGCGGCCGCCGGAGGACAGGCCGACGAGGTAGATCCGGTCGGGGTCGACGGGTTCGCGGGCCGCGAAGGTGTCGATGAGCTCGACGGTCGCCGCGTTGACCCGGGCGTCGGTCCAGTCGGTGCCGTCCGGGCCGTCCATCGGGCGGGGGAGCGGGACCTGGGGCGCGAGGACGAACGCCGGGTTCGTGTGTTGCCGTTCCGGTTTCGCGAACGTGACCGCGATCCGGTTGCCGGTCAGCTGGGTCATGTCGTTGTCGGCGACCTCGCCACCGCCGTGCAGGGTGACGACGAGGGGGAGGCGGCTGTTTCCCGTTGCCGGTCGGTAGAGCCGGAATCTCAGCTCGAACCCGGTCGAGTCGACGAACGAGCCCGCGGTGAAGCCGTCGACGACCGGGTTGAGCACGCCGTCGTTGCGGACTGCGAACGGGGTCGCCGGGAGGACGACCGCACCGCCGCGGGTTTTCAGGTCCTCGACCTGCCGGATCGCGTACGCCCGGTCGAGCGGGAGCGGGTCGGTGCCCGAGGCGCGCGCGTTGGGATCCGCTGGATCCAGCTCGATGATCACGTACTTGCCCGGCCGGCTCCGCTCGGCCACCTCGGGCGCGGTGTTCGTGTAGGCCCGGGTGACCGTCCGGGGCACCCTCTGGCCGCCGACCGTGGCGATGACCTCGAACGCGGACGGCGCGATCGCGGCGCCCCGCAGGTCGACGGGATCGGCGTACCGGACGGCGACCGCGGTGACCCGCCAGTTGTCGCGCGGTGTCACCGTGGTGATGAGGTCGGCGCCCACGACCGGATCCTGCCCGGCTCTCCCCGGCGGGCTCGCCGCGGCCGGCGAACCCGTGCTCACGATCTGGGCCGTGACCGCACCGGCGGCCAGTGCGAGTGCGCCCCGCCTCGAAATCCCGGTCATGCTTACCTCATCTCCTCGTTGAGCGACGGTCCCACCGACGAGTCTGGTGGCGGGCGACGACCGCGGTCCAACACCGGCATCCGATCAATCGATGCGGTACACGCATGGACGGCGTCTATCCGCATACCGCATGAACCCTGTGACAACGGCATTGGACGAGATCGCGCGGCGCGACCAGGACTCCGCCTTGTTCAAGGGGAGCGTTCATTTATGTGCGTTCTTCTCTGCCAGACCCAATTCCGATCGGCGGCGATGTCGGCACGAATCCCGCCGTCGTCGCGATCTTCCGGCCCGATGGCGAACGTCGGAATTCACGCTGGAGCACTGTGCCGTCCGGCGGCCTGCCCGTGTCCGCCGCTGACGTTCGAAGCTCGCGCAGTCCCACGGCCCTCAGCCCGGTGGGTTCGGTGAAGACCGCGAGCCTCGAGGTGACCGCCAGCTCGTCGCCGGCAATTGCGTCGCCGTACCGGTACCGGTCGCTCGCCGTCCGCGTCAGCTGCCACAGGGACTTGCCGGTGCGCAGGTCCATCGCCACGACGGTTGCGCACGGCTGGCCGTCGGCCGCCCACCCGACCAGGCCGACGCCGTCCTCGACGTCCCGGCTCATCGTGCACAGTGCCTCGCGACCCGGGACCTCCGTCGTCCAGGCGGTCCCCGTGGTGGTGTAGCCGATCAGCCGGTCGGCACGGGCCCGCACCACGAGGTCACCGTCGACCCAGCTGCCCACACCCGTCACGCCGGAAGGCCGGTCGAGCGGGGCGGACCACCGCACCTCCAGGAACCGTCCGCGCAGTCCGTCGTAGACCAGCGCACCCGGCCAGACACCGGCCAGGACCCCGACGACGGCGGTGATCGCGCTCCAGCGGCGGCGCCGTGGCAGGGCACGCCGCTTCTCGAGGGCGCTGTCCATGAATGCCAGTCCGCCCAGCCCCGCGAAGGTGCACCCGAAGGCGAGTAACAGCACCGCGGTCAGCCCCTGCGGGCACGGCCGGCTGGACCGGCCGCAGTTGCCGCCCGCCTCACTGCCCAGCGCGGTCCACCCGAGCACGTGGAGCATGATCCCGATGCCCAGCACCGCCGCGGCAAGCACGAAACCCGCCATCAGGACAGGCGCGGGCTTCCTCGGGGGAGGCGGACTCGGCGTCTCGGAGGAGGGTTGTGCCGCGGACACGGGTCGCCGGCGGAGGTGCGGTCTGCGTCTGCGGCGTCGCCGGTTGGCCTTGTTCACGGTGACCCTCCGCTCCGGACCTCAACGAAGGCGGGACGATACCAAGATCGGCGACCTGGGCGGTGCACGGGACCGCGAACCGGCAAGTAGTCTCCGGACCAGGCGATCCGTCGACCGGCTGGAGGCGGTACCGATGCGCGGTTCGTGCTCCGGCTGGCCGTCGTCCAGCCGCTCGCAACCGCCCTGCTGAGCGGCGACCCACTAACTGGGACGTCGTGGGGATCTTCATCGGAGATGGAGGACGATGCAGGCGAGGGTGGTCTCGGAAGTACGCCGACACCGCCTGATCCCGGCCGCCTGGCCGGGATCAGGCGGCAGGAACGGCAACCAGGGATCGCTCGTGGTCGTCACTGGGCCTATCAGCGGGACGGCCAACATTGCCAGGCCCGCGGCGGCTCCTCGTCGTCGATCTTGGGCGGGGACCGTAACCGAGGTGTGCCGGGTCGCCGAGTTGACCTGGGTGAACCGGCTAGGCGCGGGTACTCGTGCCGGTGTGCGTGGCTTCGTCCTTAGGCAGAAGTGAACGGTGTCACCAGCTCGGAGGTCTGGAACATCCCCCGTTCGGCCATCCGCATCCGCAGATGCCGGGGTGGTCCCGCGTGAGGCCGTCGAACCGCAGCTGGCGGGGAGCGCCCACCAGCCGAGGGCGCCGGTCAGCACCGCGATCGTCAGCGGACCACGCCACGTTGGGCCGCGTCTGGCGTTGTCAACCCGGTGTGTGGCCAGCACGGCGCCGAGGTCGTCGAAAACTTCGGTCACCCAGTGGGCAAATCACCCCCGGATCCGGGCGCCCCTCGTGGTGGAAGGGACTTCGGTGGGTTTGCATCGGTGCCGTGGGCCCGGCACTGGTGACTGTCCGGTGTGGACCGTGCGAGCCCAGCGGCTCACGGCGTGACGTCGAAGCGGTCCAGCAGCATGTAGGTGCCGCTGCGCTTGACGGCCCGGATGGTGTGGTGGCCCGGCGACAGGCCGCAGGCGCTGAACACGCTCTGCTGGGCGTGCCGGGCCTGGCTCGTGGTGTCGACGGTGCGCTGGAAGACTTCGTCCAGGTAGATGTCCATCCGGCCCTCGTCGGAGTAAGTCTCGCTGAAGAGCGCGATGCCGGTCCCGGTGAAGGCGTAGCCGACCTGGCTGCCGTCCGCCATCGTGGCGTGCACGTCGTCGTGGAAGTCGCCCAGGCCGCGCTTGCCGGCGGCGTACCACGGTCCGCTGTAGACGATGCCGTTCGCCTCGTCGTTGAGGGTCGCCGTCTCGGCGGTCGGGCAGTGCGGGACGGGGGTGACCGGGGCAGCCGGCGGTGGCGGTGGTGGTGGGGCGACGCTCCGGCGGGTCGGCGAGTGTGTCGGCGTGGCTGGCGTGGCTGGCGTGACCGAGGTCGTGGGCGCGGCGGACTGAGCCGGGATGGCACTCGACGGCAGCGGGGTGGCCGGCTCGAGCGGCACCGACCACAACGCCGCCTCGTGCGGCGGCTGCGCCGGGCGGGACATCGTCGTCAGCATGGCGATGCCCGCCGCCACCACTGCCGCGCCCGCGACCACGACTGCCCAGCGGATCCGCGCGCCCGCGCGCCGTTGCGCGTCGGCCGCTTCCCAGGCCTGCCGTTCCAGCCGCGCGCGGCGTTCGTCCGGGTCGGCGTCCGCTTTCCGCGGCTGTCCGGGGATCACCGGCAGCTCGGCTGTCCCGTTCGGAGGGGCCCACCCCCGGCCTTCGGCAGCACCTCCTCGATGGTCAAGCCCGCTGCTGGCTCTTCGCCGGCCGGCACGCGCCATCGGTGAACCTCCGAACTCCCAGACGATCGAGCACTCCGGCTCGTGATGCCGAGATCCTAGTGCCTCGGCAAGGAACGTTGACGTGGTAACCGTGTCGCGTGGACATCCGGGCTGGTGATCGCGAGGCTGGCCGGTGGAGGTGAGCCATGGCACGTACGCCTGAGGTGTTCGCGCGGTCGTTGGAGCCGGAGGAGGCCCAGCGGCTGGTCAAGATCACGAGGTCGGCGAAGGACCGGGTGCGGCTGCGGCGGTCCGGGATCGTGCTGGCCTCGTCGCAGGGCCGGTCTGCGGGGGAGATCGCGGTGATGTTCGCGGCGACGGAGGGGTATGTGCGGGAGGTGATCCACGCGTTCAACGAGTCCGGGTTCGCGGCGTTGTCCCCAAAATGGAGGGGCGGCCGACCAGCTAAGTTCGGGCCGGCCGCCCGTAACCAGATCTGCCGCATCGCTGCCTGCAAACCCGCTGAGCTGGGGTTGCCGTTCACGACCTGGAGCCTGACCAAGCTGGTCGACTACCTCGCCGAACACGCCCGGATCCGGGCGAGTACCGAGACCGTCCGGCAGATCCTCCGGAAGGCGGGCGTGTCCTGGCAGGCGACGAAAACCTGGAAAGCCAGCAGAGACCCGGACTTCGTCGCCAAGAAGACCCGCATCCTCGACCTCTACGACCACCCGCCCACCGACGGGCGAGTGATCTGCGTCGACGAGTTCGGGCCCCTGAACCTGCAACCCCGCCCCGGCCGAGGCTGGTTCCCCCGCGGCCGCCCGGCCCGGGATCGCCGAACACGGTCTTGACGTCGTCGTAGCGGGTCGCCACCCACGCGTCCCCGCCGTGCGGCATCGTCACCCGGACGAGCGGCTTGTCCCGCCGCAGCCGTGCGTATTCGGGGTCGAGGTCGAGGCGTTCGGAGGTGAAGTCATTAGCGTGGAACGGGCAGCCCCGGCTGCCCCGTTCCGGCTCGGTCGTCGTCATCGGCGCGTCCCGTCACGGTCGAAGGGTGGGATCCCCGCCGAGCGTAGGTCGGCATTGACAATTCGGTTCCAGCCGCATGTCAGGCAAAACCAAAACTCCGACCGGCCGCAGGGGGTGGAGGTTCACCGATCCGGCCCGCGCCAAGGCCCTGGCCGTAGTCCGGCTCCAGTACTGCAACGGCAGTCAGGTGAATGGGTAGCCGCGGGCTCGAGCAGCGAGATCCGTAACAGACGTAGTAGGCGATCTCGGTCGGATCACTGATCGAGCGCCGCGCGAGCGGCCAGTGCCCGCGCCCGGCCCGCCAGCTGGTCCCGATCGGGATCCGGGCACAGTCGTACTCGCGGGGCCCGTGCGCTCCGGCCCCGACCGACAGCCGCCGCCACGCCCGGGCAGGTAAGTCCGCGATCAGCTCATCCGCCCTCGCCTCGGCACCGCCGGTGGTGGCCAGCAGGTCGTTGACCTTGGTGGCCGGCACATACGCGGCGTCATGCTCCTCCAACCACTCCCGCAGGTACACGTGGAAATTGGTTGGTTTGCCGGGGCGTGGCGTGGCAGCCTCGGCGCATGACCTGGGATGAGGCGTTCGCGGTCGGCTATGAGGAGTGGTCGGCGCACATGATCGAGGACGTCGCGTTCTACGTGGGCCTCGCGCGTGAGGCCGCCGGGCCGGTGGTCGAGTTGGCGGTGGGGAACGGCCGTGTCGCGATCCCGGTCGCGCTGGCGACTGGGCAGCCGGTAATCGGTCTTGACTCGTCTCCGGCGATGCTCGAACAGGCGCGTGCCCGCGCCGACACCGAGGGCGTGGAACTCGATCTGCGCGAGGCCGACATGCGCGACCTGCGCCTCGACGAGCCGGCGGAGTTGATCTATTGCCCGTTCCGTGCCTTGCTCCACTTGGCCACGTGGGCCGAACGCCGCCGCACATTCGAGCGCGTGGCCGCGTCGTTGCGGCCGGGCGGGCGGTTCGCCTGGAACGCGTTCGCTTTCGACCACCACATCGCCGCCCGCACCGACGGCGTGCGCCAGGACGAACGGCAACCGCACACGATCCGCTACTCGGTGGGCGACAACCGGATCGACATCATTCGCGACGATGGCGCCAGAAGCTCGCTGTGGTGGGCGACGAAGAACGAATGGCTCGGGCTGCTCGACGTCGCCGGCCTCGAACTGGAGGCGCTCTACGGAGGGTTCGCCGGCGAACCGTTCACCGAGAACAGCACGGAATATGTGTTCGTCGCCCGCCGCCCACTCATCCAGTGAGGGTTGCGGACACAGCGACAATGTCGGGCTCGATCCGATTCCCGACGCCGACCTCGACACCGCCGGAGCCGACGGGCAGCTGACCGAACGCGACTTCCTCCTGCTGCGCATCGAATGCCGCGAAGAACGCGACGACTGGCCGACGATCCCGCCGCGGGCCATCGGCCGGTCGCTGAACGCGGATGTCAGTGAGGCGAGACGAAGTCCGCCGCGAGGAGCGCCACCGTGGTCGTACTTTCGGGCGACTGGGCTGGCCGGTCTTTCCTACCTGCCCGATCCGCCGTCGCGGGTGCCGCGTGACGGGGCGCTGCTGGTGTGCTCGGGCGGCGGTGGTGCTCGAGGCCTGTTCCGGCGGGACCGTGGACCCACATCTTTCCGGCACGGCGTAGCCCCAGCGCCTGTCCGGCCTCGCCTTCCAGCAGCACCCGCTTCAACGCCGGTTCGGCGACGGCGAGGTCGGCGTAGCCCACCTGAGCGCCTCCGCGAGACGCAAGCAGTCGTCCGGGACGGCGGTCTCTCCACGTACGGGTGCATGCGGACGCCACCGAGGCCCCGGACCGGGCGCGGTGTCGTGGTTGACGGTCAGGAGCGCAGGCCGGTCTCGGCGTCCTGACTGGACAACGCCTGCTCGAACCCGCCGGACCGAGTGGTCGAAGATCATGGAACTCGTTTCGCGGATGTTATGGAGCTGGTGCCCAGCCGCGAAGTGCCGCCGGGATCGCCGCGTGGAAGGCGACCTCGCCGACGGCGGTGTCGAGCGCTCCGGCCAGTTCGAGCGTCACGACTCCGTGCAGGGTCGCCCAGAACGAGAGCGCGATCGACTTCGTCTCACCGGTGAGGATGGAGGCCGCCACGGCGCGGTCGATCGCGTCGAGCAGTAGCCGGATCGGGTCGCGTGGTCCGGCCGTGCCCGACGGGTCGAAGGTTTTCACCCCGCCGAACAACACCGTGTACAGGTGCGGGTGCGCTCGCCCCCACTTCCGGTACGCGGCGGCGAGCGCGTTGAGGTCCGCGAGCGGATCGTCGGTGACCGGCGCCGCGGACAGGGCGTCGAACAGCCCCGCGACCGCCCTGGTGCGCACCTCCTCGATCAGCGCGTCCTTGCTGCCGAACAGCGTGTACACCGCCGCCGTCGCCGTTCCCGCCGCGCCGGCGAGCGCGCGGACGGTGATCGACTCGAGCGGGCGGGTCGCGAACAGTTCGGTGGCCGCCTCCACCAATCGCTCTTTCACGGTGTCGTCGTTGGTTCTGGGCCTCGCCACGGCAGCGAGTCTAGCCGATGTGCTAACTTAGTTTTGAAACTTAGTTTGGAAACTCGAACAAGGGACTTTCCGCATGTCACGACTCATTCGCCGACTGGCGCGCGCCGCCGGGCGCGCAGGACTCGCACTGGCCGCCGTCGCCGGGCTGGCCGTCCTGTTCCTGGTGCTGGTCGTCCTGACCGATGGCGCGGTCTCCGGCCTCGCGGCGTGGCTGGCGACGCTCGCCATCGGGGGTGCGGCCGCGACCTGGCGGGCCCGTCGCCGTTCGGGAAGACGTCGGCTTGTGCCGTACCTGCCGGTGCTTGTCGCCGTGGTTCTGACCGGGACGGTCTGCGTCCCGAGCGTGCCGACCGACCGGCAGTACCCTGCGGCATTGCCGTTCGTGGCAACGCAGCGCTGGGAGTTGTCGACGGGGAGCCAGGTCGCGGTGTACCACTACCCACCCGCCCCCGGCAGCCCTCGGCGCGACGTGCCGCTAGCGTACCTCCACGGCGGGCCGGTTCGCGGCATCGCCGTGCTCGACCACCGCTTCCTGCAACTCCTGGCGCGACATGGTTACGACGTCTACGCCTACGAGCACGCCGGCGGTGGCCGCAGCGGCCTGCTTCCCCTTGAGCAGTACAGCATCGACAGGTCCGTCCAGGACTTCACGGCGTTCGTCGACCACCTGGACAAGGGGCCGGTCGATGTCCTCGGCTTCTCCGCGGGCGGCGACGTCCTCGCCCGTGCCCTGGCTGATGCGCCTGTCGCGGCTCGGGTGCACAAGGCGATCATCGCCGAGCCTGGCCCGATGGACGGTCCCACCGCGCTGCTCGCCGGGCACAAAGGACAGCCGAGCGCACGGGATTTCGCCCCGGCCATGCGCGGGCCGCGGTCCACCCACGTCCCCAGGTACGCCGTCGCGTTCGGTCTCATGCGTCTCGGGCTCCTCAGCCCCGACTCCACGCTGGTGAGGCAAGCCGAAGGCGACAACGCGTTCACCGCCGCCGATCTCGGCAGCGACACCGCCTCGGCCTATTGCGCCCGCGACGCCCACCGCATCCCGGAGGAGGACACCGCGGAGAACTTCTCATTCAGTCCTGCCGCGAGCATGCAGATCCAGCAGACGATCAAAGACTCCCCGTCGATCGCCACGGGGCTACGGCGCTCCGGCACGCCCACGATGCTGATGGTCGCCCAGTGCTCCTCCCAGGTCCGGCAATGGGCCACCACCATTCTGGCCGAAGATCCCGCCATCGAACGGACCCAGTTCATGCCCGAAGTCGGACACCACATGTGGAACGGCCTCGATGACAACAACGACAAAGCCTTCGCTGTAATCGACACCTTTCTGCAAGGAAAACCCGCACCCCTGCCGAACTACCCGAAGCGCAGCGACATCGCCAACTTTCTCCAGGAAGGACTGTAAAGGGCCTGTCCCGGCAAAGGCCTCTCGCCCTTCCGCTAACCCCGCCGGACCCCGCGCGCTCCTCACGGACCGACTTCGCGCCCGTCGCTCACGGGCGTGGAGTCAGCCCGTGGAAGATCAGGTCGAGCAGGGCGGCCGCCTGCCCGGCCGCATCCGGCTCCGTCTCGGTGACCAGCGCGATGGCGTTCACCAGCTTGAACAACTGCTCAACCGGTACGCCCGCCCGGACGTCGCCCACCTCCTGTGCCCGCGCCAGCAGCCCCCGCGCCGCCTCGAACACCGCCGCGCGGCACGACGAGCTGCGCATCGGGTGTGGCCTGCAAGTACGGCTCACCGACGTTCTTCTCGCGCAAGCGGTACACCAAGATCCGGACCCAGATCAGCGACGGCAGCTCGGGCTGGAAGCCGGTCAACGACTGGGCCCTCAGTCAGTCGTTCCCGGCGAGCGGCGACGGCAGTCCGCCTGCGCTGTGGCTGGACTCGATCACCCAGACTGGTCGTGTCGCGAGTCCTGCCACGGTCGGCAACGCGATCACGCTGAATCCGACGACGTTCCACGGGGTTCTGAAGGCCAACTGCGTCAACGCCAACAGCCAGTACACGGCGATCACGCGGAACCGCATCGACGCGATCACCAATCCGCAGGGCGGGATCACCACGATCACGTACGCGGATCCGGAATGCGTGCCCGGGGTGAAGATGCCCGCCAACCCGGAGTCCAACACGCTGTCGTGCTACCCGGTCTACTGGACCCCCGGGCGGTGCCATGGCGCCGGTCCTGGACTCGTTCAACAAGTTCCGGGTCACCGACGTGCTCGAAGACGCACCCTGTCCGAAGCGGATGAGGTGGCCCTCCTGCTCCCGGCGTGCTGTACAGGTCCGATCCCGCCGCCGGACGAGAGGATCGGGCAGCTGCTCGCCTCGGCGCTGGTCGCCGCCGGCCTGGTCGGCTACCCGGCCCGCTGGTGGCATTGGTCGTACGGGGACCGCTTCTGGGCCTGGACGACCCAGGCGCCCCACGCCCGCTATGGCCCATTGCCGGGCCATCCCCGCTGACGGAGCCGGCTCCGAGGAGGTCCACGAACACCGTGGGCCCGCCTGACCTCCTCCCGCTGGGAGCGGGGCGAGGCGTATGCCGAGCGGGACGGCCCCGTCCGCCTGGACAAGCACTACGGTCTCGCCGGGAAGCGCGAGGACTGACCCGGCTGGCGCTGCACCTGCTTGAAATCGTCGACTCGCTGCGGGACTTCTTGACGCTCGCGGCCCGCGAGAACCCGGTCGCGATCGGCATCGACGAGCTGGATCCGACGAAGCCGGGATCGTGCCCCGGTAGAACGCCGGAGACCTCCCGGCGCGCGAGATCTCCGCGGATCGCCGACTTGGCGGGCGCTTCGCCCACATCCGCGTGCTGGAGCCGACAGAGTCAGGCGGGCAACTGGCTGGGCAGGCCGAAGTCGGTGAGGTCGGCGGTCAAGAACGACACGATCTCACTCACCTGTCCATTGTGGATGGTGAGCACGTCGAGGCCGCCCGGCAGGTACGCGCCGGCGGCGTCGGCCCACAGGTAGGTGCCGAAGGCGAGCTGGCCGTTGGCCGACGTCGGCAGGAATCGCCAGCGTGACCGCAGCGGGCCGGCGACCAGGAACGCCCGGATGGCGTCGGCGCCGCGGTACCACTCGGGCAGTGGCGGCATCGAGAAGCGGGCGTCGTCGGCTAGCATGCCGACGATCGCGTCGACGTCTCCGTTCTGCCAGGCGTCGATCCACCCGGCGGCGATTTCGTTCACCGCGTCGGACCCGAGTTCGCGCAGCACGCTCTGCCGGCTGACGCGGGTGGTGTCGATGGTCTTGCGGGCCCGCTGCAGCGCGCTGTTCACCGAGGCGGTGGAGGTGTCCAGCAGCCCGGCGACTTCGGCGGCGGAGAAGCCGAGCACTTCGCGGAGGATGAGCGCGGCCCGCTGCAAAGCGGACAGGTGCTGCAGGGCGGCGACGAATGCGAGTTCGACGGCCTCCCGGGCGAGATAGCTCGCCTCGGGTGACGGGCCGGGGCAGGGTTCGAGCCAGCTGACTTCGGTGCCGGGGGTTCCCGGGTGCACGTCGAAGGGCAGCTCGCGGCGGCCGGGCCGCTCCAGGGCGGTCAGGCAGCGGTTGGTCGCGATTTTGTAGAGCCAGGCCCGGACGAACCCGCGTTCGTCCAGCCCGCCGACGCCGCGCCAAGCCCGGACGAGGGCTTCCTGGAGCACGTCCTCGGCATCGTGCCACGAGCCCAGCATCCGGTAGCAGTGCGCGAGCAGCTCGTCACGGTACGGGCTGACCAGTCGCTCGAACGCGGCCGCGTCCCCCGACCTGGCGGCGTCGAGGACCTCGGCTGGTGCGTTCATACCGGCCATCCTGGCCCGCCGCGATGAGTTTGTCGCCCGGCCCGGGTTCTACTTGGTGAAATCATCCTTCGAGGAGAACCCCATGACCGACGAACAACAGATCCGGGCCCTGATCAAGGCCTGGGCGAGCGCCGCGCACGAGGGCGACCTGGACGGTGTGCTGGCGGATCACGCACCTGAGATCGTGATGTTCGATGTGCCGCCGCCCTACCAGGGACTGCGCGGACTCGAGGCCTACCGGGACAGCTGGCCGGGGTTCTTCGCCTGGCAGGCCGGCGGTGCGGTGTTCGACCTCGAGTCACTGGACGTCGTGGCCGGGACCGATGTTGCCCTGGCCTACGGCCTGCTGCGCTGCGGCACGCCGGCCGACTTCGCCCGGGATCCCGAGCAGCGGCTCCGGCTCACTGTCGGCCTGCGCAAGACCGAGGGCCGCTGGACCGTAGTGCACGAGCACCACTCCTTCACCGACACGACCCCGGCGCCCTCGCAGGAGCCGCGATGAAGAACCGGCCGAACCCCGAGACGGCCGGCCCCACCGATGAGCGCCTACGTCGTCGATGCCCACGGCCAGCGTGACGTCATGCACCACAGCGTCATCCAGCAGGCCTGCGACCCGCTGCCCGCCGATGGCGAGGCACCGTGAAGCGTGCCCCGGCCGAACTGGCCGTGCTGCCGCACCAGGAAGCCCCGCTCACCGGAGGCGGGTCCCGTATCCGGCCGCGGGGCGCTAGCTTGGTCGGCATGACATCCCCATTTTGGGGGATGTATCCCCGATTCGCCACAAAGCGCCCGCTTACAATTGTCCTTCGGCGCCGCCGCTCCTGCTGCCGGCAACAACGGCCGCGATGCGGTCGCCGGTCGCCGTCACGATCTCCAGGTTTGTTGTGAAAATCCCTGTTTGCACAGGAGTGCTCGTAGTACCCGGCGGTCAATCTCCAGGTGGACGCATGGCCTGCTCATCAGCTGTTCGCCAGGCCGAGGACGATCCCCTGGCGCTGCGTCTGCAGCGGTCAAGTGCGCTGAACACACTCAAACTCGACGGTGGTCCCCAAATGGTCCCCAACGAAGCCTGGCCATGATCAACTACAGGGTCAAGAGCAGAACGCGAAGAGGCCGCCTGACCAGGGCTTTCACCCGGCCAGGCGGCCTCGTAGTGTCCGTCGGGCTGACAGGATTTGAACCTGCGACCCCTTGACCCCCAGGCACCTTGCATCCATAAAAAGCCTGGTCAGGCGCTTGACCGAGTGACACGCGAATGTCCGGTGACGTCCGTGAACGTCCGTGCGTGTTCGGGGCGGTTGTCGCCCAGTTCGTCACTCAGCCGCCCGGCCGAAGCCCCGCGAAGTCGAACCGCAAGAAGGGGGCTCCAGTGCAAGTCGGGACGGGTTTTGAACGGATCTTGAAGTAGGCCTTTGACCTGCGTAACAGCCCCCGCTATGTCCCCGTATTGGGGATGACAGGTGGGCGGCCGAGCCGCAGGCGAGTCGGGCAAGATCGCCGTATGGATCGGAAGGGATCGGCCACGACGTTGCGCTTACGGTGGCTCGTCTCGTGACCAGCGCTGCCGAAGTGTGGCGAGAAGACGAGCGCCGGACATGGTGGTCGGAGCTTGCTGGCGCGTCCGCAGGCGGGGAGAACGTGGCGGACTCCGGTACCCCTCTTGGCGCGATGGCCTGCTTACCTGAACGATCCGGTTGGCGGGAGAGATCGACTATGGTGTGTGCGTGTGTCGACTGCGGTCTTGGCTGGATTGAGCAGCCCCTCTACATCGCCTCAGGGCCGGCGGCGAGGGCTAGCGCGTGCAGGACGTTGAGAGCTGCGCAGGGAGCACCCTGGGCTGGCCCGGTACACGCTGGGGGGCGCACTTGTCGAAATCGCGTGGCTACTGGCTTGCCGTTGCCGACGACGCGGCCGGCGGCGACCAGTGGAAGCCGGTGTGCAGACATCTCGGAAAGCTAACTGACCTAGCTCACGAGCTTGGAGTCATTGATCAAGAGCATCCCTTCTGTTGAGCTTTTGAAGCTTTATAACTACCGACATCGCCGACCGGCGTCGACTAACTATAGAGTTGATTGCGGCCTTAAGTATTGGAGCGGAAATCGAAGCGATGAGCTTTGCGATAGACGCTTGTGGCGGGGCGGTCCAGATCGCAGCCGCAATTCCGACTTCTAGTCCGCTGGGAATCGCAGACTCGACGAAACCTCGAAGCGTCTTCGATTTTTTGATGTCAGATTCGATTCTTTCAACGCGTAGTCGGATCCTGTCACTAACAATACCCTCGACATCTCTGATGTCGTCGAGGCTGATAGGGAAACTGCCATCCACGAACTCCCGGACTTGATTCCGCCAATCGTTGAATGCAGATTCAGAGTCGCGGATACTGCAGATCGTTTGAAACGATTCGTCATCAAAAGTTGGCACGGTCGCCCGCTGTAAGGCTCCGACGGCAATGGCGTCTCTTAATTGCCTGTTCAACTTTCCGGCATCTAAGATGTGCTGATGTAGCAGTGCGAAGTCGGAATCGGCAACTGGGAGGAACCGTGCATCTGTGGCCCCTGCCACGGCAAGGCAGCTGTTGAAGTAGATCATTGGCGACTCCGCAACGGACAGTGCGTGATCTTGCGGCAAGACGCCACGGGGATCGGTCACGCTCATTCCTCGGAACATATCGCTATGAGCCGGCGGGGTGTCGAATTCCGAAGACAGAACCTCCAGTAGTTCTGGATTCATTATGTCTCTGCGAACTTGCGCCTGAATCGACTCTCTCATCTTCTTCCAGATTCGAAGATGGGGAACGGTGAGGATCCATCCTCGTTGGATTGCAGGCGCAAGAATGGATAGCATTCGTAGTATGGAACGGATCTTCTCGCGGTTCGCTTCTTCGCTCGCCTCGCGAAATCCTACACCATAGGCATGCTCGGCCAGTGTGGGCGTAAGTATCAAACCTGACCTGGTTCTAAAAGGTCTGGGCAGAATAAAGTTCCTGTAGCTGAATATCCATGAGTCTAGCGGACAGTTTATGACAATCTGGTCGACATAAAGCGTCGCCGCATGAGCAAACGGCATAAGTTGACTATCTGACAGTTTTATTAGGTGGCCATCAGCTTCAGCTGGCATGGGTCCATTTAGGACAGATGAGGTCCCACCGCTGTAGGAGCGGATCAAATCCGGATTTAGCTCCGGCAGCGTGTAATCATGGTAGAAGTCCTCGACGGCTACCGCGAGCGCATCAAGGTCGTTACGCGTGAGACGATCAACACTGTCCGCTGTCCAAACGGAACCAAAAAACGCATCCAACACGTCAACGATTGACTTGAATTTTCCTGCCATCAACCGATGATACCCCACGGCAGTCTTGCCCCATCGCTACCCGCCGAGCCGCTTGGCAGCGTGGGTTGGTTGTTTGTCAACGAGAGCTCCGGTCATTCATCTTCTTCTGATTGTAATCCTGCCGCGCCCCCGTTCCATTTCCGGCTCTGCGGCTCGGTCTGACGGCTGCCCGAAGCGGTGTTCCCTCGCCGACCACCGAGCAGCTTCAACTCTCTCCTAGGACTGGCTCGCCGTGCTCAAGGTAGCGAGTCGTGCCCTTCACGTGGGCCTGGTACGCGTGGTTCAGCCGGCGGGCGAGACGTGGGATCAGGTACTCGTTCAGCTTGTCGACCGAGACCCACTCCCAGTGATCGAGTTCGACGCCGTCTAGGACGATGGCGTCCTCGTCAGTGCCGAGATCCCCACATCCGAAGACGTACAGGATCTTGTCGCCCTCCGAGTCGTTGGGCGCCCAGTCGTGCACCAGCAGCCGCTGGGCTGACCGAGCTAGTCCAATCTCCTCCCGCAGCTCCCGCGAGCAGGCCGCCGCTGGAGACTCGCCCTGGTCGACGTAGCCGCCGGGGATGTCCCAGCGGTTCCCGTACGTCTTCCTGACCAGCAGAACGCGGTTTCCGTCTACGAACAACGCCCCGGCAGCAATCCGGGGCGTTGCGAACTTGTCCGTTGAGTCGTCCGTCACGTGGGTCAGCTTACGACGTGCATCCGCTTGGCGAGCTGGTGCAGCTCGAAGCCCGGCTTCCCGTGGGTGTTGCGGACCCACGTGATGACCAGCTGCCTACTCAAGTAGTGGTGCCTGACCTGGCCGGGTGCCATCCGCTCAGCGTTCAGCACTGTAGCGACCGCGGCATCGTGGCGTCCGGAGACGTGGAACGCGCGGGCGACGTCCAGCATGTGCCGCACTCGCCGCTCGACTGGCAACGCCGCTGTGTCCAGCTCCGGGCCGATATCGAGCGCGACCTGTACGTCTCCCAGTTCCATTGCGGTGTTCACACGATGAATTGCCACGTTCGTCGGCCCAAATGCCGTCCAGAGGTGATTTCCGTCGACACCAAGGCGTTGAGCGGCCTCGTCAGCCTCAGTCAAGTAACCGCGTGTGGTCGCCCTGTCCTCAGCGCGTGCAGCCGCCATTGAGCCGGCCAGAAGCAGTGTCCCATACGACGAAATCACGTCGCCGTCTCCGTCGTTCAGGTGTGGCTGCAAATACGCGGCGGCCGCTTCCGTGAGTGACATTGCTGGTTCGTGGCGACCGGTCGACAAAAGTGCGAAAGCCACAGACCGGAATAGAGATCCGGTAATTGCATAGTTCTCCGACTGCTGTGCAGCCGCCAGGCCGCGCTCGGCCGCCATCCACGCAAGGTCAGCCTCGCCGATCTTCGTGAGCACTGACGCCGCAGCCTGGTAGCTCAAGGCCAGCAACTCGTGAGCACGCAGGCGGTCGTCCCCGTCGTACTGGCGCGCGGCGAGCAGTGCGTCGGCGAGCAGAAGCGGCGCCCGGCCAGCGGCGTACCCGAAGCGCGACCCCTGGTAGGCGTCGAACACCGAGCGCAGCTCGCGGGCGAGTTCGTCGAGTGCCGGCGGCTCCGCCTCCGATGTCGGGGCGCTCAGGATGGGCGTGAGCTGGCGGTAGTCCATGAGTGCAGCCCGGAGCGCTGGCACCGTCGCCGTGCCGCTGTCCGGGGTCCAGTCCAGCAAGGTTGGCTCACCGATGAGGTCGCCGAGCGCGACGTCCAGGGCGTCCGCGAGGCTGCGGATCACGGACAGACGGTCCAGTTCGATCCGGTTGTTCTCGGCTTTGCCCAGCCAGTCGCTCGTGCGGCCGACCAGGCCAGCAAGCGCCTCTTGTGACATGCCGCGACGGCGTCGGTACCACGCGACGCGCTCACCGATGGTCAGGTTTTCGCTGATTCCTCGCATGTCCCCACCCTCTCGCGCAGCTGCGCTAGCAACCCGGAAAGTTCTTCCGGGTTGGCCCCGGAAGGTTTTTCCGGGTTCGTGCACCCAACCGGGCCGAAGCTACTTCCATGAGACGCCAGCGACACCAGCACACCCGAACCGACCATGCGGCACCGTCACCAATTCTCGCCACCAGCCGCCCGTGCGACAACTCGCCCGAACGCCCGTCAGGGCGCAAGCCCCAGCTTGCGCTCCACAGCGAGGAGCCGCCTCTCAAGGTCCGCGAGATCCAAGCTGTTCGGCGCACTACCGGGGGAGGTCTCCGCCGCCGGAACCGCAGCGCCAGACGCACGCACGAAGGTGCCTTGTCCCTGGCGTGTGACGATCAGCTGTTCGTCCTGCAAGAGCGTGTAGGCGCGCTTCACCGTCCCCACCGACACGCCGAAATCCTCAGCGATCGCCTGGTGTGGCGGAAGCTTGTCGCCCTGCCGGTAGGTCTCCGCCCGGAGCGCCTCCCGAAGTCGGCTGGCCACTTGCAGATAAGGCGCTCGGGAGTCAGCCGGATCAAGTTTGTCCATGTCAGACAGGGTACGCGACTTAGTCAACTACTCCGTCTAGGTGATAACAGCCGAGAAGACTTGGCTATGTTGTCTATGTTGCCTAACGTCTCTGGTGTCGCACAGAGCGCGCACCACGCAAGTTGCCCCGGCAGTGCGGGAACACCGGCCGGGGCCTACATCGAAACCTTGGGAGCAACGATGCGGGTTGAGGATAACGCCGTCTTCCGTGTGAAGGCGGTGGCGGAGCTGCTGGACGTCTCGCGGTCGACGGTCTACCGGGCGATCGAGTCCGGTGAGCTGGACGTGCTGAAGATCGGCACCGGCAAGGGCGCGATCCGGATCCCGGGCTACTGCGTGAACACCTGGATCAGCACCTGCTCGGAACGCGGCTACACGGACTTCGTAGCGGGCGGCCAGTCGCCGGAAGCGGCTGACGACGAGCCGGCGGAGGTGGCCTGATCATGAAGCTGGACACCCCGATGGGCACGACCCGCCCGAAGAACCGCCGCTGGATCGAGGCGGCTGCCGATGGCCTGGACTTTGACGCGCTGGCGCCCGACCTGACCGAGCTGCTGGCTGGCTACCCAGGCGATCAGGAGTTCCCGATGGGGACCGGTCTGGTGCACGACGAGTTGGCGGACGTCGCCGATCTGTTGCCTGAGTTCGACGCTGTTTTTGAGGCCGTGATGGCCAACCAGGCCGCGCGTGCTGTGTTGCGGACTCTGCCGGGACGCCGTGCGATCGGGTTCGTGGTCGAGGGGGAGGCCGCGTGATGTCCGGGCTGAGTGAGTTGATCGAGTTGCAGTCGTTCCGCCCTGCGGTGGACGCACCGGTCGCGCTGGTCGCGGCGTGGCATGAGCGCCGTGCGGTGGTCTTGGAGCACTTGGCGGCTGAGTGCCGAGCGGTGGGCCACGAGAGCCCGGTGGCGGCGGGCGCGGCGGTGACCGCGCATCGCTACGCCGCCCAGTTGGCCGCGCGCGTGGTTCCTTCCGCCGCCTGACCCGGCATTTCTGAGCGCACCTTCGCGCCCTATTTCTCGAATTTCCACATTCATTCCCGGGGACTGCCATGCCTTCTCCCGGTCCGCTGGCGAACGGAAGGACTGACCATGACTCGCACGGTGAGCACCGAGATCGCGGGCCGGTTCCACGACCTGGCCGACATCCTGACCCGCAACGCCACGGTCCTGTCCACCGCCGGGCTGCCGGAGGTCGTGACCGCGGTTCGGGCGACGGTCTACGGCGACGTCGCGGAGCAGCTGCGACTGCTGGCCGACGTCGAGTTCGACCAGGCCGAAGGCAACCCACTGGTGGTCGTCGTGGCCGATGACGAGATCGCGGCAGCGGTGGCGCGCCGGTTCGGGCTGCTGGCCGGTCAGCTGGCCGCCAACGCCCGAATCCTGACCACTCGCACGGTCGACGCGGTGCTGCTGAGCCGGGCCGCGGTCTACCGCGACGTCGCCGCGCAGGTGCGGATGCTGGCAGACGAGGCGGCGAAGCAGGCCGCAGTGCGCCCGCGGCGCACGACCCGGCCGCCGCTGTCCAACACGTCGCCGGTGAGCCCGATTGCGGCGAAGGCCGCGACCCGCGCGACGCGGGTACGGGCGGCGTTCCTGGAGTCGTTGGTGGACGCCATCGCCACGCGTCGCCGTCAGGGCTGGTCGGTTGCGCGTTTGACGCGGTGGCTGGAGGGGAGCCTGCGGGACCCGCAGACCGGCGCGACGCATCCCTGTGCCGAGCGCGGATTCGTCTCCTACGTCACCGCCCTGCTCGGCTCCCCGCGAACCGCCGTCGCGGCCTGACCCAACCTGCTCGGTTCCTGCTCACCAACTCCCGAAGGGATCTTCGGACATGCGACTCAACGCCGAAGCGCGCGAGCAACTGCGCGAGGCCGGGATCAGCCAAGCCCAGTGGGCGCGGGAGAACTACTTCACCGACGGCCGGTGGGGCGGTGATGCGTGCGGCTGCCCCGATGACCGCTGCATCGGGTTCCACCACGACGAAGACGACGAATGCGGCTGCCTGCCCGCGCTGCTGTCCTCCCGCGCCACACTCCGAAAGGATCTCTGATGTCTCGGCTCGGATCGCTGGCGGCCAAGGTGGCGGCTCGCCTGGATGACCGCCACCCGGTGTTCTACGCCGCCGATGTGGTCCTGTTCGCCCCGGCCGACGGGGTGTGGCATGTGCTGCTGATCGAACGCGGCTGGCCCCCGCACCGCGGCCGGCTGGCCTTCCCCGGCGGGCACGTCGACCCGGACGAGACGTCGGCGGAGGCGGCGCGGCGGGAAGCGGCGGAGGAAATCGGCCTGGACCTGACCGACGTCGCGCTGGACCGGATCGGCATCTACGACGCTCCGGGCCGGGACGCCCGCGGCCGGTACGTGTCGGTGGCCTACGGCGCGGTGCTCGACGAGATGCCCGCCGTGGTGGCCGGGGATGACGCCCGGCTGGCCGCGTGGCTGCCGCTGCGGGTGGCGGCCCGGATCGCCGCCGGGGCCGGGCTCGCCTTCGACCACGCGGTGATGCTGCGCGACGCGATGGCCCGCTTCGGCTGGGACCTCGGGCCCGGTCTGGGCGGTGGGCGTTGATGTGGGTGTGCAACCAGGCGGACGGCGTCCTGCTCGGGGCCAGCCGGAAGGTTGCGGTGGAGCTGACCTACGACGACGCCGACCCGTGGGCGATCACCGCCTACGTCGCGGGGCAGCGGTGGATCTTCGCCCGCGACCTGCTGGCCACCGGCTGCAACGAGCCGGCCGGAGAAGGCGACGTGCAGATCCGCCCCGACACCGGCGGCATCCCCGACCACCTCGTGCTCGCCCTGTCCTCCCCGGACGGGGCGGCGGAGATCGCCATCCCGCGCGGCACGGTGGAGTCGCTGTTGGACACCGCCGAAGCGCTGGTGCCCACCGGTGACGAGCACATCGACTGGGCGGTCGAGTGGGGCCACCTCGCGGACGGTCCTGCCGCCTGACCGTGCCGGAAGCGCCGGGTGGAACGGCTAATCCGTTACCTGGCAGCGGCGACACCCACCCCGCGAGTTCGAGCCCCGAAAGGATTTGTGGTCCCCTCATGCCCGACAACGACCACGGTGGATCGAGCCTGTTCGGCCCGGTCACCGACGCTGACCGCCGACGTTGGCAGATCCAGTCCCACGCCGCGCTGGCCACCGTGCTGCACACGGCGAACAAGGCCGGGCTGGCGCCGCTGCACTGGAGCCTCAGCGCCATCGGCCAGTTGCACGCCACGGTGCCCACCCTTGACCTGGCGCAGGCCGAGGTCCGCGAGATCTACACCGCGTGGGCTGACTTCCTCGACCTGGCCACCCGGCACAGCTACCGCACCGGTCACGGCACCGTGCACCTGACCGCGGTCGGGGACATCCCCGGCCGCGACGGCCGCCGCCAGGTCGGCATCTCCGCCGACCTGTTTCCCGACGACGACACCAACCCGGCCACCGAGCAGCCGTGAGCGTGTTCGAGATCTCCAAGGAGCACGGAAGGCTGCTCTGTTCCTGTTCTCGCCCCCTGCTGTTTCCCCTGTCCTGAAAGGACTTTTGCCGTGACCTACATCAAGCTGGAATCCCACTACACCATCCACCACGCCCGTGGCGTACACGTCGGCGCGGTGAACCTGACCACCGTGCTGGCGGGCGACCTGACCGTGGACATGCCGATCCCGTTCCTGGCGCTGACCGACACCCTGGCGGTGTGCCCGTCCATCAAGCCCGACGGGGACACCGCGATGCGGATCGACTTCATCAACTGGTCCCCGCTGCGCTACGGCGCCGCCGGGGCTGCTCGGTTCCCGTTCTCGCTGAACTCGCAGGCCCTGGCGGCGCGGGTGGCCCGCGCGTTCGATGCCGACCCCGCCATCGACTGGAGCGACACGTCCGAGCGGATCGAGGCGTGGCTGACCGGGTGGCTGGCGGCCAACACCGCCCCCGTGAGCAGCTGAGCGGGGGCGAGGTCGTGAGCGTGTTCGAGATCGCGAAGGAGCACGGGTCGTGGCGGCTGGCCGGGTTCGCGCTGGCGGTGCTGCTGTTCTGCGCGCTGTCGCTGCTGCGGTGGCCGCTGCTGCTGGTCGCGCGGCTGCTGCTGGCTGTGCAGTCCGGGTTGGACGCCCGGATCACCGCAAGTTTTGCCGGATCGGTTCCGGCGTCTCCGGAGACCGGGTGAAGGGAGAAATACGATGGCAGGCAAGACGTTGCGTCGCCGCGAGCGCGGCGAGGTGACTGAGACCGGCGGCGGCCCGGTCGTCGACCGGGCGATCGCCCGGGTCGGGTGGTGGCTGCCGGAAACGGTGGTCGCCGCCGCGCTGGCCGGGCTGGTCTTGTGGGCCGGGATCGGCTGGCTGGTCTGGCCGATCGCCGCGGGGCTGCTGGTGCGGATCGGGTGGGAGTGGCCAGTCACCCGCCGGTCCGCCCGGCTCATCACCGTCTTGGCCACGGCGATCGCCAGCTGGCGCCGCCGCCAGCACCGGCACGAGCGCAAGGATTCGGCCGACGTGACGGCGCGGGCCGGGCGCGAGCGGGACGAGGTCGCCTCGTGACCGCCCACGCCCGCCGCATCACGGTCCACCCGAGACGCAGGAGAGGAGGTGAATACCCATGACGCTGTTGGGCAAGGTCGGTGGCGCGGCTGCTCTGTTCGTGGTGGCCGCGGTTGCCGTCGGCTACACCCGCGAGGGTGGTCTGGACTTGGGTGAGGGGGTCGGCCTGGCCGCCGACGCCGGGGCGGGCGTGGCCGACATTCCCGGCCCGTACCTGAGCCAGTACAAGGCGGCGGCCGGCACCTGCCCGGGGTTGGACTGGGCGCTGCTGGCCGGGATCGGGAAGGTCGAGACCGACCACGGCCGACTCAAGGCACCCGGGGTCCGCTCGGGGGCGAACTTCGCCGGCGCGGCGGGCCCGATGCAGTTCCTGCCCGCCACCTTCGCCGGGGTCCGCAACCGCCACCCCGGCATCGGGGGCGACATCTACGACCCGGCCGACGCGATTCCCGCGGCGGCGCACTACCTGTGCGACTCCGGCCTGTCGGCTGGGGACTCCCGGCGGGCGATCTTCGCCTACAACCACGCCGGCTGGTACGTCGACAAGGTCCAGGCCCAGGCCGCCGCCTACCGCCGCGCCTGAGTCGCACCATCACCTGTCGCGGCCGGGCTCTCTGGCCGCACTCCACCGCACCACCGCTTCACCCGCACCACCGTTCGACGGCCGCGGGTGGCCTTGTGCTGCCCGGCGCCCCAAGTACCACCGGCTCCACGTTCTGTTTCGCACCAACAACCCTGGAGAAAATCATGGCCAAGTTCATCGCGTTCGTGATCGCCGCCATCGCCGCCTGGCTCGCCTTCGGCGCGGCCAGCCTGCACGAGAAGAACCCCGCCCACTACGGCCTGACCCTGCCGCTCGCGCTCGGGGCGGTCGCGGTGCTCTCCCTGCTGTTCGTCTTCGCCGGCGGCAAGGCCAAGGCCAAGTCCAGCCGCCGCTGACCCGGCGCCCCCGGCCCGCTGCACCTCGTTCGCCGCAACCACGCTCGACAACCCCCTGGGAGAGAAGACCATGCGGATCACCGCGTACATCCTGTTCGCCGCCTCGGCCTGGCTGACCTACGGCGCCAACAGCCTGCACTACAAGGACCCGGCCCACTACGGCATGGGCCTGGTGTGGGTCCTGTTCACCATCGCCGCCGTGTCCGGCGTCTTCGCCGTGCTCGCCACGGGCAAGGACAAGGCCACCACCCGCTGACCCCGCACCACCACACCCCAGTCCCCGGGTTCCGGGCGGCGCCCACCGACGGCCCGCCCGGAACCCGGCACCACCGCCCACTCGCGACCTCGGAGGACTCGTGGACCGCCTCCAGCTGCAGCAGGCCCTGTTCCGGTTCCTCTACGCCCCGCCCACCTGAACCATCCTGAAAGGACTGATGCCGCCTTGCGGATCATCATCGGTTTGATCGTGTTTGTCGCGTTGTGCGTGTTGTACCTGGTCGGCTACCGCGTCACCCCGCCGCCGACCCCGCCGGCCCCGGTGTCGAGCACCGATACCTGCCCGCGGCCGAACGTCGTCGGCCCGACTACGACCGTAGGCAGCCCGCCGGTCGGTGGCGGTGCCGGGCTGGTGGCCCGGCCGGCGCGGGGCGAGCCGTGCCCGGCGGTGACGGCGACCATGACCGTCACCGCGGTGCCCGCGGACCAGTGAAGGTCCGGCCCGGACCTGCTCGGTTCGCGGCATCCGCGTTGCGACTGACCACTGTGGACACCCCCGCGCCCCGCTTCGGGTTCGGGGGTGTCCCGTTCCTGACCCTCCGACTGGGAAGGCCACCACCATGTTCGGTTTCGGCAAGAAGAAGACCAAGCCCGCCAGGAACTCCACCTCGCGCAAGGCCACGCCCAAGTGCGCAACCAGCCGGAAGACCACGGGCGCGAAGAAACCCGCGGCGCCGCGGAAGACGCGGGCGCTGTGCGTGGTGTGCCGGGAGTGCACCCAGACCAACCCGACCCTGCGGATCTGCGGTCGTCGTCGGTGCGCCGCCGACCTGCGGGCCCGCTCCCAGGGCAAGCCGCCCGCCGCGAAGCCTGCCGCGCCGCGGCGGGCACCGGCGCCGCAACGCTCGGCAGCATCGCGCGCCCGGCCCGCACCCGCCACCACAACCACGACCGGCAGCAGCAACTCCGCCGGCTGGCTGCGGGGCGCCCTGGCCGACGCTGCGCGCTCCCAGATCGGGGACTGGAACCACCACCACCGCCAGTGGCGCGACGAGATCGCCCGCAACGCTGCCGCACTCAACCGGGCCGCCGCGCTGCTGTCCGGGCCCGACCGGGCGGCGCTGAACGACATCGCCGCCACCGCCGCGGCCATCACCAACGACCAGATCAGCCGCGTCGCCGAAGCAGACACGCGGGCCAAGCGGCCCAGTAGCACCGCCGCCCGTCTCTTGGCCCTCGGTGATCGCCTCACCGCGCTCACCGCGAAGTACGAGCGGGCCGGGGTCATCCGCGTGACCCGCTCCTAACTCACGGCCGCCTCAAACCTGCTCGGTTGGCGGCCCGCGCCGACGCCCTTGCGCGGCTTCGCTGCCGCGCCCCCGATGACTGACCACTGTGGACACCCCGCGCCCGCACGTCGGGACGCGGGGGTGTCTCTCGTACCGGAAGAGGTTGACATGAGCTGGCAGGAGGAACGCCGCGCGAACCTGGCGGCGAAGGCCGAACAGGCGCGGCTGGATCAGGCCGCGGCCACCGGCGACGAGATCGCGCGGATGAAGGCGGCGGGCGAGGTGGCCCGCGCCGACCGCGAGCTGGCCGCCGAACTCGCGCGCCAGGAGAAGGAGGCCGCCGCCGCCAAGCGTGAGCGGCGCCGCGAGGATCGCGCCCAGCGCTGGGCGACGATCGGCGCGTTCGTTCGGGGCCACGTGGCGCACGTGCTGATCTACAGCATCGCGGTGGTGTCGTTCGTGATGGCGGCCTCCGCGATGGCCGGCTACGGCGCCGACGTCTACGCCTCCGGCGTGGGCAGGCTGCTGCCGCTGATCACCGAACTGGGCATGTGGGCCTTCGCCGTCTCGGTCCAGATCGTCCGCCGCAAGGACCGGACGCGGTCGGTGTGGGGCCTCAAGGTCGGGGTGTGGGTGTTCGGGACGCTGGCGTTCGGCACCAACGCCGTGCACGGCCTGGCCCGCGGCTGGGACGCCATGGTGATCATGGGTGTGGTGTCGGTGGCCGGCGTCATCGCCCACCAGCTGGCGATCGCCGACCCGCCCCGCTCCCGCACCCAGCGGGCGGCCGACAAGCTCGCCGCCGCTCAGGTGGCCAAGACGAACGCGGCCGCGCGGGCGGCGCTGAAGATGGCCACCGCCCAGATCGACGCGGACGGCAACGCCCGCCTCACCTTCGCCCCCGGCACGTACCAGGTGAAGCGGCGCCGCCTGATCGCGGTGACGCCGGACCCGGACGTTCCCGGGCCCCCGGACGCCCTGGACGCGGCGATCGCGAACCTGCTCGATTCGAGCGGCCCGGCCACCGGTCCGGACCGTCACGGCGAGCCCGGCACCCGGCCCGGGGGTGGGGTCGCCACCGCCGACAAGCCCGCCGGCCCCGGCGACGACACCACCCCGGCGAGCCCGGACCGGTCCGCGCAGAGCCCGGCGCCGCGCACCAGCGGCCGGGCCGGTCGGTCCCGCCCGGCGGGGCGGGCGACCGGGGACGCGCACATGGCGATGCTGCGCAAGCGGCTGGCCGAAAAGGTCGCCGCGGGCGAGCTGGACCCGGCCACGGCCACCCCGTACCGGATCGCGAAGACGCTGCACTGCGGCAAGCCCGCCGCCAAGCGGTTGCGCGCCGAACTCGACAACCCCGCCCAGCCCTGACCCGCCCGACCCGGCATCTCGCCGGTCTGGTCCGGCCCGGCCGCACACCCGCATCCGGGGTGTCCGGGCCGGGTCCGGTCCGCACCGGAACCGCCGCACGAACCCCGGCCGCGGAATCGAAGGAAAGGACCACCGCAACCATGACGCAGGACAACACGACACCCCCCGGGACCGGGGACAACACCACCAACCGACCGGAGGACACCGGCCCGGACCCCACCGCCGAAACCGGTCCTCGGACCGGTCCGGAGACCGGTTCCGGCGGCGGTCCCGACGGGTCCGGCACGGTCGTCCCGTTCCGCCGACCCGAGCCCGGAACCGACCGGCAGACGATTGAGGGAGAGGTGATCGAACCCGGCACCGACATGACCGTCGGAACGGTCCGTCAGACCTGGGGGACCCGGGTCGTGCGGAGCACGGGCCGGGTGCTGGCCGGGCCGTCGGATGAGACCCGGGCCTGGCTGGCGGAGGCCACCGTGGAGTTCTCGCACACCGCCGGGCACCGGATCGGGACCGGCACGCGGACCGGGCTGCAGACGGCCGGCCGCGGGTGGCGCTTCACCCGCCGGCACGCCTCAATCATCGGCAAGGGCATCGAGGCCGCCCGGCAGCGCAAGCGCGCGGACCGGGAGTACACCGACCTCAAGGCCGCCCGCGCGGAGGCCCGCGCGTCCGGTGACCACTCCGCGGTGGAAGCCCTGACCCGTCAGTACAACGAGGGCCGGCACGTCACCGTCGACACGATGCGCAAGTGGGCCGAACTGGTCTGGGGCATCGCCTGGCGCACCGCCGCCGCGCTCGGGGCGCTGTTCCTCGTCTCGGTGGTGGTCGGCCTGGTCAACGGGCTGGGCCGCTGGCTGGGCGAGTTCAACGCCACCGACGTCCTCGCCGTGTGGCGCGCGGTGCTGGCGTTCGTGTGGGCCGCCGGGGTGTTCGTGGTGACCTGGTGGTGGGCCATCCCCGCCGCCGCGGCGCTGGTGAAGCTGTCGCGCTGGTGGCGCGACGGCAACCGGCTCGGAGACCAGGTTCTGCCCGTTCACCTGCGGAAAGAGGCCACCCGCAACCTGCGCGTGGAGCTGTCGGAGTCCGCGGTGGTGGCAGCGCTGGCCAACATCAACAACGGCAAGCTGAATGCGTCCATTAAGGACGGGTGGCCCAACCGCGACACCGACAACGCGTGGGTGCAGCCGCCGATGATCGACGGAAAGGGCTGGTCAACGAAGATCCGGCTGCCCCAGGGCGCGCCGGTGAAGGCGATCGACAAGGCCAAGGAGATGCTGTCTCACAACCTCGGGTGCCGGCCGATGGAGCTGTTCATCCGCGCCGACGAAGACGACCCGACGGTGCTGGACCTGTTCCGGCTCAACCCCGGCGCTCTGCGGGACCCGGTTGACCCGTATCCGCTGCTCAGTGAGGGTGCCACCGACTACTGGAGTGGGTTCCCGGTCGGGGTGAACCTGCGCGGCGAACCGATCGTCGCGGACATGCCCGAACGCAACTTCGTGATGGCCGGCGCCCCGGGTTCGGGCAAGTCCACCCTGATGATCACCCTCGCGACCGGGGCGATCCTGGACCCGCTGGTGGACGTGGACGTGTTCGTCTTCGCCGAGAACAACGACTACGAGGCCCTGAAACCGTGCCTGAAGACCTACTCGCCGGGCGCGGGGGAGGACAACGTCGAAGCAGCGCTGGACCACCTGGAAGCCCTCTACGACGACCTCACCGAACGGGGCCGGTTGCTGCAAAAGCACAACGTGTCCAGCGTGTTGGAGGCCGGGCGGGAGATCGTGGCGAAGGAGCCGGGGTTGCGGCCGCGGATCGTGGTGCTGGAGGAGTGCCAGCGGCTGTTCCGCCAGGACAAGGCCGAAGAGCGCAAGCGGATCGTGAACCTGGTGATCAACCTGTTCATGGCGAGCCGCAAATACGCCGTCCACCTGGCGTTTCTCACCCCCAGCCCGTCGGACCAGAGCCTGCCGCGGGACCTGGTGGCGATGTCGACCAACCGCGCCTGCGGGGCGGTCAACGGCAACAAGGCCCGCAACAACGCCGTGCTGGGCGAGAAGGCGCACGAGGAAGGGATTTCGGCGCTCGACCTGCGACCCAAGACGAAATCCGCGCTGAACGACTGCGGGACGCTGATGACGGTCGGGTTCATGGACGAGCCCGGCGCGCTGCGCAGCTACTTCCTGACCGAGCCCCAGAAGGCCGCCATCGTCGCCCGCGCCCTGGAGGC
This sequence comes from Amycolatopsis sp. NPDC051128, assembly GCF_040682715.1. Taxonomy (NCBI): domain Bacteria; kingdom Bacillati; phylum Actinomycetota; class Actinomycetes; order Pseudonocardiales; family Pseudonocardiaceae; genus Amycolatopsis; species Amycolatopsis sp. NPDC051128. Next base: position 1,103 of record NZ_JBFBBN010000053.1, on the reverse strand, counting down.
CCGCGGCGGCGCTAGCGGGACGGCGGAGATCGTGGTGGCCCGCGACCCGCTGGCCGACGTGCTCGCCGTGCTCACCGAGATGACCCCGCGCGAAGGCGAGCAGCACCCCCGCGCGGCGGCCGTCGCCGCGGCGCTGGCGGCCCGCTGGAACCACTACAGCGGGTGGCAGATCAAGCAGGTCACCGACCTGCTCGCCACCTACGGCTACAAGGTCCCAACTACGGACCGTCAATACCCGGTCGACCCGTCGCGGGTGGCAGACGTGCTCTCCGCCCGGGACGCCGTCAGCGCGGAATGAGCCGCCCCGGGACCGCCCGCACCCACCGAAACCAGGGGTGCGGGCGGCCCCGGCGGGGCCGACTCATCCACCTCATTCCGCTCATTCCGACGCATTCACGCTGATCAAGCCGCCGACCAGGCAACTCATCCGCAAAATGAGCCAGCTCATTCGCTTTCGCAAAACTCATTCGCCGACTCATTGGCACCTCATCCACCGCCCGGCCGCCACCCCGACGGCGCGACCCCTCGCGCACCTCGCCGAAATACTACGGAGAGTAGCCGTCGAGTCGAGCGCGTGACGCCTTCGCCCGGCATGTCCGCCGGACCCTCACTGGTCACTGATTGTGAAAAGGATGGCCCCGATCATGACGACTTCGCACCCCTTGCGCCTGCCCGTGCCCGGCCACCACGCGCCGCTGTCGCCGCGGACGCGGTGGGGCTGCCGCTCCTGCGGGGCCCGCAACCGGATGCGCCAGCGGGTCTGCCACCGCTGCTGCCAGACCCGCCCCCGCCATGCCCGACGGCGCGTTACACCTGCACCCCGACGCGGAGATCTACCGCGAGCACCGCGGACCCGGCTGGGGACTGCGCTGCTGCTCGATCGACTGTGGCGACGCCTCCTGGCTCGTGGACTGGGCCGCCGACGAATGGCACGCCCTGGGCACCCGCACCGACGTCGCCGACCTGGCCGAGCGGGAGCGCTACGCCAACGACCCGGCCGTACTCGTGGCGGTCACGGCGACGTCCAACCGCGCCAAGGGCGACCAGGACCCCGCCCGCTGGCTGCCTGCGCTCGACCGGTGCGGCTACGTCGCCCGCTGGAC
>NZ_JBFBBN010000052.1:0-72003 GCF_040682715.1 Amycolatopsis sp. NPDC051128 | reverse complement strand
GTGAATGGCCCATTGAGGGACATAGAGTCCCTCAATGGGCCATTCACGGCCTTTCCGTTGACCGCTTGCGCGGCAGAGGAATCCTTGACTACCCGGCCTTGGGCGTTTGGGTCAGGCGAGCTGGGCGGTGGAGTTCGCGCCGTCCAGGGACTCGCGGATGATGTCCGCGTGGCCCGCGTGCTGGGCCGTCTCGTGGATCAGGTGCAGCACGATCCGGCGGGCCGACCAGAACCGTGGTTCCGGGGGTGACCACGGAGTCGTCGGCAGTCGCACCGAAACGTCCAGCGAAGGCAGCGAAGCCACGTACTCGTCCGTCTCCGCCGCGGCGGTCGCGTAGGCCGAGAGCCAGTACGACAACGTCTCGCTCATCGAGTACTGCGCCGTGTCCAGCATTCCGTCCGGCAGGGCGCCGTCGGCGTTGCGCAGCACCTGCAGCCACAGGCGCTCGCCCGTCGCGAGGTGGCGGACCAAGCCGCCCAGGGTGAGCTCGCTGACCGTCGTGCGCTTGGCCGCCTCCGCGTCGGTGAGGCCGCGGACCGGGATCAGCAGGCGCTCCCGGACCTCCGCCAGCAGGCCGAGGAGTTCTTCGTGTTCGCGAGTCATGGTGGCACCGTAGAACCGAACTAGGTCAGGAGATGACCTGAAGCGTAATCCCGCTGATTGGTACCCGAGATCGTGCGGAGGTCTGGACCAGCTGCCATGGTCGAAAGCGCCGACGCCCGGATCGTCCACCGCGGACGCGCCGCTCAGTCGTTCAAGGTCGCCTAGCCTTTCGGCGGATGCGGCATGGCACCTCCTCGGCTAACGTGAATGCTCTTCATGTTGGCTGAGGAAGGTGCCGTGGTGCGCGGAAAACGAGCAATCTCAGCGGTGTTGACGCTGCTCACAGCGATGCTGGCCGGGTTGACGCCCGCGACCGCCGCCACGGCGCCGCCGTTCTTCTGGGGCGTGGCGACGTCGGGCTACCAGTCGGAGGGGTCGGCGCCCGACAGCAACTGGCGCCGCTACGAGCAGGCGAAGACGTCCTCCATCAAGGAGCCCTACCGCGAAGCCGCGGACTTCCGGCATCACTACGCCGAGGACATCGACCGGGCGAAGCAGCTGGGCGTGAACGTGTTCCGCTTCAGCGTCGAGTGGGCCCGGATCGAGCCGCGTCCCGGGCAGGTCGACCAGGCCGAACTCGCGTACTACGACGACGTCGTCCGGCACGTCCGGGCCGCCGGGATGCGGCCGATGATCACCCTCGACCACTGGGTCTACCCTGGCTGGATCGTCGACCAGGGCGGCTGGGACACCGACCGCACGCGCGACGCCTGGCTCGCCAACGCCCGCCGCGTCGTCGAGCGCTACAAGGGTCTCGGCGCGCTGTGGATCACGATCAACGAGCCGACGGTCTACCTGCAGCAGGAGATCAGCAACGGCGGGCTCGCCGCGTGGAAGTCGCCGTGGATGCTGTCGCGCATGGTCCAGGCGCACCGCGCCGCCTACGACCTGATCCACTCATCGGATCCGGGCGCGCTCGTGTCCAGCAACACGGCCTTCATCCCGGCCGTGCAGGGCGTGCTCGACGCGTCGTTCCTCGACCACGTGCGAGACAAGCTGGACTTCGCCGGCGTCGACTACTACTACGGCGCCAGCCTCGACAACATCAGCGCGGCGCACGCGGCCAACGGCGAGTTCTGGAAGGTGACCCCGCAGCCGGACGGCATCTACTACGCGCTGAAGTACTACGCGCGGAAGTTCCCCGGCCTGCCGCTGTACGTCGTCGAGAACGGGATGCCGACCGACAACGGCAACGCGCGCCCCGACGGCTACTCGCGCTCGAACCACCTGCGCGACCACATCTACTGGGTGCAGCGCGCGAAGGCCGACGGCATGAACGTGATCGGCTACAACTACTGGAGCCTCACCGACAACTACGAGTGGGGCAGCTACCAGCCGCGCTTCGGACTGTACACAGTGGACGCCCTGACCGACCCGGCACTGACGCGGCGGCCGACCGACGCCGTCGCGGCGTACCGGCAGTTGATCGCCGGCCACGGGGTCCCGGCCGGTTACACGCCGGTGCGGCCGCCGGGGTTCTGCTCGGTCGTGGACGGGCTGAGCAGCTGCCTCGACCCGGCGCGGTATCCCGGGCCACTGGTCCCGCTGGGCTGATTTCCGCCGCTGACCTGCGGGTCTGCGCAATATTGGAACTTGCCGGCCGCGGCTATGCTTTCCCAGCGGTCGCCACGAGAACGGCCCATACCAGAACTGGGGTTCACGGGATTGAGCATCAAGCAAATCCGCACCTTCGACTACACGGTCCTGCTCTGCAGGAAGCTGAAGGAGACGAGAGCCTTCTATGAGGACGTGATGGGCTTTCCGGTCGAGCAAGACCTGGAGAACTGGGTGAGTTTCCGGATCGGTGCCACCTTGCTGACGCTGCGGCCGAGGGGACGCGGGCCGGCCTGGGACGATGGTCCCTCGGTATCGGGGTCCGTGGCCGTCCAGCTCGCTTTCCGCGTGCCTCCTCCCGCCGTGGACGCCTGCCACGCGGAACTGGTCGCGAAGGGCGTGGAAATCCTCAGGGGCCCCACCGACTTGCCCGACTGGCGCCACCGGACGCTGTTCTTTCGCGATCCCGAAGACAACGTGATCGAGATCTACGCCGAGTACTAGGCGGTGGGTTGTGGTGGTGCACCACCACAACCCATCACCGGTCCCGCGAAAACCTCCCGCGAAAACCTCAGTCGCGCTCGATGAGGTGGCCTACCACGTCCGGGCCGGGGTGGGCGTGGCCGGAACCGTCGCGGCGGACGTCGATCTCCGGCAGTTCCACCGGGTCGCCGTTGCGCGCCGCGCCCGCCGGGCGCGGGCCGATCCAAGCCACGCTCAATGCCGTCTCGCCCTTCAGGAACCGCTGTGCCCTGACCCCGCCCGTCGCGCGGCCCTTGGCCGGGTACTCGCTGAACGGGGTCACCTTCACGCTCTGGCCCGTCGAGGTGATCACCATCGGCTCGCCGTGCTCGTCGTCGTCCGTGCGGACCGCGCCGAAGAACACCGCCGAGGCTCCCGCCGTCAGGTTGATGCCCGCCATGCCGCCGCCCTTCAGCCCCTGGGGCCGCACCAGCGACGCCGCGTACTTCAGCAACGACGCCTCCGACGACACGAACGCCAGCGTCTCCGAGCCGTCCGTCAGCCACGTCGCGCCGATGACCTCGTCGCCGTCCTTCAACGAGATCACTTCGAACTCGTCCGAGCGGACCGGCCACTCCGGCGAACACACCTTGACGACTCCGGCGCGAGTGCCCAGCGCCAGTCCCGGCGACCCGGCCGCCTGCTCGCCCAGCGGGGCGATTCCGACGACCTTCTCACCCTTGTCCAACGGGACCAGCTCGCGAGCCGCCATGCCGCCGCGCAGCGACACCGTGCCCGCCTGCTCGGGCAGCACCGGCAACGGCAGCACGTCCGTCTTGAACGCCCGGCCGCGGCTGGTCACCAGCAGCACCTGCCCCCGCGCCGTCGTGTGCACCAGCGCCGCCACCGCGTCGTGCTTCACACGGCCGTTGCGGCGACGCGTCTCCGTCGACTCCTCGGACTCCGCCGCGGTGCGCGCCACCAGACCGGTCGCCGACAGGATGACCTGGCACGGGTCGTCCGCGACCTCCAGCGGCCCGGACGGCTTCGACGCGGCCAGGACTTCCTTCAGATCGCCGTCGATCAGCGAGGTGCGGCGCTCGGTCGGGAAGTCCTTCGCGATCTTCGCCAGCTCCGACGAGACGAGCTTCTTCAGCACCGAATCGTCGTCGAGGATCTTGGTCAGCTCCGCGATCTCCGCGCGCAGCCGCTCCTGCTCCGACTCCAGCTCCAGCCGGTCGTACTTGGTGAGCCGGCGCAGCGGCGTGTCGAGGATGTACGTCGCCTGGATCTCCGAGAGCTTGAAGCGCGTCATCAGGCCGTCCTTCGCGGCCTGCGCGTTCTCGCTCTCGCGGATCAGCTTGATCACCTTGTCGATGTTCAGCAGCGCGATCAGCAGGCCGTCGACCAGGTGCAGCCGCTCTTCGCGCTTGCGGCGCCGGTACTTCGTCCGCCGCGTGACGACGTCGTAGCGGTGCTGGAGGAAGACCTCCAGCAGCTCCTTCAACCCGAGGGTCTGCGGCTGGCCGTCGACGAGCACCAGGTTGTTGATGCCGAACGACTGCTCCAGCGGCGTGAGCCGGTAGAGGTCGGCCAGCAGCGCCTGCGGGTTGACGCCGACCTTGCACTCGATGACCAGCCGCGTGCCGTTCTCGCGGTCGGTGAGGTCCTTCACGTCGGCGATGCCGGTGAGCCGCTTGGACTTGTTGACCTCGTCGGTGATCTTCTCGATCACCTTCTCCGGCCCGACGCCGTAGGGCAGCTCGGTGACGGTGATCGCCTGCCGCCCGCGGCTGCCCTCCAGCGGACCGGTCTCGACGCTCGCGCGCATCCGGACCACGCCGCGGCCGGTCTCGTAGGCGCGGCGCACCTCGTCGAGGCCCAGCAGCTTGCCGCCGGTCGGCAGGTCGGGTCCGGGCACGAACTCCATCAGCTTGTCGAGCGTCGCGCTCGGGTGCGTGATCAGCCACCGCGCCGCGGCGACGACCTCGCCGAGGTTGTGCGGGATCATGTTGGTCGCCATCCCGACCGCGATCCCGGACGTGCCGTTGACCAGCAGGTTCGGGAACGCCGCCGGCAGCACGGACGGCTCTTCGAGGGAGCCGTCGTAGTTGGGCCGGAAGTCGACGGTGTCCTCGCCGAGTTCGCCGACCAGCTGCATCGCCTCGGGCGACATCCGCGCTTCGGTGTACCGCGAAGCAGCCGGGCCGTCGTCCGGGCTGCCGAAGTTGCCGTGCCCGTCGATCAGCGGCGCGTTGAGGGAGAAGTCCTGAGCCAGGCGGACCATCGCGTCGTAGATCGCGGTGTCGCCGTGCGGGTGGTACTTGCCCATGCAGTTGTGGACGGCGAACCCTTCGACCACGAATTCGTGGGCTTCGGTGCCGACCTGGATGTCGTAGGTGACGTCCGGCGCGACGCGCTCGACCGACACCACTTCGAGGAACGAGAATCCCCTCAGCGCGTCGAGCCGGTCGGCGAGCGGTGAGCCGATCCGCCGCAACTTTTCGATCCAGCCGTCCTGGTGCGCCCGCCCGAGCGGGAACGAGCGATCGGCCAGCGCGATGCCGTGCCGGTCCTTGCCGTAGCGGACCTTCGCCCCGCTCACCGCGGACAACGAGGCGCGGAAAGCAGTTCCTTCGCTGTCGCGGAACCAACCGCCGCCGACGTGGGCGGCCGAGAATTCGGCCATGACGCCCCTGGCGGGCAACCGGTCGTTGCCCTGTTTGCCGCCGTAGGCGTAGGTGATCTCCATGAGCTTTCGCAGATCGCTCTTCTTGTAGCCGATCGTGATCCACGGCGCCAGGATGCCGGCCAGTGCCGCGGCGTCGGACCCGCTCACCGAGAGACCGAGCAAGGTCTTGTGGCCGTTCGGCTTCGGATTGGTCCAGTGGTGACCGTGGATCCCGAGGTCCGCGAGCATCGCGTAGACCTGCCTGACCAGTGCCTCGCTCGTGCTCACGTAGACGATCTCGCGATGGTTCTTGCGGATGTAGCCGTCACCGTCGAACAGACCCGCCAGGAACGGCGCCCAGGCAGAGCGATCCCGAAGGACCTCCGGCGGAACCACCTTCGCGTCGCTGTGCGGGGTTCCCGCGGCCAGCAGGCCATCGTGCCTGGCGAACGTGAGAATGTGCTGGTCGCGATATCCGGGCTTCGTGGCGGTACGTTTACCCCGATACACGGTCATTCCGGCGGCCGTCGCCCACTTGTCCACGGCGTCCAGCGGTTCCGTGTCGCACATGTGGATCCGGACCCGGCCGTCCGCGTCTCGGGACCGGTCGACCGCGAATCCCTCGGCGACGATCAGGCCGAGCAGGTACCCGTAGAGATCCCCGCCCTCGGCAGGCCGCTCTTCCCTGCGCACGCTTCCATGACCGAGAGTCAGCCGCCCGGTGAGGTCGCGGGCGTCCGTCCAGGTCAAGGTCGAGTCTTCCGTCACGGTCCGAAACCGCTGTCCTGGTGTGACGAGCATCGTGTGCCCGTTCGACCAGGTGACGCGGACGAGTTCGGAGACCGGGTTCTCATAGACCTCGGTGACGGGAACGGCTTGGCCCCGGCTGTCGAGGACCTGGTCGCCGATCTCGATCTCTTCGATCGGCCGCAGTCCGTCCGGGGTCGACACCAGCGCACCGCGCACGAAGCAGTCGCCGACGACGCGGGACGACTTCACATACGCGTGCGTGGGCCGGTAACCCTGCTCGTGCATGGAGAACAGGATCCGGCGGTGCACCGGCTTCAGCCCGTCCCGCGCGTCCGGCAGGGCACGCGAATGGATGACCGAATACGCGTACTCCAGGTACGAGTCTTCGATTTCGGTCTTCAGCGAGTTGTCGAAGACCTGCGCACCGGCCCGGTCGAACGCGCTGGGATCGACCTTGGTGGTGGTGCCCTTGCGGCGTGCCACGGTAGAACTCCTTGGTAGCTACGAAATCAGGCGTCGATGGCTTCGCGGTCGACCCGGTCGGAGGAGGCGACCAGCCAGTTCCGCCGGGGCTCGACCTTCTCGCCCATCAGCAGTTCCAGTGCCGTCTCCGCCGCTTCCGCGTCGTCGATGGTGATGCGGCGCACCGAGCGCGTCGCCGGGTTCATCGTGGTCTCCCACAGCTCGTCGGCGTCCATCTCGCCGAGCCCCTTGAACCGCGGCACCGGCGTGACGATGCTCTTGCCCGCCTTCTCCAGCTCGGCGAACTTCTGCTCCATCTCCCGCTGCGTGAAAGTGAAGTGCGTCTCCGGGTTGCGGCCCTTCGTGACCAGCTTGTGCAACGGCGGCATCGCCGCGTACAGCCGGCCGTCCTCGATCACCGGGCGCATGTACTTCGCGAACAACGTGATCAGCAGCGTGCGGATGTGCGAGCCGTCGACGTCGGCGTCGGCCATCAGGATCACCCGGCCGTAGCGCATCGTGGTCAGGTCGAACGTGCGCCCGGTGCCCGCGCCGAGCACCTGGACGATCGACGCGATCTCGGCGTTCTTCAGCGTGTCGCCCAGCGACGCCTTCTGGACGTTGAGGATCTTGCCGCGCAGGGGCAGCAGCGCCTGGTACTCCGACACGCGCGCCATTCGCGCCGACCCCAGCGCGCTGTCGCCCTCCACGAGGAAAAGTTCGCTGCGGGCGACGCCGGTGGTGCGGCAGTCGACCAGCTTCGGCGGCATCGCCGCGCCTTCGAGGGCGGTCTTGCGGCGGGCGGCGTCCTTCTGTTGCTTCTGGGTCAGCCGGACGCGGGAGGCGTCGACCACCTTCTGCAGCACGACCTTCGCCTCGGACTTGGTCTTGCGGTCCTCGGTCCACGCCTTGACGTGCTTGTCGACGATGCCCTGGATGACCCGGGTGATCCCGGCGGTGGACAGCTCGTCCTTGGTCTGCGAGGTGAACTGCGGCTCCGGCAGCCGGACGTGCACCACGGCCGTCATGCCCTCGAGGACGTCCTCGATCGTCGGCATGTCCTCCTTGGGCTTGAGCAGCCCGCGGGTCTTGGAGATGGCGTCCTGCAACGCTTTCGCCATCGCCCGGTCGAAGCCGCGGCGGTGGGTGCCGCCGTGGACGTTGCGGATCGTGTTGGTGAAGCACTCGACCGTGCGCTCGTAGCCGGTGCCCCAGCGCAGCGCCACCTCGACCTCGGCGTGGCGCTCCACATTGGACTGCATGACGCCCGCCGCGTCCGCCGCGTTCTCCTTGTACGTGCCCTCACCGGTGATCAGCAGCGTGCCGCAGACCGGTTTCTCGCCCGATGGCGTGAGGAAGTCGACCATGTCCACCAGCCCGTGCGGGAAGTGGAACGTCTCCTCGTTGATCGTGTCCTCGATCGCCGTGCGCAGCACGTACGTGACACCCGGCACGAGGAACGCGGTGTTGCGCAGCTTCGTCCGCACGCCTTCGACGTCGAGCGCCGCGCCGGACTCGAAGTAGCGCGCGTCGTACCAGTAGCGGATCGAGGTGCCGCTGCGCTCGCCACGCTTCATCTTGCCGACCAGGTTCAGCCCCGAGCGGCGGGTGAACTTCGCCTTCGGGCCTGGCCCGTCGAACGTGCCAGGGACGCCGTGCTTGAACGACATCTGGTGGACCTTGCCGTCCTGCTTCACCGTGACGTCGAAGCGGTGCGACAGCGCGTTGACCGCCGAAGCGCCGACGCCGTGCAGGCCACCGGAGGTCTTGTAACCGGAGCCGCCGAACTTGCCGCCGGCGTGCAGGCGCGTCAGCACCAGCTCGACGCCGGACAAACCGGACTTGGCGTGAGTGCCGGTCGGGATGCCGCGGCCGTCGTCGTCCACCTGGACGCTGCTGTCGGCGTGCAGCGTGACGACGATCTTCGTCGCGTGGCCGGCGACACCTTCGTCCGTGGAGTTGTCCACCACTTCCGAGAAGAGGTGGTTGATCCCCCGGCTGTCGGTGGAGCCGATGTACATCCCGGGTCGTTTGCGGACGGCTTCGAGACCCTCGAGATGCGTCAGGTCGTCGGCCCCGTACAAGGTCTCGGCAGTCACAGGGTCGTTCTCCCGGATCGTGGCTCGCGAAAGTGCTGGTGGTGGTGCGGACTCGCCTGCACCGTAGTGCAGGATATCCGCCGCCCCCGACAACTTCCGCGCGCGCTCCGTCCCGGGAGTGGCGTGCGCCGTCCTCAGCGGGGGTCGTAGCCCAGGTCGGGCCACAGGCCCAGCAGGGCTTCGATCTTCCGCGGGACCTGGAAGCTGTTCCGGAAGTTCGGCTTCTCGCCGATCTCCGCGAGGCGCTTGCGGAGATCGCCGAACGCCGGTTTCGCCGAGGATTCCCGGGTCAGGAGGTAGCAGTACGTACGACGCGGGTACGCGTACTCGTCGGTGTACGCCTGCAGCACGAGGCCGGGAGCCTCGATTCGCGACCCCACCAGGGCCCGGCCCTGCTTCTGGCTGTAGACGCGGATCACGTGCACGCCGGCGCGCAGCGTGCGCGGCGGGTCCTGGCCCTGGCCGTCGTCGGCCCAGAACAGTTCGACGCGGAACGGCGATTCGCCGCTCTCGCCGGGGTGCGTGTAGTCGCGGGTCAGCTCCTCGAGCCGGTACTCGGCCTCGGCCGACGGCTCGCCGCCCTCGACGAGGCTGACGAGGTACAGCTCGGCGGGGCGCGGCCAGGCCGGCCGGGGCACGTCGGCCGCTTCGGTCGCCTCGACGTCCGGAGCCGTCGTGCCGGCTTCCGGCTCGGCGGCGGCGACCTGTGCCGGCACCGGTTCCGCCGGCTCGGCCGGGCGGACCGGCGTGGCCGGCGCCTCGGCGGCCGGGGCGGGCACCGCGGGCCGGACCGGTGAAGGGGGTGGCGGGGTCGCGGGGCGGACCGGTGAAGGGGGCGGCGGGGCCGCGGGGCGGACCGGGGTCGCGGGCCTGCTCGTGACGACCGGCCGGGAGGGCGCCGCCGGCCCCGGCCGGGAGACCGGGGGAGTACGCGGCGAGCTGATGAACTTGCCGGCGCCGTACTGCTCCAGGAGCGGCTCCAGGTCACCCGCGGTCAGTGCGGGTCCGGCCAGGTCGCACCACTCGAGCCAGGCTTCCTGGGCCTCCTCGACGGTGTGCTTCTCGTTGGAGAGGGTGACCGCTTCGAACAGCTGACGCGGGCCCGCGGCGGTGACGTCGGCCGAGCCGACCACGACGAAGGCCGGGTCGTCCTCGGCGATCACCAGCTTCGCGTTCAGCCCGCGCAGGGAGTGCACGCTCACGCCGGCCTTCACCCAGTGCAGCAGTGCGTGCGGGCTCGTGGCCCCGGCCAGCACCACGTCCAGGCTGGCGTCGGTGATCAAGGTGTCGCCCGGCTGCAACGGCAGCAGGGCGGCCGCGCCGGGACCGACGTGACCGAAGGCGGCCACCAGGTTCCGGCGCGGAGCGAGCAGGGGGGTGATCGAAGCCCAGATGTCGCGGCCGGTGAGGAGTCGTACCGAACGTTCCGCCAAGCCCAGCCGAGCGCTTTCCGCGTCCATGCCCCGACCTTAGCCGGTACCCCCAACGGCCCGGCGGGCCGGAATATCTCTTGCTTGGAAGTAGTTGAACGCGCATGTAAGATGGTGCTCGCGAAGGGAGCAGGACATGCAGTTCGGAATCTTCACGGTGGGCGACGTCACGACCGACCCCACGACCGGCGCCACGCCGAGCGAGCACGAGCGGATCAAGGCGATGGTCCGCATCGCGCTCAAGGCCGAGGAGGTCGGGCTCGACGTCTTCGCGACCGGCGAACACCACAACCCGCCCTTCGTGCCTTCGTCGCCCACGACGCTGCTGGGCCACATCGCGGCGCAGACGTCCAAACTGATCCTCTCGACGTCGACGACGCTGATCACCACGAACGACCCGGTGAAGATCGCCGAGGACTTCGCGATGCTGCAGCACCTCGCCGACGGCCGCGTCGACCTCATGATGGGCCGCGGCAACACCGGCCCGGTCTACCCGTGGTTCGGCCAGGACATCCGGCAGGGCATCCCGCTGGCCATCGAGAACTACGCGCTGCTGCGCAAGCTGTGGCGCGAGGACGTCGTCGACTGGTCCGGCAAGTTCCGCACCCCGCTGCAGGGCTTCACGTCCACGCCGCGCCCGCTCGACGGCGTCCCGCCGTTCGTCTGGCACGGCTCCATCCGCAGCCCGGAGATCGCCGAGCAGGCCGCGTTCTACGGCGACGGCTTCTTCGCCAACCACATCTTCTGGCCCAAGGAGCACTTCCAGCAGCTGATCGCCTTCTACCGCCAGCGCTTCGAGCACTACGGCCACGGGACCGCGGACCAGGCCATCGTCGGCCTCGGCGGCCAGGTGTTCCTGCGGCCGAAGTCGCAGGACGCGTGGAACGAGTTCCGGCCGTACTTCGACAACGCGCCGGTGTACGGGCACGGGCCGTCCCTGGAGGAGTTCACCGAGCAGACGCCGCTGACCGTCGGCAGCCCGCAGGAAGTCATCGACAAGACGCTGACCTTCCGCGAGCACTTCGGCGACTACCAGCGCCAGCTGTTCCTGATGGACCACGCCGGCCTGCCGCTGAGGACCGTGCTGGAACAGCTCGACCTGCTCGGCGAGCACGTGATCCCGGTGCTGCGCAAGGAACTCGACGCGCTGCGCCCGGCCGGCGTGCCCGAGGCGCCGACCCACGAATCGCTCAAGGCGGCCGCGCTGGTCGGGAGCGAGGCATGAAGCTCGCGGTGGTGACGGCGGGGCTGTCGGTGCCCTCGTCGACCCGGCTGCTGGCCGACCGGCTGGCCGCGGCGACCGTCGCCGCGGCCGGGTCACCGGTTTCGACGGCCGTGGTGGAACTGCGCGACATCGCGCTGGACGTCACGAAGAACCTGTTGACCGGCTTCCCGAGCCCGGCGCTGCGCGAGGCCATCGAGACGGTGACCGGCGCGGACGCGCTGATCGCGGTGACGCCGGTGTTCACCGCCGGCTACAGCGGCCTGTTCAAGTCGTTCTTCGACGTGCTCGACGCGGAGTCGCTGGTGGGCAAGCCGGTGCTGCTCGGGGCGACCGGTGGCACCGAGCGGCACTCACTGGTGCTCGACTACCAGCTGCGGCCGTTGTTCGGGTACCTGAAGGCGGATCCGGTCGCGACGGGTGTGTACGCGGCTTCGTCGGACTGGGGCAATGGGGAGGGTGCGTTGCGGCGGCGGATCGAGAAGGCCGGTGCGGAGCTGGCGTCGCTGGCCGCCGGACGGCCCGCCGCGCCCGCCGGACCGGAGTTCGTCCCCTTCGACCAGCTGCTGGCGGGCGCGGGCGAGTAGGCGTCCGGTCAGGACCGGTGGCGCACCCGGTAGCGCAGGTGCGTCACGCCCTCGCCTTCGACGACTTCGAGGCGCTCCAGTCCGGCCTTCCCGGGGTCGATGTGGTCGAAGTAGCGCACGCCCTCGCCGAGGAACACCGGCACGAGGTCGATCCGCAGCTCGTCGAGCAGGCCGAGGTTCAGGCACTGCTGGGCGATGGCCGGTCCGGAGACGCCCACGGTGCCGTCGCCGGCCGCCTTGGCCCGCTCGATCGCGCTCTCGACGTCCGGGCAGAACGTGAACGGCGCCAGGTTCTCCTCGGACCAGTCCGTGGGCGGCGGGCGATGGGTGACGACGAACGCCTTGCCGCCGCCCGGCGGCCGGCCGCCCCAGCCGTGGGTGTACTCGAACACCCGGCGGCCGCAGACGAACGCGCTGTGGCGGACCGAGTCGAGGTACGCCCGCAGGTAGCCCGCACTGGCGGGGGCGACGCGGAAGGTCAGCGGATAGCCGATCATCGGGATTTCGACGTCGCCCGCGGTGTACCAGTCGAAGAGCGGCCCGACGCTGTCGTCGGGCCGCGCCACGAACCCGTCGAGCGACATGCAGAAGCTCGCCACGACGCCGGGCACGTCAGCCCTCCTTCGCGAGGAGCTCGTCGAGCTGCTCGAATCCCTCGACGACGCCGCGCTCCATGCCACTGTCGACCATCGCGTCCCGGGCCTCGACGGACGGGAACACCGAGCGGCTGTGCAGCCGCGTCCGGCCGTCGGCCTCGGTGAGCGTCATCGTCTCGAGGCAGACCTCGCCGGGCGCGCCTTCGTACTCGAAGGTCTGGATGATCCGCTCGCCGTCCTCGACGCTGTGGAACACGCCGCGGAAGTGGAACTCCCCGCGCTCGGCGCGGTGGATGTAGCGGTAGCTCCCGCCGGGCCGCGCGTCGTACTCGAGGATCTCCATCTCCAGGTCGCGCGGGCCGAGCCACTGCTTGACCAGGTCGGGCTCGGTGTAGGCGCGGAAGACGGCCGAGCGCGGCGCGGCGAACTCGCGGGTGACCTCGATGAACGGGGTGCCGGGCTGTGCGGTGATGGTGGTGCCGGTCATGACTGCTCCTTGAGGGTGTCGAGGACGGCGTCGAGCCGCCGGTAGGTGTGTTCGGTGGCCAGCCGGTAGGTGTCGATCCAGCCGGTCAGCGCTTCGAGCGCGGACGGGACGAGCCGGCACGGGCGCCGCTGGCCGTCCCGGCCGCGGGTGATCAGCCCGGCCTGTTCCAGGACCTGGAGGTGCCGGGAGATCGCCTGCTTGGTGATCGCGAAGGGCTCGGCCAGTTCGTTGACCGTCGCCTCGCCGCGGGAGAGCCGGGCGATGAGCGCCCTCCGCACCGGGTCGCCGAGTGCGGTGAACGCCCGATCCAGCGTCTCGTCGTCAACCGCCATCTTTATCAACCAATCTGTTTATCAACCGATGTGTTGACTATAAGACCGGCGCGAGGCCGTCGTCAAGAAGGTGCCGAAAGTAGGGGGTCACCGGCGCCGTGCGGCAGCGGCCAGGGTACTGCCGTGCCGCCTACCTTGACCCGCATGACCAGGCTTTTCCTCGTGCTCGCGGCCCTGCTGCTCGCCACCGCGACCCCCGCCGCCGCGGCACCGCCCCTCGACGTCGACGGCTACGTCCGTGCCTACCTCGACCACACCGGCCTGCCCGGCGCCGCGGTCGCCGTCACCCACGGCGCCGACGTCGTCCACGTCGCGGGCTACGGCCACGACGCGACGGGCGCGCCGATCACCGCGTCGACCCGCCTGCCGATCGCGTCGGTGAGCAAGTCCATGACGGCCTTCGCGGTGCTGCAGCTGGCCGAGGCGGGCCGGCTCGGGCTCGACGAGCCCGTGACGCGCTACCTGCCGGAGTTCCGGCTCGCCGACCCGCGCGGCGCGCGGATCACCGTCCGGATGCTCCTGGACCAGACGTCCGGGATGGCCGACTCCGCGTTCCCCGACCTGAAGCTGCCGCAGCCGCACACCCTCGCCGAAGCGGTGAGCCGCCTGCGCGACGCGGGCCTCGCCGACGAGCCGGGGGCGCAGTACCACTACCACAACCCGAACTACGAGGTGGCCGCCCGGATCGTCGAGGTCGTCGCGGGGCAGCCGTTCGCCGAGTACCTGCGCACGCGGCTGTTCGCCCCGCTGGGGATGACGTCGAGCACGACCGTGGACGAGCCGCCCGCGGACCTCTCGCCGGGGTACGTGCGGGCGTTCGGGTTCGAGGTCCCGGTGTCCGAACCGGACTGGTTCACCGGCGGCAGCCACGGCGTGCAGACCACCGCGGCGGACCTGGCCCGGTGGCTGATCGCGCAGCGCGGCGGCAGCGGCGTCGTGTCGCCGGCCTCGGTCGCGCTCGCGCACACCCCCGCGCCCGGCCGCCAGTACGCGCTGGGCTGGGCCGCCTACCGCCCCGGGCAGCTCTCCCACACCGGCGAGTGGTTCAGCCACACCGCCGCGCAGATCCTGCTCCCGGGCGGCTACGGCGTCGCGGTGCTCGCCACCACCGGCATGGCGCTGGACAACGACGCCGAGACGCTGGCGCAGGGCCTGGCCACGCTGCTCCAGGGCGGCTCGCCGGACCTCGCGCTGCCCGCCGGGGTGGTCGCGGACCGGGTGCTCGCCGGAATGATCCTGCTTTCGGTGCTGCTCGCCGCGCTCGGCGTCGTCCACGCGCGACGGTGGGCCGCGCGCCGGGCCGGGTGGTGGCGGGCCGGGCTCCGGCTGCTGCCGTGCCTGCTCCCGCCGCTGGTCCTGGTGCTGCTGCCGGACCTGATGAGCGTCGTGTTCGCCGGGCGCGAGGGGACGTTCGAGCAGATCCTGTACGTCTGGCCGGGGCTCGTCGCCTGGCTCGGATCGGCCACGGTCTGCGCGTTGGTGGTTCTCGGTGCGCGGGTATGGGCACTCGCAGGTGGCACGGCCCGGCTTCGACGGGAAGAATCGGGCGAGACGACGGGAGTGGTGGCGTGGGACTCGGAAAGCGTATGAAGCGGGTCCTGGTGGTGGCGGGCGGCGCGATCCTGCTGGTCGTCGGGGTGCTGCTGCTCGTCCTGCCCGGCCCCGGGCTGTTGCTGGTGCTCGCCGGGCTGCTGCTGCTCGCCTCGGAGTTCCCGAAGCTCGAGCGGTACGTCGACCCGGTCCGCGACCGGGCGATGAAGGCGGCCGAGGACAGCGTGTCCTCGCCGC
Organism: Amycolatopsis sp. NPDC051128; assembly: GCF_040682715.1. Taxonomy (NCBI): domain Bacteria; kingdom Bacillati; phylum Actinomycetota; class Actinomycetes; order Pseudonocardiales; family Pseudonocardiaceae; genus Amycolatopsis; species Amycolatopsis sp. NPDC051128. Next base: position 56,960 of record NZ_JBFBBN010000052.1, on the reverse strand, counting down.
TGCGGATCGCCGGCTCGGTGCTCGCCGGGCTGGCGCTGCTGGCGGCGGGGATCGTCTGGGGCACGGTGAGGTCGCTGCCGTTCAGCGGCTGGAGCACCGGATCGAGCCTGATCCTGTCCTCGGTGATCCTCTTCGCGCTGCTGGGCTGGAGCTATCGGCGGGTCAAGTCGCGGCGGAACGCCGGGACGACACCTTCACGTGGCGCATAACAGGACACCGGCCTGTTAACCTCGGCGCCATGAGCGCCGGATTCCAGCGCGCCCGCCGGCCCGAGCAGATCGAGGCGCGCCGCACGGCGATCCTCGCCGCGGCGCGGGAGCTGCTCGCCGCCCGGCCGGTCGCCGACATCAGTCTCCGGGAGCTCAGCCACCGGGTCGGGCTCGCGAAGTCCAACGTGCTCCGGTACTTCGACAGCCGCGAGGCGGTCTTCCTCGAGGTGCTCGACAGCGACTGGACGGCTTGGCTCGACGAGCTGGAGAAGGCGCTCGGCGACCCGGCACCCGCGGAGTCCGGCTTCGCGCGCGAAGAGCGTGTCGCGCGGACGATCGCGACGTCGCTCGCCGAGCAGCGGCTGCTGTGCGAGCTGATCAGTTCGATGGCGCCGGTGCTGGAGCGGAACATCTCGCTGGACTTCGCGCGCGGCTTCAAGCGCCGCGCGGTCGCGAACACCGAGCGGCTCGGCGCGCTGGTCGGCGTCCGGATCCCGGAGCTGTCGCCCGACGCCGCCCGGCACTTCGCCCTCGGCGTGGTGGTTCTGGTGTCGGGATCGTGGCCCTACGCCAACCCGACCGCGACCGTCGCGGCGGCCGCCGCCGAGCTGGGCGAGCAGCCGGACTTCGCGGCCGGGCTCGGCGAGGGGCTCACGAACCTGCTGGCCGGCCTCGTCGCGCGGCGACGGTGAGGTCCGTGCGGGCCACCTCGGGAACGGTGTGCTCCCGAGGCGTCTTCCGCCGCCACTCCGGCGGCAGCCTTGCCGATGAGCGCGCCCATCGGGGAACAGATCTCGACCAACGGTCCGCAGAACGTCCCCGCGCCCGTTCGAGGCGATGAAGCCCTGCTTGTGCACGGCTTCCACGACCGGCATGCAGGCGAGGAAGCCTTAGCGAAACCGGCGTTTCGGCATCGGTGATGTCCTCCTCGTTGCTCGAAGTTCGCCACCGAACGAAGCCGTCCGCGTCGAGCTCGAACAAGGTTTCCGGACAGTTCCGGCCACTTCCGGCACGGCGCTAGACTCCGGCCGGAAGTCACTCACCTGGGGGGAGGGCGACGTGCCCGGAGACTGGCCCGACCCGAGCGAGGCCACCGATCCCGCCGCGTTCGTCGCCGCCATGCGGCGGCTGCGCGTCGTCACGGACCTGAGTTACCGCACCCTCGAACGCCGTGCGGCCAGGGCGGGCGCGTCCCTGCCCAGTTCGACGATCAGCGGCGCGCTGAGCCGGGACACCCTGCCCAGGGCCGACCTGCTCGCGGCGTTCGTCCGGGCCTGCGGCGGCGACGAGCCGACGGTGGCGCGCTGGACCGCTTCTCGTGCGGCGCTCGCCGCGCGAGAAGAAGAACGAGCCGAACCGGAACCGCCGCAGGCCGAGCCGCAGTCGGAACCGCTGCCGACCGAACCGGTCCCGGCCGAGCCGCCGTCGGCCGAGCCGCCGTCGGCCGAGCCGCGCGCCAAGCGCCGTCTGGTGTGGCCGGTGGCCGCCGCGGCCGCCGTGGTCGCGCTCGTGATCGCGAGCCTGATCGTGTTCGGCCGCGACGGCGAGAGTCCCGCGGCCGCGCCGGGTTCCAGCCCGGCGCCCAGCCCGACGGCCCCAGCGCCGGTGTCCGTGACGAGCCGGTCTTCAGCGCCGCTGCCCGCCGGGGCGCTGCGGGTGCGGCTCGCACACACCGGGTTCTGCCTCGGCGAGGGCCCGGAACGGTTCGTGCGGCAGGCGCGGGAGGTCGTGGGGCAGCAACCCTGCGACAAGGCGTTCCCGCCGATCACCGCGGAACCGTCCGAAGGGGCGTACCGGCTCTTCATGCGCCACCCCGACAAGGGCAAAGGGTGCGTCACCGTCGACGACGGCGGGACGACCATCGAGGTGCTCCTGGCCGGTGACGACTGCGCCGACGGCCGGCCCGAGCAGCTCTTCACCTTCGAGCCGGTCGCCACGGGCTACCGGATGCGGTCGGTCGCCGGAGCGAAGTGGTGCGTCGGCGCGTTCCGGGGCAGCACCGAGCCAGGGGTGCAGCTCATCCAGGACCCCTGCGACGGCGGCGGACACCAGCTGTTCCTGCTCGACGGCGCGCCGGCTCCGGGCGCCGGGCATTAGTCCGCGGTCACCGGCAGCAGCCCGCGCTCGCCGAAGACCTTCTTGGCCGTGAAGGTCGCGTTCAGCGCCTTCGGGAATCCACAGTAGACAGCCGAGTGCAGCAGCGCCTCGACGATCTCCGCCGGCGTCAGGCCGACGTTGAGCGACGCGTTGACGTGCACCTCCAGCTGCGGCTCGCACCCGCCGAGCGCGGTGAGCATGCCGAGGGTGACGAGCTGGCGGTCGCGCGGTGCCAGTCCCGGGCGGGCGTAGACCTCGCCGAACCCCCACGACACCACGGCGTCGGCCAGCGCGGGGGACACGTCGGCGAGGGCGTCGAGCACCCGCTGTCCGCTTTCGCCGTCGATCTCGGTCAGGGTCTTCAGGCCACGCTCGAAGCGCTCGTCGGTCATGTCGGGTTCCTTCCCCAGTACGTCGTGCCGTGCTCGACGCTAGGGGCTGGAGCACGCTCCAGGTCAACCGTGACGGCCACCACGGCGGGTGGCCGTCACGGGACCGGGAGGCTGGTTACCGGCCGCTGGAGTACAGCGCGCTCACCTCCGCGTCGGACAGGGCCCGGTCGTAGACGTGGACCTGGTCGACCGCGCCGTTGAGATAGTCGACCGGGCCGCCGCCGTACTTGCCGCGGCCGATCACCGTGTGACCCGTCGACGCTTCGCCGAGGCAGACGCTCTTCGTGGCCACCGGCTGACCGTCCACGTAGAGCTTCAGCGTGCCCGAGGCCGCGTCGCGGACGCCGACGACGTGGTACCAGCGGTTCGGCTCCGGCGCGGTGGGCGCCAGGGCCCGCGTGCCCACGAAGCTCATCGCCAGCCGGTGGTCCGCGCCCGAGTACTGCAGGAAGAACGCGCTGTTGCTGTCGCCGTCCTGGCTCACCACGGTCTGGAAGCCGTCCCCCACGGCGGTGAACTTGACCCACGCCGCCGCGCTGTAGCTGCCTTCCGTGTTCAGCAGGGCGGCACCGGTGTCGGCGTACTGGCCGGAGCCGTTCACCGCCAGCGCCGAACCGCTCTTCCCGGCCGTCCAGGACGCGCCGCCGACGAGCGTCGCGTCGTGGCCGCCGGCGATGTCCTTCGCCACCGTGCCCGCGTTTTCGTCGAACGGGTACGCGGCGATGCCGTCGATGCCCGGCGTGCCCGCGGGAACCGAAGGCCCGGCCACCGGCGCGCCGGTCGCGCCCTTGATCACTGCGAGGTTCGCCGCGCGGACCGCCGCGAAGTCCATCTTCTTCACCTGCCGGTCGTAGGTGAAGAAGCCGTTGACCTCCTTCTCGACGTCGGTGGTCTGCGTGTAGACGCCGGCCGAGACGCCGCACCGGCGCGCGACCAGCAGCAGCCGCTGCTGGAGCTCGCCGTAGCGCCGGGTCAGCGTCGCGCTGTCGGGCTCCATCTCGTAGGCGAAGCTGCCCGCCGGGTCGAACTCGTGCCCGGCGACCTTCAGGCCGAGGCCGCCGTACTCGCCGTCGACCGCCGCGCGCGTGCCGGTCTGCATCGGCGTGCCCGGCCCGGTGTAGCTGTGGTCGTCGTAGATGTCACCCTGGCCGCTGTCCGGTTCGGACCGGCAGCAGTTGACGCCGGACTCGGCGTCGACCAGCCGCGAGGGATCCCAGGACTTGACCAGGCCGGCGATCCGGCCGACCTCGTAGTCGCCCCAGCCCTCGTTGAACGGCACCCAGGTGACGATCGACGGGAAGCCGCGGTGCTGGTCGATCATCCGCTTCATCTCGGACTCGTAGTTGACGCGCGCCGCCGCGCTCGGCTCGACGTCGTCCTTCATCGCCGGCATGTCCTGCCACACCATGAGCCCGAGCTTGTCGGCGTGGTAGTACCAGCGGTCCGGCTCCACCTTGATGTGCTTGCGCACCATGTTGAAGCCGAGCGCTTTCTCCTGCTCCAGGTCGAACTTGAGCGCCGCGTCGGTCGGCGCGGTGTGGATGCCGTCCGGCCAGAAGCCCTGGTCGAGCGGGCCGACCTGCATGACGAACTTGCCGTTGAGCAGCATCCGCTGCTTGCCGTCGGCGGTCTTGCCGACGCTGATCGACCGGATGCCGAAGTACGAGCCCACTTCGTCCCCTGTGGACAGCCGCACGCGCAGGTCGTAGAGGAACGGGTCGTCCGGCGACCACAGGTGCGGCCGGTCCACCTTGAGCTTCAACGGCTTGTTCGCGTCACCGCCGACCCGCCCGACCGGGCGGCCGTGGTCGTAGGCGACGGCTTCGACGCGCTGCCGCACCGGCCCGCCGACCACGGCGTTGACGGTGACCGAGCCACTCGCCACGTCCGGCGTGATGTCCAGCCGGTCGATGTGCGCGGGCGCCACCGGTTCCAGCCACACGGTCTGCCAGATGCCGGACGACGGCGTGTAGAAGATGCCGTCGCCGGGCTTGCGCTGCTTGCCGATCGGCTGCCCGCCCTGGTCGTTCGGGTCGGCGACGCCGACGATCAGCTCCTGGTCCCTGGCCGTGGTCAGGGCGTCCGTGACGTCGACGGAGAACGCGTCGTAGCCACCGGTGTGGCGGGAGACGGTCCTGCCGTTGACGATGACGGTGGCGTCGTAGTCGACGGCCTGGAAGTGCAGCAGGATCCGCTGCCCGCGCCAGTCGCGGGGCAGCTGGAACGTGCGCCGGTACCACATCTGCGTCTCGTGGCGCATGATCCCGGACAGCGCGGATTCCACCGGGTACGGCACGAGAACGCGCTCTCCCAGCGACCGCCCCACCGGTGCCGCTTCGCCGGGCTTGGCCGAGGCGAACTCCCAGACGCCGTTGAGGTTCTGCCACTTCGAGCGCGTCAGCTGCGGTCTGGGGTAGTCGGGGAGCGCGTTCGCCGGGGAGACGTCGCCGGTCCACGGTGTGCTCAGCGGTGGTGCCAGCCGCTGCCATTGCGGTGGCGAAGCGGCGTGTGCGCCGGGGACCGCGAGCCCGGTGAGGGCGAGTGCGATGGCGGCAGCCCATCGGGCAGTCAGGCGGGGACGGGAGGACGAGAGCACGGCGACTCCTCGGACAGCGTCGTTGGTGGCCCTGCTCGCCGAGGTGATCGGGGTCACCACGGGAGCCTTGAAGTACTTTTTACATCGTTGGAACAACGTTGTAAACCGGCAGTGGCTCGCTACACTTCGCGCACGCCGACCTGAAGGGACCGCTTGTGACCGTGACGCTCAAGGACGTCGCCACGCTCGCCGGAGTGTCGGTGAAGACGGTGTCGAACGTGGTGAACGGCTACGCGTTCGTCAAGCCGGAGAACCGGCGGCGGGTCGAGGAGGCCCTGGCGGCGACCGGGTACCGGCCGAACGTGGGGGCGCGCAACCTGCGTCGCGGCCGGACCGGTTTCCTGGCGCTGATGGTGCCGGAGCTTTCGATCCCGTACTTCGGGGAGCTGGCGGGCCTGGTCATCACGGCGGCCCGGAACCGCGGGTGGAACGTCCTGATCGAACAGACGCAGGGGACGCGGTCGCGGGAGCGGGAGACCCTGGAGTCGCTCGGGCCGCACCTGGTCGACGGCGCGCTGGTGCACCCGGAAGCCCTGGAGGCGGCCGACTTCCCTGCGGCGGGGGAGATGCCGCTGGTGATGCTGGGCGAGCACTCGCTGGACATGGCCATCGACCACGTGGCGATCGACAACGTCCTGGCGGCGCACACGGCGGTCTCGCACCTGGCTTCGCTGGGCCGCCGCCGCATCGCGGCGATCGGCTTCAACCCGGCGCGCGGGACTTCGTCGCAGCGCTTGGCCGGGTATCGGTCGGCGCTGGCCGCGGCCGGACTGTCCTATGCGGACGAGCTGGTGGCCCCGGCGGAAAAGTGGCACCGCGCGTACGGCGCGGCGGCGATGAAGTCGTTGCTGGCGCTGCCTTCGCCGCCGGACGCGGTGTTCTGCTTCAACGACCTCCTGGCCATCGGCGCGTTGCGGGCGGTGGCCGAGCGGGGGCTGCGGGTCCCGGAGGACGTGGCCATCGCGGGCTTCGACAACAACGAAGAGAGCGAGTTCTCCCTGCCGTCGTTGACGACGATCGCCCCGGACAAAACGGCACTGGCCGAGGCGGCGATCGACCTGGTGCACCGCCGGATCACGGGGGACAAGACGTCACCGCCCCAGGACATCCAGACCCCGTTCGCCCTGGAGATCCGCGAAAGCACCCGCGGCCGCTGAGGGTTCCCCGGCTCATGCGCCCCAATGTGGCGTTGGGTGCGTTGGACGCACCGAACGCCACATTGGGTGCGTTGGACGCACCCAACGCCACATTGGGGCGTTTGGTCAGCGGGACGGCCAGTGCCAGGAGGGCCGGTCCAGGCGGCCCTGGCCGGCCACCTTCGTCTCGCCGTACTCCTTCTCCAGTTCCACCGTGCCCACCTCGGTCACTTCGGCCAGCGCGCGGATCAGGGGCCGGGCGTGGGACACCACCACCAGCTGGGTCTCCTTGGCCGCCGTCGCGATCAAGGTCGCCAAGGCCGGGAGGAGGTCCGGGTGGAGGCTGGTCTCCGGCTCGTTCAGCACCAGCAGCTCCGGCGGGCGCGGGGTCAGGAGGGCCGCCACCCACAGGAGGAACCGCAGTGTCCCGTCCGACAGTTCCGCCGCCGACAACGGGCGCAGCAAGCCGTGCTGGCGCAGCTGGACCGAGAGCAGGCCGTCCTGGGAGTGCACCTCCAAGGTCGAGCCGGGGAACGCCGCGTCGAGCACCTCCGCGAGGTCCTCGGTGCGGCCCACTTCGATGATCGTCTGCAAGGCCGCCGCGAGGTCGGCGCCGTCGTGGGACAGCACCGGGGTGCGGGTGCCGATGCGGGACTGACGGGCCGGGGCGTCGGCGTCGGTGCGGAAGTGATCGTAGAAACGCCACGACCGGATGCGCTCCCGCAGCACCAGCAGCTCCGGGCACGCCCGGGGGTCCGCGAACTCGCTCAACATGCTGTCGGTCAACCGGATCTTGAACCGATCGTCACCCCACGCCCCGGAGGACACGCGGGTGCGCACCGACGGGCCCGCCCGGTCCGCGAGCAACGCGGCCGGCCGCAGGACCGGCCCCGACCACACCGCTTCCCGCTTGAACTCCGGGTCGAGGTTGAACAGCGTTGCGCCCGGCACCGGCAGCCCCAGGTCGAGCGCGTAGCCGAACTCGTCGCCCGCGAAGCCGAGCCGCAGCCCGACGGCCTTCGTGTGCACCTTGCCCTGAACCCGCGAAGTCCCCCGTCGCACGCCGTTCTCCGGGCCGGCCCACAACGTCGACGGCAGCCCGCCCTCGCGGGCCAGCGCCGACACGGCGCCGTTGCGCGACGCGTCGGCCAGCAGCCGCAGCGCCCGGTACAGGCTCGACTTGCCGCTGCCGTTCGGCCCGGTGACGACGGTCAGCCCGGACAACGGCAGCACCAGATCGCGCAGCGAGCGGTAGTTCTCGACGGCCAAGGTGGTGAGCATGCCCCCGAACCTAACCGCCACCCCGGCACTTCCGCCGTCGAACCACGAAGGCCGCACCGGGCAACCCCGGTGCGGCCTCCCCCGACGACGTCAGATCCGGGTCACTTGACCGGCATGGTCACTTCGTAGACGCGGCTCGGCGTGCCGGCCGCCGCGCGGAAGCCGTTGGCCCACAGGGACTGCACCTTCGCCGCCTCGGTGGCGTTCGGGTCGGCGTTGGCGCAGGACGGGCCGGGGCCGCCGCCGGACATCAGTTCCGAGCACGGACCTTCGTAGTGGTCCGGCAGCCCGAGCGCGTGCCCGGTCTCGTGGGCCGCGATGCGGGTCTTGTCGTACTGCCCGGCCTGGTAGAGATCGTCCCGCCGGCTGTGACCCGACTTTCGTACTCCACGGCAAATGGTGATTTACCAACCATATCGACGTATTGACATGCGCCGCCGCGCATACGAAGATGCCCCGTCCGGCCAAGCCGGGTAGTTAAGGATTCCTCTGCCGCGCAAGCGGTCAGCGGATGGCCGTGAATGGCTCATTGAGGGACTCTATGTCCCTCAATGGGCCATTCACGGCTGTGGGCGAGCTCCTGAAACTGGGCCAATCGGGCCAATCGGGCAGCTTGACAGCTCGCTGCCGCCGCTAACTACCCGGCCTTGCCTGTTCGGCTCAGCCGACCGGATCCGCCAGGGGGATCTCGCCCTCGCTGAGCCAGGAGCCACGCCACGCGAGATCGTCCCTGACCAGCGGTTTTCCGCAGCTGTCGCACTTCGTGCCCGGCCGGGTGGGCTGCCCGCAGCCGGTGTGGACGAGTTTCATCGGGCCATACGCGTTTTCCGTCGAGGTGTACGTGTCGCCCCACGTGCCGAGGGCGTGCAGCACCGGCAACGCGTCCGAGCCGGCCTGGGTGAGGCGGTATTCGTGGCGGGTGCGGCCGCCGTCGCGGTAGGGGAGCTTCGTCATCAGCCCACGGTCGACGAGCTTGGCCAGCCGGGTCGTGAGCACGTTGTCGGCGATGCCGAGCTGGCCGCGGAAGTCCTCGAACCGGGTGGTGCCCGCCGTGGCGTTGCGCAGGATCAGCAGCGTCCACGGCTCGGCGAGGACGTCGGCGGCGCGGGCGATCGGGCAGGAGGCGTCCTCCCAGGTGATGCGGCGGCTCATCGTGTGATCCCTTCGACCTGGCTTGCTGGGAGCAAGTCTACGTCGTAGAGTCGGCGGCAGCTAGCTTGCAACGAGCAAGTCAGGTGTGGAAGGAGCTCATCATGGACATCACGGGTGCGGTCGCGCTGGTCACCGGAGCCAACCGGGGACTCGGCCGGCAGTTCGCCGCCGCGCTCCTGGAGCGAGGCGCGGCCAAGGTCTACGCGGCCGCGCGGAATCCCGAGTCGGTCGATCTGCCGGGAGTCGTCCCGCTGAAGCTCGACGTCACGGACCCCGAGTCGGTCCGCGCCGCCGCGGCGGCCGCGAGCGACGTCACGCTGCTGGTCAACAACGCCGGGTCGTTCACCGGCGCGTCGCTGCTCGACGGGTCTCTCGAGGACATCCGGCTGGAGATGGAGACGCACTACTTCGGCACCCTGGCGGTGACGCGCGAGTTCGCGCCCACCCTCGAGCGCAACGGCGGCGGCGCGGTGCTCAACGTGCTGTCGGTGCTGTCCTGGTTCACCGTGCCGCAGGTCGCGGCGTACTCCGCGGCCAAGTCGGCGGCCTGGTCGCTGACCAACGGGCTGCGCCAGGAGCTGGCGCCGCAGAAGACGCTGGTGACCGCGCTGCACGTCGGCTACATGGACACCGACATGGCCAGGCACGTCGACGGCCCGAAGGAGGACCCGGCGGTCGTGGCCGGTCTCGCCCTCGACGGCGTCGAGCAGGGCCGCTTCGAGGTGCTCGCCGACGACCTCAGCCGGACCGTGCGCGCGGGGCTGTCCGGCGACCTGACCGGGCTCTACCCGGCGCTGGTCTCCTGAGTCCACTTCGGACCGTTTCGGCCCGTTGAACGTTCCTGCCGATGCGCGGACCGGAGGCCGTTTCCCGGTCGATGTGAAGTCGTGGCCGGAGGGGGCTCGAAACAAGGTCAATCGCCAAGCTGACGCGTGGCGTCCGGGGTTTCCGGCGTTTTCGGGGACCCCGGAACACGGGCGTGGCGACCGCGGGCGTATGAATGGGCGGGTGCCGGAGAAAGCCGAAGCCGGAAACGGCCGAAGAAGAAACCGCTGGGGCGAAGGCGAACGGCTGCGTGGGGAGATCCTGGCGGCGGCCGGCCGGTTGCTCGCCGAGCTCGGCGGCGAGGACGGGCTGACGATCCGCGGGGTGGCCCGCGCCGTCGGCATCGCCCCGGCCAGCATCTACCAGCATTTTTCCGACCGCGCGGAATTGGTGCGGGGCCTGCTCGATCACGAATACACGCGGCTGCGGGAATCGATGCGTGCGGCGGAGGAGTCGCTCGGCGAAACCGACGTCGTCGGCCGGGTGCGGGCCCAGATCCACGCGTACTGCACGTTCGCCATGGAGAATCCCGGGCATTACCGGCTGATGCTGTCGAACGGGGCGTCGCGGCCGGCGCCCGGCGCCCGGGCGGAAGGGCCGCTGCTGGACGTGATCGCCCACCTGACCGCGGGTTTCGAGCGCTGCGTCGAAGCCGGTCACCCGCTGCGGGTCACCCCGGGCCGCGCGGCGGCGGTGGTGTTCGTCGGCGCGCACGGGCGGGTCGCGCTGTTCCACAGCGTGCTGAACCGGACCGGGGCCGACCTGGTGGAGCCCTTCGTCGACGAACTGGTGTCGCTGGTCTTCGCGTGATCACCGGGCCTCGCCGAAGACCATGCGGTGGCCGCGAGCCGTGTCCATGTATTCGCGCACCCGGTGGATGAGCCCGTCACGGAGTTCGAAGACGAAGCAGTAGTCGTTGGCGTAGTGCTTGCCGTTGGCGAGCGTCGCGGTCATGGTCTCCTCCACGATCACCCGCTCGCCGTCGGTGTGGAACCCGTGGAAGGTCACGGCGACATCGCTGACGAAGAAGCGGGGGAAGTCCTCGGCGAGGAATCGTACGATCGTCTTCCGCCCGACCAGGTGCGACGGGCCGCCGAGGGCGACGGCGGTGGCGTTTCCCGGCGGGGCCAGCCATTCGGCGTCTTCGGTGAAGACCTCGGCGATCTGGTCCGCGTCGTGGGTGGCGAAGGCCTTCCAGGCGTTCTGGACGATTTCGCGGCTCTGCATGCCCGAGACCCTAAGCGTGGTCAGGGGGTCCAGGCTGGCGGCTTTGCGACGTGATCACACCGCGCACTGCAGAGCGTCGACGTCTTCGGCGAGCCGGGCCGAGAGGAATCGTGCCCGGTCGGCGTCGTCGTCCTTCCGCGGTGCCATCTCCACCAGCATGATCAGGTCGAGGTACACCCGGTACAGCCTGAGCCGCGCCCACATCGGCATGCCGAACTCCACCGGGCCGCCCGCCGCCCGGTAACCCTCGACGAACGCCGGGTCCAGGTCGCGGAAAAGCGCCAGCGAGACGAATTCCGCCACGGGGTCGCCCCAGAACGCGCGCTCGGCGTCGATGATGCCGGACACCCGGGAGCCGTCGAGCAGGATGTTGCCGTCCCACAGGTCGAAGTGCACCAGCACCGGCGTCGTGACCAGGCCCAGCAGCGGCTCGTGCCGGTGCACCAGGTGCGCGATCTCCGCCGCCGGCCGGGGAAGCCGTACCCCGTAGGTCACGGCGTCCCCGAGTATCGCGTCGACCATCGCCGTGAACGCCATCGGCCACGTCGGCCGCGGCGGGTCCTGCGGGTAGCCGAAGCCGTCTCCGGTGACGGTGTGCAGCCCTGCCACGATCCCGCCCAGCTCCCGGTGCGGCCGCGGACCGTCGGCCGCCTGCGACCACGGGATGCCCGGCAGTTCCGTCATCAGCAGGAACCCCGGCCCCGCCCCGACGACGGACGGCAGCGGGCCCGGGACCCGGCGGTAGTACTCCGCTTCCGTGGCCAGAAGGTCGTGCTCGTAGGACAATCCCGGTGCGGACGGCGCGATCTTGAGCACCAGCCGCCGCCCGTCGGACAGCTTCAGGCGGATCGCCGTGTTGTAGGTTCCCCCGCCGATGTCCTCGCTCGCGACGACCGAAGCCGGGTCGATGCCCGCCGTCGCCAGAGCTTCTTCCGTGCGCACGTCGGCGAGTCTGCCACTAGCCGCCGAGCTTTTCCCGCGCGTCGGCCAGATCTTCGGACGTCGGCGCGTCGTCCTGGGTCAGCTCGCGCCGCCAGTACCCGGTGAATTCGATGACGCGCTTGTCGAGCCCGCGCTCGCCGACGAGGTGGCGGCGCAGCGACCGCACCATCCCGGCTTCCCCCGCGAGCCAAGCGGCCGATGCCGGCCCGAACGAGGCGCCACGCACGGCTTCGAGCAGCTTTTTGCCGTGCGGCGCGCCGTCCCGGTGCAGCCAGCGCACCTCGCCGGGCAGCGGCTGCTCCTCGGCCGCGTCCGGCACCTCCAGGAACACCAGCGCATTGTCCACTTCGGACAGAAGGGTGGCGGCGGCGGGCACCGCGGTCTCGTCGCCGGCGATCACCACCGTGCCGGCGATGGGCACGGGACGCCGGTAGGTCGCGTCCGGGCCGTACCGGCCGAGAACGTCGCCGGGCGCCGCGGACCGGGCCCATCCGGTCGCCGGGCCGTCGTGCCGCGAGGCATCGTGCAGCACGAAGTCGACGTCGATCGCCGCCCGGGCCGGATCGCGGTCGCGGACCGTGTAACTGCGCATCACCGGGCGCTCATCCTCGGGAATCGCCAGGAACGCCTGGTACCAGCGCATGACGTCGTCGTCCGGCGAGGGCAGCCGCACCGGGCGGCCCGGCGGCGGGAACAGGAGCTTGAGCTGCTGGTCGGGCCACGGTTCCAGCTCGCCGAGGCCGTCGCCGGTGAACGTGACGCGCACGGTGCGCGGGGTCACCCGCCGCACCGCCGTCACTTCGAGCAGGCCGGTGGTGTTCATGGTTTCCCCAGGTATTCGCGGAGGTGGCGGGCGGTGAGCGTGGTGGCGTTCTCCACGAGTGCCGCCGGGGTCCCTTCGAACACCACGCGGCCGCCGTCGTGGCCGGCACCGGGGCCGAGGTCGATCAGCCAGTCGGCGTGGGCCATCACGGCCTGGTGGTGCTCGATGACGATCACCGTGTTGCCCGCGTCGACGATCCGGTCGAGCAACGCGAGCAGCTGATCGACGTCGGCGAGGTGCAGCCCGGTCGTCGGCTCGTCGAGGATGTACGTCGAGCCCCGCTCGGCCATCCGGATCGCCAGCTTGAGCCGCTGCCGCTCGCCGCCGGAGAGCGTCGTCAGCGGCTGCCCGAGCGTCAGGTAGCCGAGGCCGACGTCGGCGAGGCGGTCGAGCACCGTCCGTGCGCCGCCGGACCCGAAGAACTCGCGCGCCTCGGCGACGGACATCGCGAGCACCTCGCTGATGTTCTTGCCCCGCAGTTCGAACGTCAGCACCTTGGGCGTGAACCGCTTGCCCTCGCACTCCTCGCAGACCGACGCGACCCCGGCCATCATCGCCAGGTCGGTGTAGATCACGCCGAGGCCCTTGCAGTGCGGGCAGGCGCCCTCGGAGTTGGCGCTGAACAGGCTCGCCTTGACGCCGTTGGCCTTGGCGAACGCCGTGCGGATCGGGTCGAGCAGGCCGGTGTAGGTCGCCGGGTTGGACCGCCGGGACCCGCGAATCGCCGACTGGTCGACCACGACGACGCCGTCCCGGTGGGCCAGGGAGCCGTGGATCAGCGACGACTTGCCGGACCCCGCCACGCCGGTGACCACGGTCAGCACGCCGAGGGGAAGGTCCACGCTGACGTCGCGGAGGTTGTGCAGCCGCGCGCCGGTGATCGGCAGGTGCCCGGCGGGGGTGCGGAACCGTTCCTTCAGCGTGACGCGGTGGTCGAGGTGGCGGCCGGTGAGCGTGCCGGACGCGCGCAGGCCGTCGACGTCGCCCTCGTAGCAGAGGCGGCCGCCGTGGGTGCCCGCGCCGGGGCCGAGGTCGACGATGTGGTCGGCGATCCGGATGGTCTCCGGCTTGTGCTCGACGACCAGGATCGTGTTCCCCTTGTCGCGCAGGCAGAGCAGCAGGTTGTTCATCCGCTCGATGTCGTGCGGGTGCAGCCCGACGGTCGGTTCGTCGAAGACGTAGGTGACGTCGGTGAGGCTGGATCCCAGGTGGCGCACCATCTTCACGCGCTGCGCCTCACCGCCGGAGAGGGTGGCGGACTCGCGGTCGAGCGACAGGTAGCCGAGGCCGATCTCGACCAGCGACTCGAGCGTGTCGCGCAGGTTGCCCAGCAGTGGCCGGATGGACGGCGCGTCGAGGGTGCGGACGAACTCGGCGAGGTCGCTGATCTGCATGGCCGCGCAGTCGGCGATGTTCTTGCCGTCGATCTTCGCCGACAGCGCCGCCTGGTTCAGCCGGGCGCCGCCGCACTCGTCGCAGGTCTTGAACGCCGCGGCCTTTTCGACGAACGCGCGGATGTGCGGCTGCAGCGACTCGGTGTCCTTCTGCAGGTAGAGCCGCCGGATCTTCACCGCGAGGCCTTCGTAGGTGAGGTTGCTGGTGCCGACCTTCACCTTGCTGGGGCCCTTGTGCAGCAGGTCGTCGAGCTGCTGCGGCGTGAAGTCGCGGATCTTCGCGTCCGGGTCGAAGAAGCCGGACGCCACGTAGATCTGGACGTACCAGTTGTCCGGGGTCCAGCCGGGCACGAGGATCGCGCCTTCGTTGAGCGAACGGTCGAAGTCGAGCAGGGCGTGCACGTCGAGGTCGGACACCCGGCCGAGGCCCTCGCACGCCGGGCACATGCCCTCGGGCAGGTTGAAGCTGAACGCGCCGGACGTGCCGACGTGCGGTTCGCCGAGCCGCGAGAAGGCGATCCGCAGCATCGCGTAGGCGTCGGTCGCGGTGCCGACCGTGGACCGCGAGTTCGCGCCCATCCGCTCCTGGTCGACGACGATGGCCGCGCTGAGGTTCTCCAGCAGGTCGACGTCCGGGCGGGACAGGCTCGGCATGAACGACTGGAGGAAGGCGCTGTAGGTCTCGTTGATCAGCCGCTGGGACTCGGCCGCGATGGTGCCGAAGACCAGGGACGACTTGCCGGAGCCGGACACGCCCGTGAACACCGTGAGCCGGCGCTTCGGGATGTCCAGGTCGATGCCGGCGAGGTTGTTCTCCCGGGCCCCCCTGACCTCGATCACGTCGTGGGTGTCGGCGGCCCGCCTGGGTGAGGTCATACCGTCCCTCTTGATAGTTTAGGCTGTAAAGTGATTCTCCAGCGTACATTACTTTAGGCTGTAAGGAGTCGGCAAGGTGGTCGTCTTCGCGGGTCAGGGCGACGCCCGGCGGTCCATGGAACTGCTGTGGGGGCCGCGTGTCGTCGCGCCGCGCACCGGGCCGGGGCCCAAACCGGGCCTGTCCGTCGAGGCGATCGTCGCGGCGGCGATCGCCATCGCCGACGCCGAGGGCATGGGGGCGCTGTCGATGCGCGCGGTCGGCGAACGCCTGGGCCGCACGGCGATGGCGCTCTACACGTACGTGCCGGGCAAGACCGAGCTGGTCGACCTGATGTACGACCGGACGCTGGGGGAGCTGTCTTCGTCGTATTCGCTGTCGTCCGGTTGGCGCTCGGCGGCTTTGGCGCTGGCCGGGGAGCTGTGGGACCTGCACCTGCGGCACCCGTGGCTGCTGCAGGTCTCCCCGGCGCGCCCGGTGCTCGGACCGGGGGAATTCCACGTGCAGGAGACGTTGCTGCGGGTCCTGGCGTCGACCGGGTTGCCGTTGTCCCGGGTCCGCTGGGTGGTGGCGGCCCTGTTCAACGTCGTGCGCGGCTCGGTCCAGGCGGCGGCGGAGTCCCGGCAGGCGGCCCGCGAGACCGGACAGTCCGAAGAGGACTGGTGGTACGCGCGGTCGGCGTTGCTCGGCGAGCTGGTGCCGGATCTGGCGGGCCGCTTCCCGACGGTCGCCCGGCTGGGTTCGGAGGGGGCGTTCGAAGCTCCGTCCGACGAGCCCTATCTGGAGCGCGAGGCGCGGCTTTCGTTCGAGGCGGGCTTGGAACTGCTGCTGGACGGCGTCGAGACGGCGATCGTCAAGGCTTCCGGGCCTCGATGAGGAACCGGGTCGTGTGCGCGACGAACGGGCCGTCTCGCTTGATCTTCTCGTGCAGTTCTTCGAGCTTGCCGCGGTACCGCCCGACGGTGAACCCCGGGACGATCCAGATCACCTTGCGCAGGAAGTAGACCACCGCGCCGATGTCGAAGAACTCGGTGCGCAGCGACTCCGAACGCAGGTCGGTGACCTCCAGGCCCGCCTCCGAAGCGGCCGCGACGGCGTGGCCGGGGTGGCGGCTGTCGCGGGCTTCGGGCGGCTGCGGGCCGAGGAAGTACTCGATCAGTTCGAATACGCTCGCCGGGCCGACCTGCTGGGAGAAGTACATACCGCCGGGCCGCAGGACGCGGGCGATCTCGGCCCACCACGTCGTCACCGGGTGGCGGCTGGAGACGAGGTCGAACACCGCGTCGCCGAAGGGCAGCGGCGGCCGGTCCGCGGTGGCCACGACGAGGACCCCGCGCGGCCGCAGCCGGGCCGAAGCGCGCGTGACGTTCGGCGGCCACGACTCGGTCGCGGCCATCAGCGGCGGCAGCTTGGGGCAGTCGTCGAGGACCTCGCCGCCGCCGGTCTCGAGGTCGAGCGCCGCGTCGACCTTCTCCAGGTGCTCGCCGAGCAGGCGCTGGTACCCCCAGGACGGGCGGGCTTCGGTGGCCCGGCCGTCGAGCCAGGAGAAGTCCCAGCCGTCGACGGACACCGCTTCGGCCTCGGCGACCAGATCGTCGAACATGGCTCCGATGGTCACCAAGTGGGTGGTGGACCGCCACCCGATTTCCGCACCGGCGGCGGTGGCACGGGTTTGGCCAAAGTGACGGCGTCGAACGCCACGACAACCGGCCCACGCCGGGTCTCCACCGTGCACGTGGTTTCGTCGCGCGCCACGAGGTTCCCGAGCGCGTCGGTGAACCCGCCGTCGATCCGGTACCGGACGACGACTCGCGTGCCGAGCGGAAGTTCCCGCAGCAGCTTCACGAAACGACCTCCGGCACCGGGACTTCCGCCTTGGCCTTCCGCCACCGCGCGACCAGGCCGGCCAGTACCGTGACCAGCAGGACCAGCACCGTCACGAGCAGCGTCGCGACGACTGGTGAGTCGAAGATGCCGCCGCTGACGATGCCGAGCAACGCGTACGCGGCCGCCCAGAGCGCGCACGCGCCGAGCGAGGCGGGCAGCAGGCGGCGCCACGGGTAGCTCAGCGCGGCCGCGGCGAGCAGCACCGGGATCCGGCCGGCCGGGACGAGCCTGCCGATCACGACGAGCTGCCAGCCACGGCGGCCGAACTGGCCGCGGGCCTTCTCCAGCCGGTCGGCGGGCTGGCGCCCGCTGATCCAGCGGAACGCGGCTTCGCTGCCGAGGCGCGGGATCCCGAACGTCACGACGTCGCCGACGTACGCGCCGAGCGTGGCCAGGACGATGACCAACGGCAGGGAGAGGTGGCCGGTGGTGGTGGCGACGGCGGCCGCGGCGCCGACCACCGCGCCGGTGGGGACGATCGGGATGATCGAGCCGAGCAGCACGCCGCCGAACAGGGCCGGGTACCCGATGGCGGCCGGGTCGGTCCAGTTCACGCCCGGTCCATGGGGGCGGGGAGCCGGACCGTCGCATGGCCGGGGAAACGCAGGTTGAAGCCGCTCACGCCCCCGAGTATCGCCCCTCCGCCGGGCGGACGCCCCGGCGGTGTGGCGCGGGCAACGCCGTTCAGCGGCCCGCGGGCAGCAGGGACGAGATGCGCAGCGAAGACGTCCCGACCCCGGTCGGGCCGCCGAACGAGTGCCCGGCCACCGGGTGGTACCGCAGCTCCGTCTCGGTGTACCGCCGCACGTTCGCGTGCCAGTTCAGGACCCCGCTCATCCAGTGGCGGAACTCCTCGACGTACTCGAGCAGCATTTCCCGCACGTCCGGCGCGATGGCGTAGTCGCGGAACAGCGACGGCAGCTCGATCTCCGACGCGTGCCGGAACTCGGCCAGGCGCGCCTGGATCAGGTCGGCCACCACCTCGAACGCCCGCTCGTCCGAGCAGTCGAGGAAGTTCCGCACCACCAGCACGCCGTTGTTCAGCTCGCCCTCGAACTGGATCTCCTTCTGGTAGGAGAAAACGTCGTTGAGCAGGCAGCAGTAGTCGGTCGCCGAGTGCTCGACCGCCTGCACCGGGCGGGTGCGGTACAGCTCGGGCGGCACCGCGCGGCCGTGCGAGAACCGCGAAAGGCTCATCGTGAGGTCCGAGCCGAACGTCCGGCGCCGCATCTCGACGTAGTCGATCGGGTCGGGGATCCGGTTCTGCGCCTGGTTCGCCAGCTCCCAGAGCCAGCTCGACGTCATCGTGTCGACCGCCCGGCGCACCGCGCGCCGGTTCTCCGGCGTCATGTCCGCCGTCGTCCGCGGCCAGACGTCGGCCAGTCCCGCCTCCAGCGCGGTCGCCGGCGTCGGCATCGGCGAGTCGTCCACCGGCATGAACGTCGACAGCCGGGCGTTGCACGCCTTCGCGCCCGCGAGGTCGCGGGTCGCGCCGAACACCAGCGGGTAGTAGTCGTCGGCGTAGGTGCCCCAGGTCAGCCAGTCGCTGGTGACGTCGAGTTCCTCGGCCGTGGCGTCGGGGTGGATGCCCGCCGCGCACAGCGGCAGGTCGGTGGCGCGCAGCTTGCGTTCGTCCCACACGACGCCGTCGAGGAAGCCCGTGCGCCGCGCCCAGTCGACGTTGCGGACCCGGCACGCGTCCAAGTGCGGGCTCAGCCGCAGCGGGAACGGCGACTCGAACGACGGCCGCGGCGGCGAAACCGCCCGGAACGGCGTGTGGCCGTACGCGCGCAGCCGCTGCGGCGCGGTGGCGAGCACCGAAGTGAAGATGCGCGCCGCCGACGTGCCGATGCCGGCCGCGCCGTCCAGGGCCGGGCCGCCGCGGCTGTCCAGGGCGCCCTCGTTCATGTACCGGCTGGAGCGCAGGTGCCACTCGTGCCCGCCGGACTGCCAGTCCTGCAGCCCCTTGACGTAGGCGAACGTCGCCGCGCGCGCGGACGGGTCGACGCCGTGCTCGTCGAACAGCGCGGGCACCTCGGTGAGCGCGGTGTGCTCGAACTGGTGCAGCCGGGAGGTGATCAGGTCGTTGACGGCGTCGGCGGCCCGCTGCGTGGTCAGCCCGAGGAACTTCTCGAACACCAGCACGCCGTTGGACAGCTCGCCCTCGTCCTGCACTTCCCGCTGGTAGGAGAAGAGGTCGTTGCGGAGGTGGACGCTGTCGGCGAAGCAGTCGCGCAGGACCTCCATCGGGCGGGACGCGGCGATCTCGTCGGGGACCTCGGCGTGCACGGAGTGCTCGACCAGGTTCGCCGACCACGGCGCGCCGCCGACCTTCCGCCGCATCTCGACGTACTCGATCGGGTTGGCGAGCCGGCCTTCGTTGATGTTGGCCAGTTCCCACAGCGACTCGTCGAGCAGCGCCTTCGTGCTCTCGATGAACCGGCGCCGCCACCCGGCCGAGCGGTGCGGGACCGTGCGGTTCCACAGGTCGGTCAGGCCGCGCTCGACCGGGTTCTCCGCGGTCGCGGTGATCTCGCCTTCGGCGGGCATGAACAGGGTCAGCCGGTCGAGGTAGCCGCGCGCGCTGTCGATGTCGCCCGTGCGCTTGTACAGCTCGAGGAAGTGGTCGTCGAAGTAGAACACCCAGACGTACCAGTCGGTGATCAGGTCGAGCTCTTCGGCGCCGGCGTCGGGGTGGGTGTAGGCGCAGAGCAGCGCGTAGTCGTGGGAGTCGAGGTCGTGCTCGGTCCAGATCACCGTGCCGTGCTGGGGCACGTCGATCATGTCCATCGTGCCCGCCCACGCCTTGCTGTGCTCGCGGGCGCCGTCGACATGCGGGTTCAGCCGCGCGGGGTAGGGCATGTAGAACTCGGGGAGGACGAACGGCTGCTGCGGCACGCGGTCCTGGCCTTTCCGTTGCGGAGACGGCAGTTGCAACACCTGAGGCAACCAAAGACGCGGGTGTCCGCCAAGGGGCGCAGGCGGGATGCACACGAACGGGCCGGGCTGATCCCCCGGCCGGCGCAACGGGGTTCACCGCCCGGTCAGCGTCCGGCGGCCCGCCGTCGCACGATGGGGGAAGACGGGGCGCCGGTCGGGCGTTCCACCGCACACACGAAAGGAGCGCTGATGACCGACGAGAACCAGGTGGTCGACAACCCCGGCGAAGGCCGTTACGAGCTGTGGGCGGGGGAGAAGCTGGCGGGCTTCGCCGCGTACGACCAGCGGGGCGCGCTCACGGTGTTCACCCACACCGAGATCGACGACGCGTTTTCCGGGCAGGGGCTGGGCAAGGTGCTCGCCGCGGGCGCGCTCGACGACGTCGTCGCCAAGGGCCGGACGATCGTGCCGGTCTGCCCGTTCATCGCCGGGTACCTCCGGAAGCACCCGGACTACTCCGGTCACGTCCGGTGGCCGCAGGGGACCGAGTAGGCCGAAAGTGGTGGGGCGCTAGGCCGTTCGGGGCTGATTCGCGAGGTATGTCCGGTTCCCTTGGTTATTAACCAACCTTAGTCGGTGGTGCGTTGGTTGCCTGGCAACCAAAGTGACCGGCGCAGACTTCGAACCGGCAACCTGGAGGAAGTTGATGACTCCCCGGAAGACCGCCTTCAAGACCTTCGCCGTCCTGTCGGCAGCCGCGCTGACGTCCGGCGTGTGCGCGTCGGCGGCCACCGCGTCCCCGCTGGCCTTCGCGGAAATGCAGGCCCACGCGATCAGCGACGCCACCCAGATCGCGAACTCCCTCGGTGCCGCTTCGGGCGGCATCTACCTCGAGAACGGCAAGGCCGTCGTCAACGTCGTCGACGACGCCGCGCTGCAGCAGGTGCGGGCCGCCGGCGTCACCGCGAAGAAGGTCAAGCACACCTTCGCCGCGCTCACCGGCGTCAAGAACCAGCTGGACGCGGTGAAGAACGTGCCGCAGACCGCGTGGGGCATCGACACCAAGACCAACCAGGTCGTGGTGAAGGTCTACGAGGCGGCCAGCAAGGAGACGTCGGACAAGGTGGCCGCGGCCGCCGCGAAGTACGGCGACAGCGTCCGCGTCGAGCACCGCACCGGCAAGCTGGAGCTGTACATCAAGGACGGCGACGCGATCCAGAACAGCCAGGGCCGCTGCTCGCTCGGCTTCAACGTGACGCGCGGCGGTTCGCCGTTCCTGCTCACCGCGGGCCACTGCACCAACCTCGGCGGCACCTGGTCCGGCGGCGACGTCTCCGGCGCGCAGGTCGTCGAGAGCGACTGCCCCGGCGCCGACTCCGGCCTGCTGACCCGCCCGAACGGCACCGGGCCCGGCGAGATCAACACCGGCCAGCAGATCACCAGCGCGGCCACCCCGACCGTCGGCGAGCAGATCCAGAAGCAGGGCTCGACGACCGGCGGCGGCAGCGGCGAGGTCACCTCGGTCGACGAGTCGGTCAACTTCGACGTCGGCGTGCTCAACCACGAGTTCGGCACCACCGCGCACACCGACCACGGCGACTCCGGCGGCCCGGCGTACGACGGTTCGAAGGGCCTGGGCACGCTGTCCGGCGGCGACACCCAGACCAGCTACTTCTACCCGCTCACCTTGGAGCTGCAGGCGTACGGCCTCGAGCTCGCCTGATGGCCCGCGAGGGTCCCTTCACACGCGTCGGGGCATGTGAAGGGACCCTCGCCCGGTTCAGGCTTCGAGCCGCTTCGCGCGGTAGACGGCGTCAGTGTGGTGGCCCTCGCCGCGTGTCTCGCACGTCTCGACGACCCACTTCCACGGGTCGCCGAGGTAGGTCGTGAGCTCCTCGGGCTCGAAGTACAGCTCCTCCGGCGGCTTCTGGCCGTCGAACTCCCGCATGGCCTTCGGCGAGTGCCCGACGACGAGCAGCGAACCGCCGGGCCGGACCGCCGCCGCGGACGCCGTGAAGACGTCACGGCGCAGGTCGGGCGGAAGGTGCATGTACTGCGCGGAGATCAGGTCGTAGGTCTCTTCCGGCTGCCACTTCAGGATGTCCCGGTGCAGCCACCGGACGGTCACGCCCGCTTCCTTGCCGGCGGCTTCGGCCCGGGCCAGCGCGACGGTCGAGATGTCGGCGGCGTCGACCGTCCAGCCCTGCCGGGCCAGCCAGATCGCGTCGCCGCCCTCGCCGCAGCCGAGGTCGAGCGCGTGCCCGGGTTTCAGCCCTTCGACTTCGGTGCGCAGGTTGACGTTGACGTCGCCGCTCCAGATCTGGTCGTCGCGCTGGTAGAGCGCTTCCCAGAACTCCTGCTTGAGCAGGTTCTCGGTGGTCATCGGCTGATCGTGGGTGTGGGCCATGGTTCCTCCTCGGGGACGTCCGCCGAGCATGGCCAGAACGTCCCCGCGAAGGCAAACCTTGTTGCCGGTTTCGCAACTCAGGGCTGCCGTGAACCCCGGTGCCGCGCGTGACGCCGTTCATCCTGACGAATCGGGTTCGTGTTCCGCTCGACGGGAATCTCCTGTCGGTAAGCGCTTTCTTCAGTGAGGATGGCGCCCATGAACGAACAGCGGGAAATCGTGGTCACCGGCGGCGGCACCGGCATCGGGCTGGCGATCGCCGCCCGGTTCGCGGCGGCGGGCGAACGGGTCACCGTCACCGGGCGGCGCAGGGACGTGCTCGAAGCGGCGGCGGAGAAGATCGGCGCGCGGGCGGTGGCCTTCGACGCGAGCGACCCGGCGGCGGTGCGGGCCGCGCTGGCCGAACTGCCCGAGCGGGTGGACGTCCTGGTCAACAACGCCGGCGGTAACACCGACCGGGTCCGCGAGGCGCCCGCGCCCGGTGACCTGCGGGGGCTCGCGGACGCGTGGCACGCGAACTTCGACGCCAACGTCCTCTCCGCCGTGCTCGTCACCGCCGCGCTGAAGCCGCGCTTCGCGGACAACGTGCGCGTCGTGACTCTTGGCTCTGTCGCGGCGAAGCAGGGCTCCGGCTCGTACGGCGCGGCGAAGGCGGCGATCGAGGCGTGGAACACCGACCTCGCGCGGCAGCTCGGCCCGGCCGGGGGCACCGCGAACGTCGTGGCGCCGGGCGTCATCCTCGACACGGAGTTCTTCCACGGCACCCTCACCGAAGAATGGCTCAGCTCCCGGATCTCCGTGGCGTTCAACCAGCGGGCCGGCACGCCGGACGAGGTCGCGGAGACCGTCGGCTTCCTGGCCGCGCCGGGCGCCGGGCACATCACCGGGCAGGTCTTGCACGTGAACGGCGGCGCGTACGGCGCCCGCTAGGCCATCCGGGTCGGAAGTCGGCCGGACGTCCCACCGCGGCGCCGGTTCTCTCCATGGTGGAGGTATCCAGGCCACCGGAAGAGAGGTGTGATCCGCCGTGACGGCAGCTTCCGAAACCCCGGCCCTCCCGACGACGAGACCCTCCGGATGCCCGTTCGACCCGCCCGGGGAGTACGCCACCCTGCGGGAAACCGCGCCGACGTCGCGCGTGCGCTGTCCGGCGGGCATGGACGCCTGGCTGGTCACGCGGTACGGCGACGTCCGCGCGGTGCTCGCGGACCCCACGATGAGCTCACGTGGCGCGAATTCGGCGCACGCCAACCCGAACGCCGACCTCGACGAGGAGGTCAGCCCGGGCTCGATCATCCAGCTCGACGGCGCCGGCCACTCGCGCCTGCGCAAGATGGTGATCGCGGAGTTCACGGTGCGGCGCGTGGAAGCGATGCGCGGCTACGTCCAGGAGCTGGTGGAGAGCCACCTCGACGCGATGCTCGCGAAGCCCGGCCACGCCGATCTGGTGGAGGACTTCGCGTTGCCGATCCCGTCGCTGGTGATCTGCGAGCTGCTCGGCGTCCCGTACGCCGACCGCGAACGGTTCCAGCGGCAGAGCACGACGATGGTCAGCACCGACGCCACGCGCGACGAAGGACAGCAGGCGTACCAAGAAGTTTCCGACTATTTGGCGGACCTGTTCACCGAGAAGCAGCGGAATCCGCAGGACGACCTGTTCAGCAGGCTCATTTCCCGCGGCGTGTCGGCCGGCGACCCGCTCACCATGGAGGAGCTGGTCGTGCTCGGGCTCAGCCTGCTGGTGGCCGGGCACGAGACGACGGCCAACATGATCGCGCTCAGTACGCTCGTGCTGCTGGAACACCCTTCGCAGCGGGATGCCGTGCTCGAGGCGCCGGAGCGGGCGATCGAGGAGCTGCTGCGGTACCTGTCGGTCGTGCAGTTCGGCGTGCTGCGTTACGCGACCTCGGACGTCCAGGTCGGCGCCCGCGCGGTGAAAGCGGGGGAGTGGCTGGTGGCCGCGCTGAACTCGGCCAACCGCGACGAGGACCTGTTCCCTGGCGCGGACAAGCTCGACTTCCACCGCGAATCGCCGCGCACGCACGTCGCCTTCGGGTTCGGCGCGCACCAGTGCATCGGCCAGCAGCTGGCGCGCGTCGAGCTGCAGGAGGCGCTGACCGGACTGTTCCGCCGGGTGCCGGACCTGCGTCTGGCGGTGCCCCGGGAGTCGTTGGCGTACAAGCACAACACCCTGGTGTACGGCGTGCGGGAGCTGCCGGTGGCCTGGGGCTGACAGTCAGCGGCGTCTTCGTTGGTGGGCGGTTGCTCTTTCGTCAACGCGCTGATGGAGACGAGGAGGCCCCGGGAACGCACGGGTGGTTCGTGTCGAATCCGGGCGGGTCCGTTCGACGCAGGGGTGAACGCACCCGGACATCGGAGGACTCATGACGCTGCTCGCAGGCAAGAACGCGATCGTCTACGGCGGGGCCGGGCGGGTCGGCACGGCCGTCGCCACGGCTTTCGCCGAGGAAGGCGCGAAGGTCTTCCTCGCCGGCCGCACCCGCTCCCGGCTGGAGGAGGTCGCCGGCCGCACCCGCTCCCGGCTGGAGGAGGTCGCCGGGCGCATCCGCGCCGCCGGCGGCGCGGCCGAGACCGCGGAGGTCGACGCCCTCGACGAGCGTGCGGTCGACGAGCACGCCGACGCCGTCGCCGCCCAGGGTGGCGTCGACATCTCGGTCAACCTCATCGCCCACGGCGACGTCCAGGGCACGCCGCTGGTCGACATGTCGCTCGCGGACTACGAACGCCCGGTCGTGACCGCGGTGCGCACCCAGTTCCTGACCGCCCGCGCGGCGGCCCGGCACATGATCCTGAAGGGTTCCGGAGTGATCCTCCTTTTCGGTGGTGCGGGCGAACCCGTCCGTGAGTTCGCCGTCGGCGGGCTGCAGGTGGCATTTCACGCGCTCGAGGCGATGCGTCGCCAGATCGCCGCCGAGCTGGGCCCGCACGGGGTGCGGACGGTGACGCTCCGGACCGGTGGCATTCCGGAGACGCTCCCGGCCGGCTTCCCGGACCGGGAAGCCATCGAGGAGAACATCGCGGGCAAGACGATGCTCGGCCGAGCGGCCACCCTCGCCGACGTCGGCGCGGTCGCCGCGTTCGTGGCGTCGGACCGCGCCCGCACGATGACGGCGTCCACGGTCAACTTCAGCTGCGGCGCGCTCGTCGACTAGCGACGGGTCGGACGGCGCGACGGGTCGACCAGCGACGGGTCGGGTGGCGAGCCGGGCAAGCGTGGTTCGCCATCGGCCACCACTCCGCCCGCCACCACACCGCCCGCCACCACACCGCCCGCCACCACTCCGCCACCCGGTGGCCGGCTCGCCACCCGAGCCGCCGGTCAGCGGCGCGACGAGATCTGCTGCACCGCCCACGCGTTCCCGTCCGGATCCGCGAAGTGCACGAACCCCACGTTGTCCAGGTCGGCCTTTCCGTCCCAGGTGCCCATGCCGTAGACCTGGATGTCGCCGACGTCCACACCGCGCTCCAGCAGCTGCGCGTGTGCCTTCGGCAGGTCCTTTACCACGAGCTGCAGTCCCTTGAGCGAACCCGGTGGCATGTCCGGCACCGCCCCCTTGCCGATCACGACCGAGCAGCCCGAGCCCGGCGGGGTCAGCTGGACGATCCGGGTGTCCTCGTTGATCTCCATGTCGTGGTCGACGGCGAACCCGAGCCGGTCGGCGTAGAAGGCCTTCGCGCGGTCCACGTCGGACACCGGCACCACGACCACCTCGAGCGTCCACTCCATCGCGTGTCCTTCCGTCGATCCAGCATGGCGGAGCACACGCTACCCAAGGCCGAAGGTTTCGCGTACCACTCGTCAGTGCTCCGCGATCAGCCGCCGGACCGCGTCCACCACCAGTGCCCGCCGCTGCTCGCGGGGGATGTCGGTGCGCGCGCCGAGTTCGGAGTTGGTCGTCGTCCACGCCGTCGAGACCGACTGGACCAGCACCAGCAGTTCGGTCGGTGAGTAATGCTTCGACAGTCTCCCTTCGTCCTGTGCGCGCTGCAGCTCGTGCAGGCGGATTTTGTTGGCCAGCACGATTTCGGTGACCCACTTGCCTTCCGGGCGTTCCAGCCGGTGCCAGATCGCCAGCCGCAGCGCGTCCGGCCGCTCTTCGTACCGGTCGAAGAGCTTTCCGGCGTACTCCGGCAGGTCGTCGGAGTCGAGCGGGACGTCGAGGACGAACCGCGCGACCGACTCGCCGAACACCGCGTCGAACAACCTGTCCTTGCTGCTGAAGTACGAGTAGATCATCGCCTTGTTGCATCCGGCGGTGGCCGCGATCCGGTCGACCCGTGCGCCGGCGATGCCCCGTTCCGCGAACTCCTCCGTGGCGGCGGCCAGCAAACGCCGCTTCGTCTCGGCCGCGTCTCTCATGCCGACCACAGTAGCAACTAACTGGTTGGTTGACAAACTCGCCCCTCGGGTGTTTCCTGGAGGCAACCAACCGGTTGGTTACCGCCGGTCGATCGAGCGAGAAGAGGGCATCATGAGCAGGACGTGGCTGATCACCGGCAGTTCCCGCGGTTTCGGGCGGGAGCTGGCCCGGGTCGCGCTCGAGGACGGCGACCGGGTGGTCGCCACCGCGCGACGGCCGGAACAACTGACAGATCTGGTGGCCGAGCACGGCGACGCGGTTCGCGTGTTCGCCCTGGACGTCACGGATTCCACGGCCGCGCGTGCGGCGGTCGCGTTCGCCGTGCGCGAATTCGGTGGGCTCGACGTCGTGGCCAACAACGCCGGTTACGCGAACAGCGCGCCGATCGAGGACATGGCGGAGGACGACTTCCGGGCGCAGGTCGAGGCCAACTTCTTCGGCGTCGTCAACGTGACGCGGGCGGCGCTGCCGGTGTTCCGCGAGCAGGGCTCGGGGCACTTCCTGCAGTTCTCGTCGGTCGGCGGCCGGGTCGGCGGGTCACCGGGACTGGGCGCCTACCAGGCGGCGAAGTTCGCCGTGGAGGGGTTCTCCGAAGTGCTCAACGCGGAGGTGAAGCCGTTCGGCGTGAAGGTCACGATCGTCGAACCGGGCGCGTTCCGCACGGATTGGCAGGGCGCCTCGATGGAGCGCGCCCCGGTCCGGCCGGAGTACGACGCGTCGGTGGGGCAGATGCACCGGCTGCGCGACGCGAGCGACGGCAAGCAACCGGGCGACCCGGCCCGCGCGGCCCGGATCCTCGCCGACCTGGTCCGGCTCGACGCACCACCATTGCGGCTGCTGCTCGGCGCGGACGCAGTCGAAGCGGTCCAACGGTCGGAACGCGCGCGTGGGGCGGAGGTGTCCGAATGGGCTGAGGTGAGCCGATCGGCGGTGTTCGCGACGGAGTGAGCACAACTGGGAGGCGCGGGCGCACGGGCTGTGCCAGGGGTGATCCACTGCGGCTTCAGCGGTGTGGTCCCGGCGCGGAGGTGAGCGGCTCGGTGAATCCCGCGGCGAGTCCGGAACGGCGGTGGGTCAGGACCGCCCCTGGGATGCCTCCCGCTGTTCGACCACCAACCGCTGGTGGCGGGCCGCCCGGACACGGTCGCCGCAGGTGGTGGAGCACCAACGGCGTCGGGCGTGTTCGCGGAAGAAGAACCGTACGCAGCCGTGCGCCTCGCACGGGCGCACCAGTTCGCCGAGGTCGCCGCTGATGACGTCGATCGCGTCGCGGGCCAGGGAGGCCACGACCTCGTCGAGGCTGCCGGGCCGGGTGCTGTGCCACTCCCGGCGCGGTCCGGCCGGCCACGCGAGCTGAGGTGCGGCTGCGTCGGCACGGGCGGCGGCGTTCACCGTGGCCACGGCGTCGGCCTCGGGTGAGCGGCTCTCCGCCAGTGCCGTCAGCAGTTCGCGGACCGCGGCACGGAGGGCCGTCAGGCGGCTCAGGCCGTCGGTGCCCACAGGGGCCGGCGGGAGTTCGTGCCGGTGCAGCCACTCGGTGGCGCTGTGCGGTTCGGCGAGGTCGTCGACCTCCCCGGCCGTGCCGAGGCGTCTCGAGTTGACCAGCGCCAGCGCGGGTGAGCGTTCCTCGCCGGGTGCCGCAGTGACCATTGTTCGCCTCCCGAGTCCGGCCCCCAGTTTCCCCGACTTGTTGACAGTCTATCTGATCTCATGGATAACTGAACGAGTATCCATGAGACGTGAGGAGAAGCCCATGGTCACCGTGCATCACCGCCAGGCCACTGTCGGCGGGCACCGGCTGTTCTACCGCGAGGCCGGGCCCGCCGACGCGCCCACGATCGTGCTGCTCCACGGGTTCCCGACGAGCTCGCACATGTACCGGCACCTCATCCCGCTGCTGGCCGACCGCTACCACGTCGTCGCCCCCGACTACCTGGGTGCGGGCGCGTCCGACGCGCCGCCGGTCGAGGAGTTCACCTACACCTTCGATGCCCTCGCCGAGCTCACCCTCGGCCTGCTCGACGAGATCGGCCTCGGCCGCTTCGCGCTCTACATCCAGGACTTCGGTTCCCCCGTTGGCCTGCGCATCGCGGCCGCGAACCCGGAGCGGGTGACGGCGATCGTCACGCAGAACGGCAACGCCTACGTCGAGGGTCTGGGCGCCGGGCTGCCCCAGAAGCTCGCCGCCGGCACGCTGACCGAGGACGATCTGCGGGGCATGGTCACCCTCGAGGCCACCAAGGCGCAGTACCTCGACGGCGTGGCCGACCCGTCGCTGGTCAGCCCCGACGTCTGGATTCACGACCAGGCCCTGCTGGACCGGCCGGGTGGCGCGGAGATCCAGATGGCGCTGCTCGCCGACTACCACCACAACATCGGCCTGTACCCGAAGTTCCACGAGTACTTCCGGACCAGCCAGGTCCCGCTGCTGGCTGTCTGGGGTGGCAACGACGAGATCTTCGTCGCCGACGGCGCCCGCGCGTACGTCCGTGACCTGCCCGACGCCGAGATCCACCTGCTCGACTCGGGCCATTTCGCGCTGGAGACGCACCTGGACGCCATCGCCGGGTACATCCGGGGCTTCCTCGGGCGGGTGATGCCGGACTGAACTTCGTTCTCCCCAACGGGGTCACGTCCCGGTCCGGTGAGCGGGACGCCGGATCGGCGCCCGTTGACCGGGTGGACGTTCCGCTCGTAGGGTCTTCCGAAGATCGCCCTGACCCCAGGTCGGTCCCGGTCCCCGAGAACCCCGCCGTCGTCGTCAGGCGTCCGCCTCCGCCTCCGCCTGCGCCGACGGGTCGTTCGGCGATGGGCCTGGGCGCCCGTTCGGCAGACCGGGGGCCCAGGCGGCACGACGGTGTTCCGCGGAGGCTGCCGAGTGGTCGATCCTCCGCGCCGGCAGTGTGGAGGACGGGATGACCAGACGAATCCGGGTGGGGACGATCGTGGCCGCGGTGGCCGCGCTCGTCGTCGGGACGATCAGTGCGGCCGGGCCGGCGCAAGCCGCGGACCCCTTGCTGTCACAGAGAAAACCGGTGACGGCGTCGTCGGCCGTCGGGTGCTGCCTGGCGGTGAACGCGGTCGACGGGAACTCGGCGACCCGGTGGGGCAGCGCGCCGGGCGTCGATCCGCAGTGGATCTACGTCGACCTCGGCGCGGCGGTGCACGTCAGCCGGGTCCGGCTGCAGTGGGACGCTTCGTGTGCCACGGCCTACGAGATCGACACCTCCGCCGATCACGTCACGTGGACGCGGATCTATGCGACCACCACGGGAAAGGGCGGCGTCGAAGACCTGACCTCCCTCGATGGCACCGGCCGTTACGTGCGAATGTACGGCACGAAACGGTGCCGCACCGATGCGTCGAAGGGCTATTCGCTGCAGGAGTTCGGTGTCTACGGTTCGACCGGGGACGTTGTGCCGCCGTCTCCGCCTGGCACGCCGACGCTGGTCGGCGTCACGCCCACCAGCGCGACCATCTCGTGGACCGCGGCCACCGACGACGTCGGCGTCGCGGGTTACGACGTCTATCGCGACGGCCAGCGCTGCGCCGGTACCACCGGCGCTCTGACGGCGACCTGCGCCAATCTCAGCCCCAACGGCACCTACGGCTTCTACGTCAACGCGCGTGACGCGGCCGGGAACGTGTCGCAGGCCAGTGGCACGCTCGCCGTGAAGACTCCGCCGTCCGATGACCACACGCCGCCGTCCGTGCCGGGGAACGTGCACACCACCGCGGTCGACAGCACCTCGATCGGGCTCGCGTGGACCGCCTCGGCCGACGACGTGGGCGTCACCGGCTATCGGATCTCCAACGTCGTCGACGGCGCGGCCACGCAGATCGGCACGTCCGACACCGCGAGCACCACGCTCGGCGGGCTGACCCCGAACACCGCGTACCACCTGCAGGTGCGGGCCGTCGACGGGAACGGCAACCTCAGCGAGCCGAGCACACCGGTCCTGGACGTCACCACCAGCGGCGGGTCGAACTGCTCCCCGTCACAGGGAGTCTGCGGCGCCACGCAGGTCGGGACCGATGACGACGTCGTGTGGGGCCTGGTGACCCTGCCCGACGGCACGATCCTCTACAACCAGCGTGACGTGCACGCGATCGTCCACCTGAACCCGAAGACCGGGGCGAAGAAGACGATCGGCACCGTGCCGAACGTGCGGAGCACCGACGGCGAAGGCGGCCTGACCGGGCTGGAGATCAACCCGGCGTCCTTCGCCACCGACCACTGGCTGTACATCATGCACACCTCGCCGGACGACAACCGGATCGTGCGGATCAAGTACGACCCCACCGCCGACTCGCTGACCACGAGCACCGAGCAGATCCTGCTGACCGGCATCGCACGCAACAAGTTCCACAACGGCGGCCGGCTGCGGTTCAGCCCGGACGGCCGGTACCTGTTCGCCGGCACCGGCGACGCGCAGAACAGCGCCAACGCCTCGAACACCAACAGCCTCAACGGAAAGGTACTGCGGATCAGCCCGGACGGCTCGATTCCCGCCGACAACCCGTTCCGCAACGCGGTGTGGAGCTACGGGCACCGGAACGTCCAGGGGCTGGCGTTCGACGCGCAGGGCAAGCTGTGGGAGCAGGAGTTCGGCAACAACGTCATGGACGAGACGAACCTGATCGTGAAGGGCGGCAACTTCGGCTGGCCCGCCTGCGAAGGGACGTCGGGTTCGTGCGGTACCGCCGGGTTCGTCGCGCCGAAGAAGACATATCCGGTGGCGCAGGGTTCGTGCAGTGGCATCACGATCATCCGTGACGCGCTGTACGTCGCCTGCCAGCGCGGCGCGCGGCTGTACCGCGCGGTGATCAGCGACCGTTCGCTGACGGACTTCCGGACGTTCTTCAACGGCACTTACGGCAGGCTCCGCACGGTGGAGCCGGCCCCGGACGGCCGGATGTGGCTGGCGACCAGTGTGGACGGGGACAAGGACAGCACGCCGCACAACAGCCACAACAAGATCCTGCGGGTGGCGGTGGGGTGAGTCCGGCGATGACAGGATTCGTCGGGCGTCACCGCCAGCTGTCGTCGCCGAAGCCGAGCGTCACCGGGCCGCGCCGGGACGTCTCGTCGACGGTTTCGGACTCGGCGGGCAGGACGTCGTCGAGGAACGCGTAGTCCGGACGCCGGGTGCGCGCGTGCCACTCGACGATTTCGTGCCAGCCCGGCGCGGCGAGCGCGCCACCGAAGTGCTGGACCGACAGGCTCGCGGTGAGGCAGGCGAACCGGAGCCGCTCCGCCAGCGGCCAGCCGGTCAGGGTGGCGGCGACGAACCCCGCTCCGAAGACGTCGCCCGCGCCGGTCGCGTCGAGCACATCGACCGGCAGCGCGGGAGCGGCCGCTGTCTCGCCGGTGGTGCCGTCGACGGCGAGCACGCCCGCGCCGCCGCGGGTGATCACGGCGATCGGGACGAGTTCGGCGAGCGCGGCCAGCGCCGCTTCGGGCGTATCCGTGCGGGTGTAGCGCATCGCTTCGACGTCGTTCGCCAGGAACGCGTGGCAGCATGCCAGCTGGTCGAGCAGCGCGGGCGACCAGGCCTCGGACGGATCCCAGCCGACGTTGGCGAAGACCAGGCTGCCCGCCTGGTGTGCGGTGTGGACCCACTCGGCGGTGTCGAGGCCGATGTGCGCGACCGTCGCGCGGCTCCGGGGCGGCGATCCGGCCAGCTCCGCGACGGGGACGGGCGGCGGGTGGCCGTGGGTGACCATCGCGCGATCGCCCGCGTAGGCCAGCGAAACGGTGACGGGGGAGTGCCACCGCGGGAACTGCCGCGACCGCGACAGGTCGATGTGCTCCTGCCGGGCCAGCACGTCCCAGCAGTAGCGCCCGTAGACGTCGGTGCCGAACGCGGCCGCCAGCGACGTCCGCAGGCCGAGGCGGCTCAGCGCGACCGCGAAGTTCGCGATCCCGCCCGGCCCCGAGCCCATGCCGCCCGTCCACACCTCCGTGCCCGGCGCCGGCGGTTGTTCGAGCCCGGTGAACACCAGGTCGAAGAACAGCAGGCCGGACAGGAAGACATCGACCTCGGGCTCGGCCGTCACGGGCGCCTCCACGAATCGCGCAAGGGACGCGCACGAGCGTGCTTCAGCGGCGCGAAATGCGCAAGACCTGCGCAAACCAGCCCCCGAAGGTGGACGAACGTGACTGCTATGGTCGTTGGATGCTGATCGACCCGGCCGTCGTCGAGGTGCTGCGGTGAAGCTGGCGATCCTCGGCGGTGGCGGGTTCCGCGTGCCCCTGGTGCACCGCGCGCTGCTGGCCGGCGGCGGGGTCACCGAACTGGTCCTGCACGACGTCGACGCGGGACGGCTCGCCGCGATCGAGCGGGTCCTCGCCGAACAGGCCGAGGACGTCTCCGGCGCGCCGCGGGTGCGCACGACCACGGACCTCGCCGTCGCCTTGTCCGATGTGGACTTCGTGTTCTCCGCCGTCCGGGTCGGCGGCCTGCGTGGCCGACAGCTGGACGAGCAGGTCGCGGCCGCGGAAGGCGTGCTGGGCCAGGAAACGGTCGGCGCGGGCGGGATCGCCTACGGGCTGCGGACGGTCCCGGTCGCCGTCGGTCTCGCGCGGACGATCGCGGAACTGGCGCCGCGCGCGTGGGTCATCAACTTCACCAACCCCGCGGGGCTGGTGACCGAGGCGATGGCCGCGCACCTCGGCGGCCGGGTGATCGGCATCTGCGACTCGCCGGTGGGGTTGTGCCGCCGCGTCGCCCGGGCCCTCGGGATCGACCCGGCGACGGCGTGGTTCGACTACGCGGGCCTCAACCACCTCGGCTGGCTTCGCGCGGTCCGCGTCGGCGGGGAAGACGTCCTGCCGCGGCTGCTCGCCGACGCGGCCGCGTGCGAGTCGTTCGAGGAGGGGAAGCTCTTCGGCGCGGACTGGCTGCGGGCACTCGGCGCCCTGCCGAACGAATACCTGCACTATTACTACTTCGCGCGCGAGGCCGCCGGTTCGGAATCGCGCGGGGCCTTCCTGCTGGAGCAGCAACGCGGGTTCTACGCGGAACCTTCGCTGGCGTCGTGGGAGCGCACGCGCTTGGAGCGCGAAGCGACGTACATGGCCGAGACGCGCGAAGGGGAGCGGGATGCGGACGATCTCGACGGCGGTGGCTACGAAAACGTCGCGCTGGCGTTGCTGCGCGCGATCGCGCACGGCGAACGCACGACGCTGATCCTCAACGTCCGCAACGGTTCCGCGCTC
This sequence comes from Amycolatopsis sp. NPDC051128, assembly GCF_040682715.1. Taxonomy (NCBI): domain Bacteria; kingdom Bacillati; phylum Actinomycetota; class Actinomycetes; order Pseudonocardiales; family Pseudonocardiaceae; genus Amycolatopsis; species Amycolatopsis sp. NPDC051128. Next base: position 23,234 of record NZ_JBFBBN010000052.1, on the reverse strand, counting down.
CCCGGCGTGCCCGGATCGGCGGTCGTCGAGGTGCCGTGCGTCGTCGACGCGAACGGCGCCCGCCCGATCGCCGCCGGGCCGCTGCCGGACCACGCGCTGGGCCTGGTGACCGCGGTCAAGGCCGTCGAGCGGGCGACGATCGAAGCGGCGACGACGGGTTCGCGGGCCGCGGCGCTGCGGGCGTTCGCGCTGCACCCGCTGGTCGACTCGGTGTCGGTGGCGCGGCGACTGCTCGACGGCTACGTCGCCGTGCACCCCGAACTCGCCTACCTGGCCCGGTAAGCCAGCTCGCGCACCAACGGCGCCAACCGAAGCGCCAGGTCGGCGTCGACCAGTTCGAGCTCGCCGACGAACAATTCCGTGACGGTGTGGAAGGCCCGGGCGGCATCATCGAGCCCGCGGACGAGCGTTTCCTCGAACGGTGCGGTGACGCCGGCCGGGAGCAGGTCGAGCCCGCGGCCCTCGACCGCGGTCAGGCCGTGACGCACGCAGGCCAGCGCCAGGGTGTATTCCCGGACCCGGCTGATCATGTACTCGGCCTGCCAGCCGCGGCCGCGTTCGATGCTCGACCGCGCGTGCAGGGCGTGCAGCCAGGCCAGGTCGATCAGCCGCCGCGGCTCGGGAGGTGGTGACGGCGCGCGGTCCTGGGCCGTCCCGAACAGCAGCCGGAACTTCGGCGTCGTCGCGCCGAAGTCCGCTTCCGGCCAGAACGCCAGGTCGACCTGCAGGGTGTTCTCCAGGAGGAACACGCGGAACACGGTCCGCTCGAACACGACGTCCATGTGGTGGACGGCACCGTGTTCGCGGTACATCCGCGCGGTGAAGTCCGCGAGCACCGGCCCCGGCTCGCCGGTGACGGCGAAGGCGAGATCGATGTCCGACCACTCGTCTTCGGCATCGAGCGCGGCCGAGCCGGTGAGCGCGGCACCGCTGACGCGCTCGTCCGACTCGGCCGCCTCGACGAGGGCTTGGCGGAGCATGTTCCGATCCCCCGGTGTGTACATGATCCCCAGGCTAGACCGCGGCCATCGCGTTGAATTCCGCTTCGGCTTCGTCCCGCTCGACGTACTGGGACCACGCCTTGTCCGCGATGGCGTCCGGATCGAGCGTTCCCACGGTGAATCCGTGGTCCTGCTCGGTGAACATGCGGTGGATGTCGCCGCGCTCGATGAGACCGCCGATGGTCAACATTCCGGCGTGGACGCCCGTTTCGCGCAGAGCCGCGTGGAGCGTCAGGACGTACATGCGCAACGCCGCCGACGCCGGGGCGAGGCTGCCGAGCATCGGCATCGGGTACTTGCCGCTCAGGCCGCCGGCGAACAGCAGCGAACCCGAACCGCGTTCCAGCATGCGTGGCAGCACGGCCTCGACGAGCCTCGCCGCCGGGAGCACGATGGATTCGAACGGCACGCGCAGGGCGTCGGCGCCGGCTTCGGTGAGCGGCGTGATGCCGGTGCCGGCGTCGGCCGGCCCGAAGTACACGGTGTCGATCTCGCCCGCCTCGGCCGTGATGCGCGCGAGGACGGCCCGGAGCTGGGCGTCGTCGGTGACGTCGGCGGTGTAGGTGGGCGCGGTGATCCCGGCCAGTGCCGTGCGGTACGTCGCGTGCCGGGCGTCGGTGCGTGAGACCAGGGCCGTCGTGAAGCCTTCGCGGCCGAAGCGGCGGGCGATCGACAGGCCGAGCCCGGGCCCGACACCCAGGACGGCGATCACTTTCGGCAAGGGAACCTCCTCGGAAGAACTTGAGACTGTTCTCAACTTATCGCCAAGGTGAGGATCGCGTCAACTTAGTCGTCCCACTGTCCACAGGGGACGGACGGCGGCCGATCGGGCGAAGTTCGGCGTCCGGACGGGGCTTTCGCGGCGCCACACCTTCCGGCACGCCCGGCGGGGCGCTCATCATCGGCGCCATGACCGCCGCCTATCCCGCCGAGAAGGACCATCCCGCCGTCCCGATGGGGGCGGTCTACGCCGGCCACCCGCCGGTGTCCCGGATCGCGTTCCCGAGCGGGCACGAAGGCTGGCTCGTGACGCGCTACGACGACGTCCGCACGGTCTTCGCCGACCCGCGGTTCAGCCGCGCCCTGCTCTACCCGGGCGCGCCGTGCCTCATCGAACCGGGCGACTTCTCGACCGGGGAGGACAGCATCCTCAACCTCGATCCGCCCGGCCACACCCGCCTGCGCCGGCTTTCGGCGCAGGCGTTCACCGTCCGGCGGATCGCCGCGCTGCGGCCGCGGATCCAGGAGCTTGCCGACGGCCTGGCCGACGCGCTGGTCGCCAACGGCCCGCCGGCCGGCCTGGTCGAGGAGTTCGCGTTCCCGCTGCCCACCGCCGTCATGTGCGAGCTGCTCGGCGTCCCGTTCGCCGGCCGCGAGCGGTTCCGGCAGTGGTCCCGGGTGATCGTGACCCCGATGCAGCACACGCCGGCCGACGTCGAGCGGGCGCGCCGGGACGGCGCCGACGACATGGCCGAACTGGTCGCGGCCAAACGGGCCCGGCCGGCCGGCGACTTCCTCAGCGCTCTCGTGCACGCCCGCGACGAGGACGGCGACCGCCTGACCGAACCGGAGCTGATCGACCTCGCGACCCAGCTGCTGCTGGCCGGGCACGAGACGACGGTCAGCCTCATCTCGACCGGCGTCGTCCTGCTCTGCCGGCACCCGGAGCAGCTCGCCGCGCTGCGGGCCGATCCCGCGCTGGCGCCCGGCGCGGTCGAGGAGATCATGCGCTTCGACGGCCCGGCCGACGCCTCCCTGCTGCGTGTCGCGCTGGAAGACGTCGAGCTCGGCGGGGTGCTCGTGCGCCGCGGCGAGGCTGTCCTGGCGCACACCGGCGCGGCGAACCGCGACGAGAACGTGTTCCCGGGCGCGACCGAGTTCGACATTCGTCGCCGGGACGCCCCGCAGCTCGGCTTCGGGCACGGCATCCACTTCTGCCTCGGTGCCGCGCTGGCCCGGCTGGAGGGCGAGATCGCCCTGCGGACGCTGCTTGACCGGCTACCCGGTCTGGCCCTGGCCGTCCCGGCGGAAACGATCGCCTGGCGGCCGCCGTTGTCGGTCCGCGGGCCCGAGGAGGTGCCGGTGACCTGGGTGGCCTGAGCCTGCGCCGAATGTCGTCATCGGTTGGCGCCACCGGCCGAGTGCGGCAGGCCGTCGCTGCTCCAAGCGGGTAGAACATGTTCCAGTTGAAGGCCGCGTGCGTAGATCATGGCCTCGCCGTTCCCGCGAGCGATGGAGTGCGCCATGGATGCCGCCGATCTGACCCGCCGTCAAATCCTGCGCGGCACCGCGGCGGGCGTGGGCCTCGCCGTGACGTCCGGCCTCGCGGCGGCGCCGTCCGCGGGCGCCGCGCCGCTGCTGGGCGAGTACGACGTCGTCGTGGTCGGCTCCGGCGCGGCCGGGATGACCGCGGCGCTGACGGCGGCCAAGCGCGGGCTGAGCGTCGTCGTCCTCGAGAAGGCGCCGACGTTCGGTGGCTCGGCGGCCCGGTCCGGCGCCGGCATCTGGATCCCGAACAACCCGGTGCTGCTCGCCGCCGGGGTGCCGGACACGCCGGCCAAGGCCGCGCAGTACCTCGCCGCCGTCGTCGGTCCCGAGGTGCCGGCCGCGCGGCAGAAGGCGTTCCTGCGCAACGGCCCGGAGATGATTTCGTTCGTCATGGCGAACAGCCCGCTGCGGTTCCGCTTCATGGAGGGCTACAGCGACTACTACCCGGAGCTGCCGGGCGGCCTGCCGAACGGCCGGTCGATCGAGCCGGACCAGTTCGACGGCAACCTGCTGGGCGCCGAGCTGGCGCACCTCAACCCGCCCTACCTCGCGACGCCGCCCGGGCTCGTCGTGTTCAGCGCCGACTACAAGTGGCTGAACCTCGCCGCGGTGAACGCCAAGGGCGCCGCGGTCGCCGCCGCCTGCCTCGCCCGCGGCACGGCCGCCGCGCTGGCCGGGCAGAAGCCGCTCACCATGGGCCAGTCGCTCGCCGCGGGCCTGCGGGTGGGCCTGCTCCGGGCGAACGTCCCCGTGTGGCTGAACACCCCGCTCGTCGACCTGAACGTCGAAAACGGCGCGGTCACCGGGGTGCTGGTACCGCAGGGGCTGGTGCGCGCCCGGCGCGGCGTGATCGTCGGCTCGGGCGGCTTCGAGCACAACGCCGCGATGCGCGCGCAGTACCAGCGGCAGCCGATCGGCACGGCCTGGACGGTCGGCGCCAAGGAGAACACCGGCGACGGCCATCGGGCCGGGCAGCGTGCCGGCGCCGCCTTCGACCTGATGGACGACGCCTGGTGGGGCCCGGCCATCCCGGTCCCCGGCGACCCGTACTTCTGCCTGGCCGAACGCACTCTGCCCGGCGGGCTGGTCGTGAACCAGGCCGGGCAGCGGTTCGTCAACGAAGCCGCGCCCTACAGCGACGTCGTGCACACCATGTACGACAAGAACCCGACGGCGCCGGACATCCCGGCTTGGCTGGTCGTCGACCAGAACTACCGGAACAAGTACCTGTTCCGCGACCTCCTGCCGCTGCTGCCGTTCCCGGACGCCTGGTACTCGGGCGGCGCGGTCTTCAAGGCGTCGAACATCCAGGACCTCGGCGCGAAGATCGGCGTGCCGCCCGCCGCGCTCAAGTCCACAGTGGACCGGTTCAACGGCTTCGCGTTGTCCGGCGTCGACGCCGACTTCCGGCGCGGCTCGAGCGTGTACGACCACTACTACACGGACCCGCTGGTGCTGCCCAACTCCTGCCTCGCGCCGCTGTGGGCACCGCCCTTCTACGCGCTGAAGATCGTCCCGGGTGACCTCGGCACGAAGGGCGGCATGCGCACGGACGCCCGGGCGCGGGTGCTCCGTCCGGACGGCTCCGTGATCCGCGGCCTGTACGCGGCCGGCAACGCGAGCGCGGCGGTGATGGGACACAGCTACGCCGGCGCGGGCTCGACCATCGGCCCGGCGATGACCTTCGGCTACATCGCCGCGAACGACGTCTGACTCAGCTGAACTCCTTCCGCACCAACGGAAGCACCTCGGTGCCGAGGAGTTCGATGGCCCGCATGACCTCCGCGTGCGGCACGCCCGACCAGTCCATCTGCAGGGCGTAGCGGTCCGCGCCGGTGAGCTTGCCGACCTCGATGAGCCGCTCGGCGACCTCCTGGGGGCTGCCGACGAACAACGCCTGCGCGTCGCGGGTGTACTCGTCGTACTCCGCCCGGGTCGGGATCGCCCAGCCGCGGGCGCGGGCGCCGTACTTCATCGTCTCGAGCCAGTACGGATAGAAGGTCTCCTTGGCCTGCCGGGAGTCCGGTGCGACGAACCCGATCGCGCTCATGGTGACGTGCAGGTCTTCGGCGCCGTGCTCACCGGCTTCCCCGGCCTGGCGATACAGGTCGACCAGCGGGGCGAAGCGCTCGGGGCGGCCGCCGATCACGGCGTACACCACCGGCAGCCCGAGCAGCCCGGCCCGGATCGACGACTCGGGGTTGCCGCCGGTGCCGATCGAAATTCGCAGGCGCCTGCCGTACGGCCGGGGCAGGATCCGCGCGTTCTCCAGCGGCGGGCGGAACCGGCCGGACCAGGTCAGCGGGTCCTCGCGGTCGATCCGCAGCAGCAGCGCCAGCTTCTCCTCGAACAGCTCGTCGTAGTCGCCCAGGTCGTTGCCGAAGAGCGGGAACGACTCGGTGAACGATCCGCGGCCGGCGAGCAGTTCGGCGCGCCCGTGGCTGAGCTGGTCGAGCGTGGTGAACTGCTGGTAGACGCGCACCGGGTCCTCGGTGCTCAGCACCGTCACGGCCGAGCTCAGCGTGATCTGGCTGGTGACGCTCGCCGCCGCGGCCAGCACGGTGCCCGGGTTCGAGATCGCGTACTGGTCGAGGTGGTGTTCGCCGAGGCCGTAGAAGCCGAGGCCCAGCTCGTCGGCGAGCTTGATGCGCTCGAGCGTGTTGGCCAGCGTCCGGGCGACGGTGAGCTGTTCGCCGGTGCGCGGGTCCGGCGCGCGGTCGCCGAAGCTGTAGATCCCGAGTTCCATGTAACGTTCAACCATTTGTGTGGCCGAATCGTTCCCTCAGCCGAAGCGGGCCTGGATGGCCTTCAGGTTCTTCTCCGAGAGCTGCAACGCGGCAGCCCGCAGACTCAGGCCGTCGAGGGTGGCCAGCTCGAACATCCTGGTCACCAGCTCGCGCATCCGGGCCCGCACCTTGCCGAAGGCCTCGTCGGCGTCCGCGCCGACGTCGCCGAACAGCGTCCACCACCACCACGAGTTGGTCGCGGAGTTGGCCACGAAGTCCGGCACCACCCGGATGCCACGGGCGTCCAGGAGCTCTTCGGCGTCCGCGGTGACCGGCATGTTCGCGGCCTCGACGATGAGCTTCGCGTCGATCTTGGCCTGGTTGTCGCTGTCGACGCAGTAGGAGATGGCCGCCGGCACCAGGACTTCGGCCGGCACCTCCAGCCACGCTTCCGGCGGCAGGAGCCTGTCGCCGGGCTTGAGGTTGTCGCGGTCGATCCCGCCGAAGCGGTCGCGGTGGCGCAGCAGGTTTTCGACGTCGAGTCCCGCGGGGTTCACGACGACGCCGCGCACGTCCGAGACGCCGACCACCCGTAGCCCGGCTTCGGCGAGGAACCGCGCGGTCGCCCCGCCCATCGCGCCGAAACCCTGCACCACCACCCGGTTCGGCCGGCCGCTCAGCCCCAGCATTTCCAGCCCGGTCAGGGTGGCCTGCGCCACGCCGAGCCCGCCGACCAGCTCGTCGAGGCCCAGCCCGCCGACCTCGATCCGGAACGCTTCGGCGAGCCGTTCGGTCGCCGCCTCCCGGTCTTCGAGCAGCGGGTAGATCGCCTGCACCGAGCTGAGCAGCCCGATCTCCGCGATCACGCCGTCGATGACGTCCTGCCGCAGGCCGAGGTCTTCCCCCATGGTCCAGTAGCGCTCGATCAGCGGCCGCATGGCGTGCAGGTAGCGGGCGACGACGTCGCGGGCGCGCTCGTCGTACGGGTCGAAGTCGATGCCGCCCTTGGCGCCGCCCAGCGGGACGTACCGGCCGTCGGGGTCGTAGTTGAGGCCCTCCTTGAGCGTCATGCCCCTGGCCAGGCCACGGACTTCGAAGAGCGTGCAGCCGCGGCGCATCCGCAGGCCCCCGCTGGCCACCCCGCGCACGAGCCGGTCGATCACCAGGTAGCCGCGGCACCCGGTGACCGGGTCGGTCCACGCCACCTCCAGCAAGGCAGGTTCGGTCATCGCCCCCTCCGATCCTGATCGGCCGGTCAAGACCGGCCGCGCTTCATGAGCTCAAGCCCGAGCTCGTGGCCCAGCGCCTGTTCGAGCCACCGGCCGCAGTCGTCGGCGGTGACCGTGCCCTCGCGCGCGACCACCTGGGCCGCGAGCCCGTCGAGCAGCGCGGTCAGCCGCCACGCCGCGCCGTGCGGGTCCGGGCACCGGAACTCGCCGGCGCCGACGCCCTCGGCGATCAGCGCGACGACGGCGTCGCGCCACCGCAGGTCGAGCCGTTGCAGGACGGCGCGCAGCTGGGTGTCGCGCATCGCCGCCGCCCCCGCTTCGATCCACAGCTTCCAGCCGTTGGCGGTCGTGGTCGGCCCGTACAGCCTCAACACGGCGCGCAGGCGGGCGTCGACCGGGCCGCCGCGCTCCAGCTCGCCGCGCAGGTTCGCGAGGTCCTTCTCCGCCGCCTGCCGGAACGCTTCGATGATGAGCGCTTCGAGGGTGCCGAAGTGGTAGAAGATCAACGCCGTGCTGACGTCGAGGGCCTGGGCCACGTCGGCGGCCCGCACGCCGGCGATGCCCCGGGCGCGGATCTGCTCGAGCGCGGCCAGCACGATCTCGTCCCGCCGCACCGCCACCGCCTTGCGCGTCATGCGGCCACCGTACCCAGCGGCGCGGCGCGGCGGGAGGCTCCGAATGTGGGGTCTCGGACTGACTGGCCGGTCAGCACCGGAGGTCGGTGACGAGCGCCCGCAGCCACGGCTCGGCCATCGCGGGCTCGGTGGTGATGGTCCGGACGAGCCGGTCGCGCACCGGCGCGGACCGGCCGGCGGCGACGAGAGCGAACGCTTCGGCCAGCGCGCGCCGCGTCGCCTTGCCGTGACCGGGGGTCCGGACGGTGTCGTCGGTCCAGCGCTGCCGCGGGAACGACGGCGTCAGCTTCGGCTGGTCGTCGCCGAAGTAGTGCCAGACGGCCGGCGTGAGCGACACGTTGCGGACCGCCGACGCGGGCAGCTCGCCCGGCCAGGTGACGTCTTCCCGCCAGCGCCAGGCGTCCGGGCGGACCGGCTGGCGGAGGGTGACGCCGATGAACCGCAGCTTCCGGCGGATCACCTGCCACGCTTCGCGGTCCTCGGCGATCCAGCGCCGCAGCTGGAAGTAGAGCTCCGTGAACGTTTCGCCTTCGAAGACGAGGTCCACGAAGACGGTCGGCCGGGTGCCGCGGGCGAGTGCGTACGGCGTGATCCCGGCGGCGGCGAGGTTTTCGCGGAGCAGCGCGACGTCTCGGTGGCCGAGCCCGCGCCGCGGCTTCAGGGACATCGGCAGCCGGTGGACGCGGTCGTGCCACGACGTGCGTTCGAGCGCGCCGCCGAGGAGGTCGTGCATGCTGTCCAGCGACCGGCCGACGAAGTGGAGTTCGCCGTTGCCGCAGCGGGCGAGCACCTTGGCCGTGCAGACGGCGAGTTCGCCGAGGAACCAGAGATGGGGTTCTTCGACGTCGTCGAGGAGCGTCCCGACCTGGTCGGGACGCACCAGGTCCCAACGGAACGGCCGGTTCGTCATGGCGCCAGGCTAAGTTCGATATCCCTTGGGGGGCAACGGATTTTCGGACGGCCTGGTGCTGGGCCGCGGGCGGTGCCGTTCCGGGGCGGCGAGTTCGTCCTCGCCGCTGGGCGGATGCTTGCCGCGCGCGAGTACGCCGGGGAACCACGGCGGTGGTTCCCCGGCGTCCCGCTCAGACGGTCCACAGTGGATCGCGGCCCAGGTATCGGAGCAGCGCCGACGCCGCGTCGTCGTCCGGGTGGCCGTCCAGGGCGGGGGCGTAGGCGAATCCCCGCAAGGGTTCCGCCAGTTCCTTCGCCACCGGCAGCAGTGCCTCGGCCAGCTCCGCCGTCAGCGGGGAGGCCTGCCCCGTCGCGACCGCGATGTCCCACGCGTGCACCGCCGCGTCGAGGGCGGCCGCGCCGACCGCCACCGGGGCCGGGAGAGCGCCCTGGGGCAGCGGAGTGGGGACCGCCGTCGCGTCGGGAGCGACCGTGGCGAAGGCCGCTGCCGCGGCGGCGAGGGTCGGCTCGAGGAAGTCGCTCGCCGCGCCGTCGAGGTGGCCCGACGGGGAGAACGGGTCGAAGTCCGGGCCGCCCGAGCCCGTGATGAACGCCGCGTAGCCCAGCTGGTCGCCCGCCGCGTGCTGGAGGACCTGGGTGACGGTCCAGGCCTCGCACGGCGTCGGCGCCGACCAGCCCGAGTCTCCCGGGACGCCCGCGACGGCCGACCGCAGGGCGTGGTGCGCCGACGCGAGGACCGGCCAGGGCGCCAACCCGGCGAAGAACCGCCGGATGTCGCCGACCAGGACCTCCGGCGCTTCGTGCGCCGAGTAGTGGCCGGCGGCGTCACGCGGGCCACCGCTGCCGGCGCGCGTGTCGTAGGAGTTCCAGCTGACGATGTTCGCGTGGTCGCGCTCGGCGAACCGCCGGATCGACTGGAAGTCGCCGGCGAACATCGCCAGCCCCGTCGGCACCGTCGTCGGCCCCTCCGGGTGTGACATTGTGTGCGCGTCCGGGTGCGCGTCCGTGTGCGCGTCCTCGTAGTAGAAGCGGATCGACGAGCCGCCGGTGCGGGTCAGCCAGTACAGCGCCACGTTCGCGATGACGAAGTCGGCGTCGAGGTGCTCGCCGAACAGCTGGGCGTTCCACGCCAGCAGGCCGAGCGGGGAGTCGGCGAGCGCGAACGCCAGCGTGTGCGGCTGCTGGCTGTGCAGCGTGTTGAAGGAGAACATGTTCTCGTAGAACCACTGCAGGTGCGCGAGCGCGGCCTGGTCGGCTTCGCTCAGGTCCGCCAGCTCGGCCGGGTCGCCCGACGGGAACGCGAACAGCTGCGTGACGTGCACCCCGACGACCTTGTCCGGCGCGAGCCTGCCGATCTCCGGCGAAATCATCGACCCGGCGTCGTTCCCCACCGCGCCGTACGACTCGTAGCCCAGGCGGCTCATCAGCTCCACCCACGCGGCCGCGGTCCGGTGCGTGCCCCAGCCCGCCGACCGGGTCGGGCCCGAGAACCCGAAGCCGGGCAGCGACGGGATGACCAGGTGGAACGCCGGCGCGTCGGCCGACTCCGGCTCGGTCAGGGGGCCGATGACGTCGAGGTACTCGGCGATCGACCCGGGCCAGCCGTGGGTCAGGACCAGCGGGGTCGCGTCCGCCCGCGACGACCGGACGTGCAGGAAGTGGATGGTCTCGCCGTCGATCTCCGTCACGAACTGCGGGTACGCGTTGAGCCGCGCTTCGAACGCCCGCCAGTCGAACTTCTCCAGCCAGTGCTCCGCCAGCGCGCGGATCCGCTCGTTCGTGACGCCGTACTCGGCGGGCAGGTCGTCCGGCCACAGCGCGCCGCGCAGGCGGTTCCGCAGGTCGTCCAGGGCGGACTGGGGGATCTCGGCGCGGAAGGGGCGAAGGGCGGGGACTGTCATGGCTGGCTCCTCAAGACTGGAACGGAATGCTTCGTTCCGAACTGTAGCAGAGCGGAACGATCCGTTCCAGTGCTAATCTCGGGACATGTCCGAGACCGCTCTGCCCGGCCGCCGCGGCCAGGCCGCCCGCAACGACGTCGTCATCCTCGATGCCGCCCGCCAGGTCTTCCTGGTGGACCCGAAAGCGCCGATCTCGCACGTCGCCGAACGCGCGGGCGTCGGCATCAGCGCGCTCTACCGGCGGTACCCGAGCAAGGAGACGCTGCTCTGCCGGCTCTGCCACGACGGGCTCCGCACCTACATCGCCGAAGCCGAGGCCGCCGCGGCCGAGCCGGACGGCTGGGCGGCGCTGACCGCGTTCCTCAACCGGGTCGTGGACGCCGACGTGCACTCGCTGACCGTCCACCTCGCGGGCACCTTCACCCCGACGCCCGAGATGGGCGAGGACGCGCGGCGCGCGGGCGAACTGTCGGTCCGGCTGGTCGAGCGGGCGCGCGAAACCGGGCGCCTCCGCCGCGACGCCGTCGCCGAAGACCTCGGCATGATCCTCGAGTGCTGCGCCGCGATCCGCGTCGAGGACCCGGAGCGCACCGCGCAGCTACGGCGCCGGTACCTCGCGCTGCTCGTCGAGGGGTTGTCGGCCGCAGGCGGCCCGGACCTGCCGGGCCCACCGCCGCGTCCTGGCGAAATGAACGGTCGCTGGCGTCCCTCCTGACGGATGTGTGCGACATCGCCGGATGGCGGTAACGAATTCCGGGAGTGCGACGACTATTCAGCGTCAGCTTTTCCACGAATGGTCAAGAAGCATCTGTCAGAGCGGCATTCCCCGGACTGGAACAGTGAGATCACGACTATGCAAATGAGTTGGCGACGGATCACGATTCTGTCCTCGGTGGCCGCATTGGCCACGGCTTTCCTCGTGATGGCGCCCGCCGCGCAGGCGGCCCTGCCCACGAGTTCTGTCGAAGTCAGTCCCACCACCCTGGTCCCGGGACAGACATTCACCGTCACGCAAACGATTCACAATGATCGCGATTTCACGGTCACGTACGCGAAGGGCGCCATTTACGGCTCGCCGACCGCGATCACCGACGTCGCCGACGTCGTGTCCTGCACCAACACGACGGCAGCCGGCTGCTTCCAGTTCGGGAGCAGTTACCGCGCCGCGTTCGGCGACCTCGAGGCGGGCGGCACGAAGACCACGGTGTGGACCCTGCGCGTCAAGGACACCGCGGCGCCGGGCCAGTTCACGTTGCGGCACCAGTTCGTCGGCGACAACTACGCCTTCGAGACCTTCGACGGCCCGGTCATCACCATCGCCCCGCCGTCGAGCCTCGCCGACGTCAAGGTCGCGCTCGCCGCGGCCGGGCACGGCGGGCTGAACGCGAGCATCGACTACACCTTGACCGTGACGAACAACGGCCCGGCGGCCGCGTCCGGGATCCGGGTCGTGGCAACGTATGCGTCGGGCCTGTCGTTCGCGGGCGGAACCGGTTGCGCCCATGTCGGCACGACCCGGACGGTGAACTGCGACGTCGCTTCGCTGGCTTCGGGTGCTTCGGCGACGGCGAAGTTCTCGGTGAACGGCGGCCTGCTGGCGCTCGGTTCGTACACCACGACCGCGGTGCGGACGGCCAGCTCGCCGGCGGATCCCAACAGTGCCAACGACAGCGCGTCGAAGACGTGCTCGGTGCTGACCGGGCTCATCGTGACCTGCTGAGGGTTCGCGAGAGGTGGACCGGGCTCGTGTCCTGCGCCAAGGACGCGAGCCCGTTTCGCGGTTCAGGCGGTGACCGAGGCGTACAGCTTCGCGATGTCGTCGTCGAAATACGCGCTGTAGGAAACGTCGGGGGTGTCGCCGCCGAGCTGGTAGCCGCCGATCACCCCGATGACCGCGCCGTCGGCGACCCACGGCCCGCCGCTGGTGCCGTCGGGAAAACCGGGACAGGCGACGCGCAGTTGATCAGTGTCCGACCTTGTGGTGTTTCCCTCGCACACCACCGCGGAATCGGTGGTGTCGGGGTAGCCCGTGAGCGTGATCCGGTGCTCGAATCCGCGTTCGGTGCCGAGCACGTTCGCCCCGGTCAGGCTTTCCAGCGAAGCCGGGTTTCCGGCCTGGTGAACGGTGAGGAACGCGAAATCCAGATCCGGGTCGGCCGACGAGGTCCAGCCGTCCGCGACGGCGACTCCGGTCACCGTCCACATTCCGAACGGCGCCACGCCGTCGTGATAGCCCGGGGCGAAAGCCATGCCGTCCTGGAGGCAGTGGGCGGCGGTCAGGACCAGGTCGCCGTCACCGGAATGGACGACGCTCGCGGTGCAGAAATGGCTGCCCTTCGCGAACAACGCCCCGACCGCGGAACCGGTCTTCGCCGGCGGGGCGGAAGCGATCGTGCCCGCCGCGTAGGCGTCGTCGGCGGCCGTGTCCGCGCCGGCGGTCAAGCCGGCGCCGAGCACCAGCACCGCCGCCGCGGCCAGGAGCGCGGGCCGGGGAATCGAGATCGCCACCCGTCCAGATCACCACAGCGGGGCCAGGACGGCATCTCGGCGGAAGGGATCCACAGCGACTTCACAGCGCGGGACTCCGGCGTGCGGCCGCGACGACCCGCGAGACTAGCTGAGATCCTTCGGCAGCAGGGTGGTCGCCGCGTCGGGGGTGGTGACCGCCTTGGGCCGCCGGTCGCGGAAGAGCCAGCCGCCGATGATGCCGCCGGCGAAGCCGAACATGTGCCCCTGCCAACTGACCCCTTCTTCGGTCGGCAGCAGGGACGCGAACTGGTAGGCGAAGCACAAGGCCATCACCAGCCCGATCACGATGTCGATCAGGTGCCGGTCGAACAGCCCGCGCACGATGATGTAGCCGAAGTAACCGAACACCAGGCCGCTGGCGCCGACCGTGACCGAGTTCGACGGCGAAACGAACCAGACGCCGAGGCCGCTGGCCACGATGATCAGCACGCTCACGCCGAGCCACTTCTTCACCCCGCGGTAGGCGGCGAGGAACCCGAACACGAACAGCGGCCCCGAGTTGCCTTCGATGTGGCCCCAGCTGGAGTGCATGAACGGCGCGCTGAAGATCTCCGGCAGCGACGCCGGGTCGCGCGCCTCGATGCCGAACTCCCGGCTCAGGCCGTAGCCGGTGGGGGCGTTGACGAGCTGGACCACCCACAGCACGGCCAGCAGGCCGACCATCACCCACAGGGCCTTCTTGGCCTCGGCGATCATCGCCTCGGCGTCGCCGCGGGCCGGGCCTTCGCTGGTCGTGCTCATCGGTCCCCCCTGCTCGGTTTCGCGCTGAGGATAACCGGCTCGGGGCCGCGGACGCGGCGTTCCGGACCGAGCCGTGACCTGGCAGGGTGAACCTCATGACGTCACACCGGCCGGAGATGGTCTTCCGGGGGCGCCGCATGCCCGGCGACCGCGCACTGGTCATGGCCATCGTCAACCGCACGCCCGATTCGTTCTACGACAAGGGCGCGACCTTCGCCCGGGACGCGGCGCGCGCAGCGGTGGACCGCGCGGTCGCGGCGGGCGCCGACATCGTGGACATCGGCGGGGTGAAGGCGGGCGAGGGCCCCGAGGTCGACGTCGACGAGGAGATCGACCGGGTGGCGCCGTTCGTCGCCGAGGTGCGGGAGCGGCACCCCGGCCTGGTCGTCAGCGTCGACACCTGGCGCCACGAGGTCGGGCGCCGGGTCTGCGAGGCGGGCGCCCACCTGCTCAACGACACGTGGGCGGGCACCGACCCGGAGCTGGTCGAGGTGGCGGCCGAGTTCGGCGCGGGCTACGTCTGCTCCCACGTGGGCGGCATGCCGGTGCGGACCGACCCGTATCCCGCGCCGACGCCCGCCCGCCCGTTCTGGCCCCGCTACGACGACGTCGTCGCGGACGTGGTCGCCGAGCTGACGACGGCGGCCGAGCGGACCGTGGCCGCCGGGGTGCCGCGCGGCGGCGTGCTCGTCGACCCGACGTTCGACTTCGGCAAGAGCACCCGCCACGGCCTCGAGCTGCTCCGCCACTTCGACCGGCTGGTGGCCACCGGCTGGCCGGTGCTGGTCGCGCTGTCGAACAAGGACCTGATCGGCGAGACCCTGGACGTCGAAGCCCACGACCGCCTGGCGGGCACGATCGCGGCCACGGCGATCGCGGCGCGCGCCGGCGCCGCCGTCTTCCGCGCCCACAACGTCCGGGAGACCCGGGAAGCGGTGGCGGCGGTCGCGGGCCTGACGTCACGTCAGCCGTCCACTGTGGACTAGCCGGGCCGCAGCCGCCACAGCGACGTGACTTCGGCGGCCCGCGCCCGGTGCAGCGGGTCGGCCGGGTCGAGCGCGCGGGGATGCCGTGGGGTGGCGTCGGTCCGGCCGCCGACCCGGAGGCCCGCCGACGCGATCCAGCCGAGCAGCTCACTTCGCGAGCGCAGCCCCAGGTGCTCGGCCAGGTCCGACAGCACCAGCCAAGCCTCGCCGTCCGGGGTGAGGTGCCTGCGCGCCCGATCCAGGAAGCCGCGCAACATCCGGCTGCCCGGGTCGTACACCGCGTGGTCGAGCGGCGTGCGCGGCCGGCCCGGCAGCCACGGCGGGTTGCCCACCACCAGCGGTGCCCGGCCGGGCGGGAACAGGTCGGTCAGCACGACTTCGGTGCGCTCGCCGAACCCGAGCCGGGCCAGGTTGCCGGTCGCGCACGCGACGGCGCGGGGGTCGGCGTCCGTCGCCACCACCCGCCGCACCCCGCGGCAGGCGAGGACCGCGGCGAGCACGCCGGTGCCGGTGCCGATGTCGAACGCCAGCGCCGACGCGGGTAACGGCGTTTCGGCGACCAGGTCCACGTACTCCTGCCGCACCGGCGCGAAGACGCCGTAGTGCGGGTGGATCCGCGCGCCGAGGGCGGGGACGAAGAGGCCCTTCCGCCGCCATTCCGCGGCGCTCAGGACCCCGAGCAGCTCCCGCAGCGGCATCGCCGCGGGGACTTCCAGTGGGCCGTGGACCGCGGTGCACGCGGCGCGGACGTCCGGCGCCCGGCGCAGCGGGACGACGTGCCCCGGGTCCAGCGGCACGTACAGCAGGGAGAGCAGCCGAGCCCGGCGGGCGCGGTGCGCCCGGTAGGCGGGGTAGTCGTCCGGTGGCGGGGCGGGGATCCGCCGGTTCACGGCGTCGAGCAAGCGCCGCGCGGCCGGGTAGCCGCCGCGCCAGAGGAGCGCGGCGCCGGCGGAAACCGTGCGGAGGGCGGCGTCGGCGGAGAGCCGGTCGTCGGCGACGACGGCGTGGCGTGAAGGCGGGGAAAAGAGCCGGCGATCGGGTTCGCCGGGCACGACGAGGTGAGGCACGGGAAAGGGGTTTCCGTTCTTTGCTGCGGACACGACGAAGAACCCGCTGGGGAGCGGGCATACGTGATTGCCGGAGCGGGAACTAGCTCAGGACAGCAGCATGAACGGGGGTCGTCACCCTTCGACCATAGCCCTGGGCGCGGTGCCATGGCGTACAAAGGAACGCAGAGGTGATGCCGGATGACGCCCTCGGTGGTGCGGCACGAAAAGCGGCGCCGGTGGGCGGTCGTCGCCGCCGTGGCCGCGGTGCTGGTTTCCGTGCCGCTGGTCGTCGCCGCGCTGCCGCCGGCCGCGGAGCCGATCGACCCGGCCCGGTTGCGCGCGCTCGTGCTGGGGTCCGCCGGGCGGCCGTACCAGGGGTACGCCGAAAGCTCCGGTTCGCTCGCCCTGCCGGAGCTGCCGAACCTCGCCGACGTCGGCGCGCTCTTCGCCGGCCGGACGGCGATGCGCGCGTGGTACGCCGCGCCCGACCGCTACCGCGTCGACGTCCTCACCACCGCCGGCGAGCACGACGTCTACCGGCTGCCCGACGGCGAGTACACGTGGGACTACGGCGCCGGCACCCTGACCGAGCTGGTCGGCGAACCGACCGTCCGGCTGCCGCGCGCCGGGGACCTGCTGCCGCCCGAGCTGGCCCGGCGGATCCTCCGGGCGGCGAAGGACGACCCGGTGAGCGTGCTGCCCGCGCGGCGCGTCGCCGGCGTCGACGCGTCGGGACTCCGGCTCGTCCCCGCCGATCCGGACACGACGATCGGGCAGGTCGACGTCTGGGCGGACCCGGCGACCGGGCTGCCGGTGCGGGTCGAGGTGACCGCCCGGGGGCAGCGGGCCCCGATCCTGGTCACCGAGTTCCGGGAACTGGCGCAGACGACGCCGGTCGTCGAGGCGCCGCGGCCCGTGCCCGGCTCCGGGTTCAGCATCGCGAGCGCGCCGGACGTCACGAACGTGCTCGGCGCGCTGGGCCAGGTGCCGCTGCCGGCGACGCTGGCCGGACGCCGGGTGGCGTCGTCGGACTTCGGCGGGGTCGAGGGCGCCGCCCTCTACGGTTCCGGGCTGGCCGCCTTCGCGGTGATCGCCGTGCCGCGGAACGTGGCCGACGCGGCGAGCGACGCGGCCGGGAAGGCCGGCGCGGTGCCGGCCAAGCTGGCCGCCGGCACCGTGGTGCAGCTGACGATCACGCCGTTGTCGCTCGCGATCGTCCGCTCGTCCGTCTCCCGCCGCTCGTACCTGCTGGCCGGGCCGGTGACGCCCGCGGTGCTGCGCACGGTCGCGGACGAGCTGTCCCGGCTCCGCCGGAGCGGCCGATGATCGTCACGCGCGCGCTGACCAAGCGGTACGGCCGCACCGTCGCCGTCGACGCGGTCGGCCTGGAGGTCCGCGAAGGCGACCGCTACGGCTTCCTCGGCCCGAACGGCTCGGGCAAGACCACGCTGGTCCGGATGCTCCTCGGCCTGGTGTACGCCACCAGCGGCGAGATCGAGGTGCTCGGCAAGCCGGTGCCGAAGCGGGTCGCCGAGGTGCTGCCGGACGTCGGCGCGCTCGTCGAGGGCCCGGCCGCGTACCCGCACCTGTCCGGGCCGCGGAACCTGGCGCTGCTCGACGCCGCCGGGCGCGGGGGCGGGCGGCGGACGCGGCGCCGCCGGATCGACGAAGCCCTCGAGCAGGTCGGGCTGGGCGGGGTCGACCAGCGGCCGGTGAAGGCGTATTCGCTGGGCATGCGGCAACGGCTGGGGCTCGCCGGCGCGCTGCTGCGGCGGCCGCGGCTGCTGATCCTGGACGAACCGACGAACGGCCTCGATCCGCAGGGCATCAAGGAGATCCGCGAGCTGCTCACCGAGCTGAACGCGGGCGGCACCACGGTGTTCCTGTCCAGCCACCTGCTGGCCGAAGTGGAGCAGCTGTGCACGCGCGTCGGCGTCGTCGACCGGGGCCGGCTGGTGCTGGAGGAGGACCTGGGGACGCTGCGGGCAGCCACCGGCCGGGTGCTGGTGGGCACGCCGGACGCCGCGGCGGCGGCCGCGGTCCTCGACGGGCAGCTCGAGTCCCGCGACGGCGACCGCCTGGTCATCCGGCACGGCGACCCGGCGGCGTTGAACGCGCTGCTCGTCGAAGCCGGGGTGCGCGTGACGTCCATCCACGCCGAGCAGCGGACGCTGGAGCAGGTCGTCCTCGACGTCACAGGTCCGGGGTCGGACCGGTTCGGGGCCGCGGGATGATCGGCGTCGAGCTGCGGAAACTCGCGCTGCGGCCGCGGGCGTGGGTCAGCGTGCTGCTGCTCTGCCTGCTGCCCGCGATCGTCGGCGTCTTCCTGGCGACGGCCGACTTCGCGCCGCCGCCCGGGCAGGGCGGCGCGTTCCTGTCCGCGGTGGTGAACGACGGCGCGTTGTACCCCGCCGCCGCGCTCGCGCTGGTCCTGCCGTTGTTCCTGCCGATCGCGGTCGCGGTCACCGCGGGCGACTCGATCGCGGGCGAGGCGTCCGCCGGGACCCTGCGCTACCTGCTGGTGCGGCCCGTCGGCCGGACGCGGCTGCTGGCCGCGAAGATGGTCGCGCTCGCCGTGTACGTGACCGCGGCGATCGTGATCGTCGTGCTGACGTCGCTGGTGCTCGGAGTGGTCCTGTTCGGCACCGGCGGCGCCCCGGGCATCGCGGGCCCCGGCGGGCAGCCGGCCGGCGTGACGTCGTTGTCGGGGCAGTCGCTCAGCTCGTCCGGGCTGGGCTGGCGGCTGCTGGGCGCGGTGAGCTACATCGTGGTGTCGATGCTCGGGTTCGCCGCGGTCACCGTCTTCCTCTCCACGGTGACCGATTCGGCGCTCGGTGCCGCGCTGGGCGGGCTGGCCGTGCTGATCACCAGCTCGGTGCTGGAGACCCTCGACGCGGCGGCGTCGGTGAAGCCCTATCTGCCGACGCACTACTGGCTGTCGTGGATCGACTTCTTCCGCGATCCGGTGCTGTGGCGGAACATCGACCACGGGTTGCTGCTGCAGGCGGGGTACATCGTGGTGTTCTTCGGTGCGGCGTGGGCGAACTTCGCCACCAAGGACGTCACGAGCTGAGGCACTCCGTCGGTGCTTCGAGCGGCCCGGTACCGAGGGCCTGGAGGACGAGCTCGGTGACGGCGGGGTCGGTGGGCAGGTCGCCGTGGGCGGCCCGGTTTCCGGGGCAGACCCGTTGCAGGGCCACGTTGACGGCGCCGTCGAGCCGGGCCGAGTCCGGCGGGGTGACCGTTTCGTCCCGTTCGGTCCAGACCGACAGCCAGGGCAGCGCCGGCGGGATCGGCTCCTTCGCCAGCTCCTGCAGCAGCGTGCTGCCCGGGGCCAGCTGGCGGCACGCGGTGGGGCACGCGCCGGGCGCGAGCGCGCCGCCCGCCGCGGCCAGGCCGGTGCCGTGCATCGGCGCGCCGAGCGTGACCACGCGGCGGGCCTGGTGTTCGCCGCCCACCCGGGCGACCCACAGCCGGGCCACGACACCGCCCGCGGAGTACCCGACGACGTCGACCGAAGGCGCGCCGCCCGCGTAGGCCCGTTCGACGGCTTCGGCCAGGACGCCGGCCTGTTCCACCAGGTCGCCGGTGCCGTCGCCGGCGAGGGTGAGCACTTCGGTGGCGCGGCCGGTGGTCTGCCGGATCCGCGCGGCGAGGGCGTTGAGCGCGCCTTGCCCGCCGCCGTAGCCGGGGACGAGGAGCACCGGGCCCGGCCGGTTCTGGTCGGGGGTCCCGGCCCGCGGCGCCGCGCCGGTGCCGGAGGTGGCGACGACGGTCGCGACGAGCGCGGCCACCACGGCGACGGCGACGCCGCTCATCAGCAGGCGACGCCGTGGGCTGATACCGCGCCACCAGGCCGTGATCCGCACCCGTCCATCATGACCGCGCCGGTGCGGGACCGGCGTGCTGGAAGCCGTAACTCGCGTGATCGGACCCGTAACCGGCGTGATTGGGGCCGTAACTCGCGTGATTGGGGCCGTAACTCGCGAGTTCCGGCCCCAATCACGTGAGTTACGGCTGGAATCACGCGAGTTACGGGCGGGAAGTCACCCGTTCGCGCTGAACCGGCCCGCGGCGGACCTCGTGTGCCCGGTGGGAGTGGTGGAGACAAAACGGGGTGAGCCGATCATGCGGATGCGGACCGCGGTGCTCGTCGTGCCGGTGCTCGTGGTGGAACTGGTCGCCTGCGGCCGGCCGGTGGTGGTGGTGAAGACGGGCCGGGCTGTGCCCGTTCCGGCGCGCACCGAGGAGTGCACGTGGCTGGGGGACACCCCGGTGGCGCCGGAAGTGGTGCGCCTCTAGTCGAACGGGTCGAGCGTCAGGTACGCCGTCGCCGGGTTTCCGTCGTTGACCAGGGATTCGTGGTGGCCGACGTCGTCGAAGGCGAACGCGTAGGCCTTGCCGTCGGCCATCTGCGCGTGGATCTTGCGCGCGTAGTGGTTGGTGACGACGTCCTGGTAGAACCCGGCCGAGCTGGTGTCGGGCTGGTTCGCGTTCGTCAGCAGCGTCGAGCGGTTGAAGCCCGCGCACAGCGTGCGCGAGATCTGGCCGCGGACGTCGTTCGGCGCGTCGAGGTTCTTGTAGCAGCCGAAAACGCTGTCGGAGTCCGGTTTCCGGAACGCCGTCACGAACCCACCGGAGGTGTTGGTGAAGTTCATGACGTTGCCCGAAACGCGGCCGTAGTACTTCACGCCCGGCTGGTCCGCGACCGGGGTCACGGTCAGCGTCGACGAGCTGTACTTCGTCCAGACGCGGTCGATGTAGTCCTGCAGCACGTTCGCGGGCAGGGCGCCGGCCTCGATGCCGTGGCTCGGGGCGAGCGCGCGCAGGACCGTGCCGTCGGACCGCGTGCGGATCAGGTTGGCCCAGCCGCCCGGCTGACCGCGCAGCGCGTTGTAGAAACCGTTGTAGCCGCCCGGTTTCAGGTGCCCGGTGCTCTTCGTGGTGCCGCCTGCCGGCTGCACGCCGACCGCGTACGGCGCCGAGAACATGTCCACCTGCGTGCTGTTGATCCAGAGCCCGCCGTCGTCGAGCGTGTACTCCGACCAGTTGAAGAGGATGTTCACGTTCGGGTCGGACGGGTTCTGGATCGCCGGCTGCACCAGCCCGCCGGTGGCGAGCTTGAACACCAGCTTCTGGCCGTAGGAGAAGTAGATCCGGCCGGAGAACTTCGGGATCCGGATGGTGATCGACTGGCCGTTGGCCGGTCCGGGGATCGACGCGTCCGGCGCCGGGATCGGCGGTACCGCGCCGCCGGGCCAGGCGTGGAACGTGCCGCCGGCGTCGGCCCAGCCCTGCTGCCCGGTCGCCAGGTTCGTGCCGAGGTCGTAGAGGTACACCGGGTCGCCGCGGCCGGAGTTGTTGGTGATCTTCAGCGGGATGGTGGCGGGGACCGCGTCGGCGGCCGGGGCGACGGCGGTGGTGAGCCCGGCGGCGACGGCGGCCGCCGCGGCCAGGGTGGTCCACCGCCGCCGGAAGGAAGAACTGGTGCGCACGGGCGCCTCCTCGTCGAGGCCGATGATCGCAAGTTGTTCAGACCATTTCAGAGTCGGTGGCCCGGTGAGCGGTTGTCAAAGGCTGATATTTATCAGCCTCCGTCCGGCCCAACGCCCGGCGCTGCGCGAAGACGACGGCGGCGAGCACGATCGCGGCGCCGAGCAGCTGCCACGCCGTCAGCCGCTGGCCGAGCACCAGCCAGCCGAGCAGGGTCGCGACGACCGGGCTCAGCAGCCCGAGGAACGTCACGTGCGTGGGGGACAGCGCGCGGATCCCGCGGAACCACAGGCTGTAGGAGAGCGCGGCGCCGATCAGCGCGAGGTAGCCGTAGCCCGCGAGGTTCGCGCCGGACAGCACGGCCGGCGGCGGGCCTTCGACGGCGAGGGCGACCGGCACGAGGACCAGCCCGCCGGCGACGAGCTGCCAGCCGGTCGTCGCCAGCAGCGGCGCGGGCGACGTCCAGCGCTTGCTCAGCACGACGCCGATGGCCATGACGACCGCGCCGCCGGCCGCGGCGGCGACGCCGAGCGCGTCGAGTCGCGCGTCGGACCGCAGGACCAGCAGGCTGACCCCGGCCACGCCCGCGGCGCCGGCGAGGACGGTGCGGCGGGTCAGGCGTTCGCCCAGGAGGCCGGTGGACAGGCCCGCGACGAGCAGCGGCTGCAGGGCGCCGAGCGTCGCGGCGACCCCGCCCGGCAGCCGGTAGGCGGCGACGAACAGCAACGCCAGGAAGGCCCCGATGTTCAGCGTGCCGAGCACGAGCGAGCGCCACCACCAGCCGCCGCTCGGCAGGCGGCGGGTGAGGGCGACCAGGAGCAGCCCGGCGGGCAGCGCCCGGATCACCGCGGCGAGCAGCGGGCGGCCGGGCGGGAGGAGTTCGGTCGTGACGAGGTACGTGGTGCCCCAGATCGCGGGCGCCAGCGCGGTGACCAGCAGGAGGGAGAGTCGATTGTTTAGCACTAAGACAGTTTAGCTCAGCGCTAAGATAAATGACCAGTACTCACTTACCGCTAAGGAATCGGTTACGCTCGGGCGATGGCCGACCACGTGGACCGCGTGCTGGAGCAGTGGCACGCCGAGCGTCCCGACCTCGACGTCTCGCCGATGGGAGTGATCGGCCGGCTGACGCGGCTCAGCGCGCTCGTCGACACGGAGCTCCGCCGCACCTTCGCCCGCCATGGCCTGGACCGCGCGACGTTCGACGTCCTCGCGACGCTGCGCCGCAGCGGGCCGCCCTACCGGCTGACCCCGACGGAGCTGATGCGCTCGGCGATGGTCACGTCCGGGGCCGTCACCCAGCGGCTCGACAAGCTGGAGGCCCGCGGGCTGGTCAAGCGCACCCCGAACGAAGCCGACGGCCGCGGGGTGCGCGTCGAGCTGACCGACGCCGGCGGTGAGCTGATCGACCGCGCCCTGCCCGATCACGTGGCGACCGAACACCGGATCCTGGCCGCGCTGGGTGGCGAGCAGCGGGAGGAGCTGGCCGCGACGCTGCGGACGTTGCTGGAGAGCCTCGGCGGCGCGGGCTCCTAGGAAGCGCCCCAATGTGGCGTTGGGTGCGGTGGATGCACCGAATGCCACTTTGGGTGCGCTGGACGCACCCAACGCCACATTGGGTGCGCTGGACGCACCCAACGCCACATTGGGTGCGGTGGATGCACCGAATGCCACTGTGAGGATGTGGGGGCGAGGTCACCGGTCCGGTTTGACTCGGAACGCCACCGACCGTGGTGTCTGGCCAATGATCTGTCGGCCGGTCCG